>CBFIBN010000026.1:0-16712 GCA_965660775.1 Arenicellales bacterium | reverse complement strand
ATTCCAATAATCATCATGAAAAATGTAAACACTTTACCGCCGGCGGTGATCGGGTAAATATCGCCATAACCCACCGTGGTTAGTGTTGCCACTGCCCACCATAGACTATGAAAAACTGAAGCAAATTCTTCGGGCTGGGCTTCGCGTTCGAAGTAGTAGATGCCCACAGCGCTCAGGTAAAGCAGGATTAGGGTAAGAAAAAGGAACAGAACAATTTCCTCCCTTGCCATACTGAATGCTGTTTTAAATCGTTTCATCGCCTTTTGATACCGTGCCATTCCAAGCAAACGGACCAACCTGATCAGTCTGAAAGCTCTCATTGACCTAAGGTCTAAACCCATAAAGAGGTAGTACGGCAGTATCGCGATCAAGTCTACAAGTCCGTAAAAACTGAAGATGAAGGACAACTTCTTTTTGCTGACATAAAGTCGCAACAGATACTCCAGGGTGAAAATTCCAATCACGACGACTTCCGTGCCATGGAGAAATCTTCTTACCCCCGGATTAAGGTCAGGGAGGGTTTCAATAGCGAAACTGATCGCCGAAAAAATAATCAGAAAATTGATACTGGCGTCAAAGGCGCGTCCCAGCGGCGTAGTCTGCTCTTGGACAATCTGTTTAAGTGTAGGCACTAGAGGGCTTCTCCTTTATTCTCTCATCAGCTCGGCACCATATGGTGCGAACGAAAAGATGAAGGCTCGGGATTTTTCTTAGCAGCTTATCTGGCATCTTCTGTTTGCCTCTGTTCAAAAAAGGCACCCACCTGGCAATAGGTTTCAACTTCGAAGACTGTGCTGATTAATTGTTACTCTACAAAGTTCTTTGAGGCTTCTTCAATACGCCTATATTTTATGCGAAAAAATGATATCAACTCAGCTCTCTAGGTCGGGCAAACGGCTAGAGCGGTCGAAAGCTTTGAGACAATTTCATCAATATGCTGGTCTTCTAAAATAAATGGGGGCGCCAGCAGCACATGGTCTCCATTTTTGCCATCGCGGGTGCCAGACATTGGGTAACAAATAAGGCCCGCCGCAAAAGCGGCCTTTTTGACCTTCCCAGCCAACCCGATCGTAGGGTCAAATGGGGTTTTAGTCTCCCTGTCTTTTACCAACTCGAGTGCCCGGAACAGCCCACGGCCCCGAATATCACCCACATGGGGATGTGAGCCAAACTGGGCTTTGAGCGCTTTATCGAGCTTGTCGCCCATTTTACGCACGCGTGGCACAAGATTACGCGTGAGGATCGCCTGGACAACAGCATAACCGGCCGCACTCACGACGGGATGACCCAGGTAGGTATGGCCGTGCTGGAAAAATCCCGAGCCATTCTTGATGGTCTGGTAGATCTTTGTTGTGCAAAGCATCGCACCGATGGGCTGATAACCTGCCCCCAGGCCCTTGGCAATGCACAATATATCCGGCACCACGCCATCTGCCTCGCAGGCAAAAAGGGTCCCCGTTCGACCCATGCCGCACATCACTTCATCCAGAATCAACAACACACCGTAGCGATCACAGATCTGTCGTATACGCTTAAAGTAACCTTCCACCGCAGGCACGGCGCCGGCTGTGGCGCCAACAACAGGCTCAGCCAGAAACGCCATAACAGAATCTTCACCCAGTCTGAGGATTTCGTTTTCCAACTCCTGGGCGACGCGTTGGCCATAGTCAAAGCTCGTTTCATTTTCGCGTCGATCAACGTATTCATAGCACGGCGATATATGTGTAACATCAACCAGCAGTGGCGAAAATTGCTCTCGACGCCATTCGTTGCCGCCCACCGCAAGCGCTCCCAGCGTATTGCCATGATAACTCTGGCGCCGCGCAATCAGATGGCGTCTCTGGGGTTCGCCCTTTTCCACAAAGTACTGACGCGCAAGTTTGATAGCCGCTTCTGTGGCTTCTGATCCGCCCGATACAAAAAGAACCCGGTCGAGCTCACCTGGTGCATGATCGATGAGAAGATCAGCCAGTTTCTCGGCAGGCTCGGAGGTAAAAAAGCCCGTATGGGCAAAAGCGAGCTTGCGGACTTGATCCTGAATGGCAGCAATAACTTCTGGATCGCCATGGCCCAGACAAGATACCGCTGCGCCACCCGAGCCATCAAAATAGCGCTTGCCCGCGGCGTCGATCAGATAACAGCCCTCACCTCCCACAGCCATTGGCGGTGACAATTTGGTGTGGCGGGGAAATACGTGAGACATCTTAAACTCCTATTGGCTGTATGGCGTAGAGTTTATACTGGTAACACCCGAAAGGGCTTTACAAGGGGCGCCACTGACCATACCTACCTTGTGGGTTGGTCGGCGCGACTACACAACAAAGGACTTCAAAGAAAATGAAGAAAGTACTCTATATGCTGGGTGAATTTACCGATCAGGATATAGACTGGCTAATCAGTACCGGGCAACGCGAACACATTGCCCAAGGCAGGATATTAATCCAGAAGGGCCAGCCTGTTGAAGAGATTTTCTTCGTTTTGCGTGGGCAGTTAGAAGTGTCAATCGAAGATGTGGGCGAGATCGCCCGAATCGGCAGTGGCGAAATTGTGGGCGAACTCTCGTTATTGGATTCCCGTCCACCTAATGCTACCGTAACTGCACTAGAAGACTCAGTGGTAATGGCCGTAGCGAAGGCTCGCGTTGACGGACGCCTACGAACAGATACTGGATTCTCCAGCCGCTTCTACCGGGCTCTGGGGTTATTGCTTGCCGACAGACTGAGGGATTCAGTTGGACACCTCGCCTACGGTATGCAAAAAGGTCTTAGCGATCAAGATGATGGGCGGGAGATTCCACCGGAACTTTTAGATCGCATGAACCTGGCGGCCCAGCGCTTTGAACAGATCCGCGAGCGCCTGTTGGACTGATGATCTGATTAAACTTTAAGTCCCGGATATGGAACTCTTCCGAAAAGCGTCACTCGAAAGGCTACGCTCGCCAGAGCAGCTGGATGAGCCGTTAAGAGTCATCGTACGCCAAGAGCGTCTAGCGGTCATGGGTGTCGGCGGGCTGGTCATCCTCGGAATCTTATGGGGGTTTTTCGGAAGCCTGCCAGACAATGGCCGCGGCCAAGGCATCCTGATCGCACCGGGCGCCATCCAACCCCTTGAAGCGACCGCCAGCGGCCGCCTTTCAAGATGGCTGGTGAATGTGGATGACATCGTTTCAGCCGGAGCTGTGGTAGCTGAACTGGACCAGCCTGACATTTCCCGAAAACTTTCCGATGCCCAGGCAGAACAGCAAGAGCTCATCGAGCGTAATCGCCTGATACGACAGTTACGGGAGGAGCATCTAAAACTCGCGCTAAATGTCACTAACAGCGAAAAACAACTAACGCAGGATTCAATTAGATACCTGCGAGGTTACGTTTCAGAGGCGCAGGTGTTTCTCGACAAAATGACTACCCAGAATCAGATTCTCCAAAAAGCACAGAGGCAAAAACTCGCAAAAGCCAAGGTTGTACGCCGGGAACTGAATGAAGCGTTGTTGAAGCGCTACGAGAATTTTGTTCAGCTGAATAACAAGGGATTGGTTTCTGAAAATAATGTCCAAAATGCAAGGCGGTATGTTGATCAAGGCGAAATCAAGCTTAGACGGATAGATGTACGACTACAGGAGCTGGAAGTTCAAAGCACAAAAACAACCAAAGGCAGCCTGAATGCAAGGAACGCGCTGTCAACACGCCAGCATGAACTAACGCAACTACAGCTGAAGATAGATGAACTTGATAACCGCGTCGCTACCTTGCGCCGGGCATTGCTCGAAGCCACATTGGAAGACGAAAACGCCCTTAGACAGATAGAACGGAATATTTCCTCATTTGCAGCCCAACTCGAACAGGGCCGCGAGATTCGCATGCAACGTGAAGGCAAGATACTTGAACTGAACATCGCTATCGGCAGTCAAGTCAATATTGGAGAACCTATCGCGCAACTCGATTATTCTGTCGGGCCCGACTCCCTGGTCGTCCTTGGATATTTCAATAACACCTATGGCAGACGCCTTAAGCCAGGCATGCGTATAAGAGTCTCTCCTGATCCTTACCCCAAAGAGCGTTACGGCAGCATGGTTGGCAATATTGTTTCAGTTGCACAGTTTCCAGTCTCTTTGGCTGCTGTGAGAAAAAGCATCGGGAATCAGCAACTCGCAACTGAGTTGATCGCAGGGGGCCGGGTGATCGAAGCACAAATACGGTTGCTAAAAAGCAAGAGCAGTCAAAGTGGGTACCAGTGGACTTCCGAAAATGGGCCCAATGCCAAGATTCTTCCTGGAACCACCGCATCCCTGTTGGTAACGTACCGTCGTCAACGTCCATTTGCACGCTTTGCAGCAAAATACCGGTTAAGCGTCGACCGGCCGACCCTGGGAAGCGGTTGATCGTGAAGCGTATAAAAACGCCGCTCTTACTGCAATTGGAGATCACCGAGTGCGGTGCCGCAAGCCTTGGGATCATCCTCGAATACTTTGGCAAAGTAGTCCCACTCACTGCCTTACGGTCAGCCTGCGGCGTCTCGAGAGATGGCGTCAAAGCCTCCAACATTGTCAAGGCAGCCAGAAGCTACGGCCTGCAGACTAAGGGGCTGAAGGTCAGCCTGGACGAGGTCAGAAATCTGGATTTCCCATTCGTGGTGTTCTGGGATTTCAACCATTTTCTGGTCGTTGAAGGAATCGACCAGTCAAAAGATCTGGTCTACCTTAATGATCCTGCCCATGGCCATCGAAAGGTGACTATGGCCGAATTCGATCAAGGGTATACCGGGGTGGCGCTCACATTCGAGCCCGGGCCTGAGTTCACCAAGGGAGGAGAACGGCCCAGCCTGATCAAAGCCGTGCATCAGCGTCTGCAGCATTCGGGCACAGCGATACATCACCTGTTATCTGCTGGATTGTTATTGACTGTCCCAAGCCTGGTGCTGCCAGCCTTTACCCAGATTTTTCTTGACCGGGTTCTAGGAGAACAACGAGTTAACTGGTTAATGCCACTGGTCCTTGCCATGGGCGCTACGGTCCTTTTCAAGATTCTCGCAGAAGCCGCAAAATTCGTCTTTCTCAGGCGCCTACGGATACATTTGGCTATTTCCATGGCCAGCCAATTCTTCTGGCATCTACTTCGACTTCCAGCCGGATTTTACTCACAGCGTTACACCGGAGAAATCGCATCTCGCCAGGGCCTCAATGACGGCCTTGCGCAAACGTTGTCGGGACGGATCGCAGATACTGTCCTCAGCATCGTCATGATGGGCTTTTATCTGATTCTGATGCTTTATTACAACTGGGTACTGACCTTGATTGGCGTGGCCTTTGCCGCTATCAGTTTTCTCGCTCTGCGACTGCTGCGCTCCAAACGAGTCGACGCGAATCTCAGACTCGTGCAGGATTTTGGCAAAGTCAGTGGCGATTCGATTGCTGCCCTTCAATCCATGGAGACGATCAAAGCAGCGGGGCAAGAAACGAGTTTCTTTCACCGCTGGTCGGGCCGGTATACCAAGGCAATTAACAGCATGCAGGATCTGGAGCTGTCTACCCAAGCGCTGGGCATGCTGCCAGTGATTCTCAACTCGCTAAATACCATGATCATCTATCTTATCGGCGGGCTGGCCGTCATGGACGGGGAGATGTCGGTTGGAACGCTGATTGCCTTTACCGCCCTGATGGCCAGTTTTCAGGCGCCGGTCGGGGGTCTGGTCAGCCTTGGTGCCGAAATCCAGGAACTGGAAGGTGATCTGCACCGCCTGAATGACGTGCTGGAGGCGCCGGTAGATGTCGAAGCGCCTGTCGAGATGAAATCCGACAACGCTGACGTTGGAGATGACTGGCCTCTCATACTCCGGGGAGACGTGAGTGTTTGCGACGTCAGCTTTGGCTACAGCCCCCTGGAACCTGCGCTTTTTGAGGAAATTTCAATAAACGTTTCTCCGGGTAAACGCCTGGCATTGGTTGGTGGCAGCGGCTCCGGGAAAACAACGCTTGCTCATCTCATCTGCGGCCTTTACCAACCCTGGACTGGTGTTATCCGCATTGACGGCCATGAAAGAACGGCTATCCCGCGTGACCTCATGGTGGCGTCGCTTGCAGTCGTCAGTCAGGAAGTGTTCCTGTTTGAAGGAACTGTGCGGGACAATCTGACCCTGTGGGACTCTACCGTCGAGGAAGAGTCTTTGATACGTGCTTGTACCGATGCACAGATACTCGACACGATTCTTGCCATGCCTGGCGGACTCGATGGCCGACTGATAGAAGGCGGCGCCAACCTTTCTGGTGGCCAGAGACAGCGGCTGGAGATCGCTCGGGCGCTGGTCCATAACCCGAGCATACTGGTTCTTGATGAGGCCACCAGCGCACTTGATGCAGAAACCGAATACCTGATCGGACAAAGACTTCTGTCTCGTGGCTGCACCTGCATCATGGTTGCGCATCGGCTGAGTACGATACGTGACAGCGACGAGATCATCGTTCTCGAGGCTGGGGTAATCGTAGAACGCGGCACCCACGCGGCACTTTGGCAACAGGGCCAACACTATGCAGCCCTGTTGCAAGCCAGTGAGGGCGCTGGAGAGAGCGTTGGTGAGGTTGGAAATATATGATTGACAAACAAGCAGAGGGGGGGCAATCAACAAGTCATTTTTCGTTGCGGCGCAACCAGTCACTGATTCCAGATCAGGCGGGGACAGCCTGGCAGGTTGAAAGCGGTGCGATTGAAGTATTCGGCACCCGCCTTGAAGGTGGCAATCCTGCCGGCCACAGGCGACACCTGTTTACCATCCCCGCAGGACACACCCTTTTTGGATTTCACCCCAGTACCGAAGAATACGTCTTCGGTATGCTCGTGGTTGCCAGTGAAACGTCCGAAATACGACGTATCTCCACAGCTTCACTAAGTCTTTCTGAGAATGCTCCGGAAAAGGTGCGGGACATCACTGTCTGGTCCGAGCATGTGGGCCGCTACCTCGCCGGTGGCTCTCCAAAAACCGTCTCAGGCACCCAGGCTAGGCCAGGAATAGTGGAGATTCCCGAATTTGAGAGCATCGAGTCTCTTGCTGGACACGGCTACTGTTTGCGGGTGCTGGACGGTCAGATCAACCTGGGTGATGACACCCATCTTTTAATCGACCCCGCCTGTGGCTGGGTGATATGGCCTGATCACATCCCAGCGATTACGGGCGGGAGCCCAGCGCAGATCGAAATACAAGGTATTGATTCACTGATCGCCGATACTCAATGGGTTAACGAGGCAATCGACGGACTTCAGGATTGCCTGATCCGGCATCTTGCCTGGCAAAGCGAGGCAGATCAAGCCCGTGAACTCGCGCGGCGTAAACAGGCGCTCTCCCTGGAGCGACAACAGACTGCGGCAGCGCTGTCTGAACTCACCAGAGTGCTTAATCCACAACAGGTGTTTGCTTCCAGAGATTCCGACCTGCTCACTGTTCTTGAGGTCCTCGGTCAGGAGATCGGATTTGAGGTGTCCCCTCCTATCGCCTCGGATGATGTCGAGCGCGCTTCCCACCCGCTTGAACCCATTGCCCGGTCATCTCGTCTTCGTTGGCGCGAGATCACACTGACACCCGGTTGGTGGCGAAGGGATTCTGGACCACTGCTTGGCTTTCTGGGCAAGGACCAAAGACAGCCCGTGGCTTTGCTGCCTGCACGAAATGCCTACGATGTAGTGCATGCCAATGGCAAGCGGGAGCCCCTTAGCGACACACTGCGAAGCCAACTTTGTATTGATGCATGCATGATCTATCGACCACTCTCCCGCCAAGTCACTAACGTATTTCAGCTGCTGTTATTTACAGCGCGGGGACAATTACGCGATATGGTCCTGATCATCCTCTCGGGTACAGCAGCAACCTTGCTGGGCATGTTGGTGCCTTGGACGGTTGGCATACTTTTCGATACTGCGATACCCGAAGGCGACAGAAGAATGCTTTATGAAATTGCAGCATTGTTGTTAGTCGCAGCCTTGGCAGGAACAGTTTTCAGCTTTGTTCAGGCCATGGCCTCACTGCGTTTGGGGATACGACGCGAAATGGCAGCCCAGGCGGCAACCTGGGATCGAGTCCTGCAGCTGAGTCCATCGTTCTTCAGATCTTACTCCAGCGGTGATCTGCAAACCCGTGTGAATGCGGTCAGTGACATCAACCGGGAATTGGGGGTAGCAACACTTCGGCCACTGGTATCGGGAATTCTGGCACTGCTCAATTTTGGCCTGCTATGGCACTACAGTCCTGATCTTGCGGTCATCGCCTTTTGGATTGGAATTATCGTGATGATCATTACTGTCGGCTCGAGTTATGTGATTCAACGCCTTTCTTTCCGACTGATCGAAATGGCGGGAGCCTTCCACGGTATGGTCATCGAGTTAATTGGCAGCGTACCCAAACTACGGCTCACCGGCAGCGAGTACCGGGCCTTCAGTCACTGGGCATCGCGTTACACCCCACAACTCAAACTGGAAGTAACCATCGATAAGTTGAGCGATGCCGTTGCCTTGTTTCACATTGCCTTGTCACCTGTGGCGACCGGGCTTTTGTTTTGGGTTAGCACCAGTTTGGTGATTGATCTTGAGCCTGGAGGCGAGAGCAAGATGACCATGGGGACATTTATTGCTTTCAACACGGCGTTTGTCCTGTACCTGTCGGGGTGGTCGGCTATCAGCAATACCATCGTCAGCATCATCGACACCATGGTAAAGGCAAAGAGGGTTAAACCGATTCTTGAAGGAGAACTTGAGGTTGGCGTCGAATCTGTTGATCCAGGTCGCTTAAGTGGTCACATCGCGTTGGACAGTATCCTCTTTCGGTACCATGAAGATGGCCCACCCGTTCTTGACGGCGTTAGTGTGGAAATTCGTCCCGGTGAACTCGTGGCCATCGTCGGCCACTCCGGCTCCGGCAAATCGACTCTGCTTCGCCTGCTACTGGGTTTCGACCGACCGCAGCAAGGGCGTGTACTCTACGATGGCAAAGATCTTGCCGGACTGGATGTCATCGCTGTCCGCCGGCAGATCGGTACCGTGCTGCAAAATGGACGCCTCAACTCAGGCAGTATCTTTGAAAATATAGCAAACCACGTGCAGATCACCCACTCAGAAGCATGGGAGGCAGCCGCTGATGCCGGACTTGCGGGTGATATCGAAAAAATGCCCATGGGAATCCATACGGTGGTCGCCGAAGGCGGAACAAACCTCTCTGGCGGGCAACGCCAACGGCTGTTAATCGCCAGAGCACTGGCAACCCGGCCAAAGATGGTGTTTTTTGACGAAGCAACAAGCGCTTTGGATAACCGCACCCAATCGGTAGTTACCGAAGCACTCGATAGACGCCGCATCACCCGCTTAGTCATCGCCCACCGGCTCAGCACCATACGAAACGCTGATCGACTGATTGTGCTTGATCAAGGTCGAGTCGCCCAATACGGCACTTTCGCCGAACTTAGCACAGCACCCGGAATCTTTCAGGAACTGATCAGTCGGCAACTCGTGTGAACTAACCCCGGAACAATTCCCCATCTGAAATTCCAAAATGATCGATAACACCGCCAACGTCGCCCTACGCTCACCGGAGGATATCGCTCGCCATCTGCCAGTTGCTCGTAAGACCGACACAATCGCGATAGCGGTTCTGGGCGTTATTCTCCTGGGCGCTTTGGTATATCTGGTCACCGGTCGTTTGCCGGTCACCGTCTCGGGGCATTCTGTCGTGGTTGATCGGTACTCGGTAATATCAGTGGAATCAGGCACCAGTGGAAGAATTGCCAGCTGGCGGGTCGGCCCTGGCGATGTCATCGAGCGTGGTCAGTTACTAGCCGTTATCGACCGACCTTTGCTGAAACAGCAAATCAATGCTGCGCGTAACGAACTTAATGAGCTCTTAGCCACGCAAGAAAAGACAACAGCGCTCCATGCCAGGAATGTAGACCTGGAACGACAGGTCCTCCAGGACAAACGCGACAAGATAAAAAAGCGGGTTCGCGTCCTCGAAGATGAGACCCAGCAACTGAGACATACCTACCACTTGTCCATCAATCAGGAGCGGGAGTTCTTTGCTGCGCAGGAAACCGAACTACTGCGCGTAAAAGAACTCGAGTCGCGTCAGGATGTTGAATTAAAAGCCCGGCTTGGGCGTGCCGAGAAATTACGCCTGAAAGAACTCCTAACCGAAGAGGACCTGTTTGCTGCGCGGGAGGCCACGACCGACCAGCAGGTGGTATTGGCGGAAATCGACGTCAGACACTTGGAACTTAACCGCTCGCGGGTTGCGGCAGCCGAACGATATCTGCAAAGCGCAAAAGAAACCAAAGAGCGTGAACACGCAGTGGATAGTCTGCGTCGGGAACTACTGCAGACCTTGGCTGACACTGCCAGGCTCGATCAGGAAGTGTCAGAGGTGAATTATAGAAACCGGCTGGACCATGCCCGTCTTCAGCGCCATCTGGACGGCCTTAGCGGGCAACTACTCGAACAGAGTCAGATTCGAAGTCCCGCAACAGGCCAGATTCTTGAGCTAACGGTTGGCACTGGCGCAGTCGTTAGGCCCGGCAACGAAATTGCCGTAATCGATAGACACGATGACTCTGAGACACTTGAGATCGTCGCCTATTATCCGAACAGCGATGGCAAGAAAATAAAACCGGGTATGTCAATGGAATTGATGATGCCATCGGCCATTAACCCGGGGAGCTCTACTTTACCTCTGGCATCGGAAAACTCCCGAACATTGCTTGCGACCGTTCGATCTGTGTCAAAGCTTCCGGTAACACCCCAAGCAGCTGCTTTAACCATTGGGCACGATTACCTCGCCCAACAGATGGTCGGTGCTGGAGCACGGATCGAAGTCGTGGCAAATCTAACCCTGGATTCAAAGCACCCGAGCGGCTATCTCTGGGCATCTGGGGGTGGAGTTGAATTTCCGATTGCTGCCGGCACCTCGCTGGTTGCAAGAACGATCATTAGGCGCCATCCACCGATTGCTTTTGCCGTGCCCGCTCTAAGAGACTGGGAAGGATTCTGAGCCTATACCGGGTTATGACCTTCCCAAGGTGGTAGCTTCTATCTGCTTGCTCGATCTGTCCTTTTTCTAGTACTGGCTGGGCTTATTGCTGTGGCCATATTTCCCGTTCTGCCCTCGCCCCTCTTGTGGCCCCAAACCCTCGATCAAAAGAAGGCTGTTTGGTGATTTGTTTACGCGGGATTTCGATGGATTAAAGCTTGTCACCTGGACATTCTTGAGCTCGTAGCTGCCGGATACCTGATTCAATTCATCCATCGTCAACTGGGTTTGCTGTTTGGTCATTTTCGACTCCTTAGGTTATGTTGGTCTGGTCAAATCCGAAGACCTCATTATTGACTCAGCTGAAGGCAGAGAATGTGCGCCTGATCACCGAAAAGAGTTGGATCGGGGAACAAATGTGATGAGGGTCACAAAAGTCCTCACAAAGACGATCTCCGCCTACAGGCACTAACTCGGTATACGCTCTGGAACCAAGGGAAGACTCCGACTAAACTAAACTTCGGACGACAACCACCGTTTGGAGAAGGGATATGCACATCCAGATTATTAATTTCAACCTAGAGGGCATCACCCGCGCCGAGTACGACGCAGTCTGTAACGACCTGGCCGGGACATTTGCTGCGGTGCCGGGTCTCGTTTCAAAACATTGGCTGGCTGATGACGAAAGCAATACCTATGGCGGCGTTTATATCTGGCAGGATCGAGACGCCTATGAAGCCTTTATTAATTCAGAACTGTTTTCTATGGTCGGATCCAACCCAGCCTTGGCTAATATCGTGTCCAAGAATTTCGATGTCATTGAAGGTCCGACCCGAGTAACTCGGGGACTCTAGTTCCAAAACAACTTTGAGCATAAGTAAACGAGGCATATCCTAATATGTCGCGTTTACTTAATCGGCCAATTTGTCGAATCGCTAATGCCCATGATCTGACCTTTTAGTGTCCCTGATCAGGATTCAATCTCAGGAGCTATACTCAGTAAACCACGACGCAAACAACGGGACATTTAATGGATTGGAGGATTACCGTACTGCTTATTGCGACCCTCTGGATGGCCTACGCAGTCGTTCAGTGGCTGAAATAAACACGACTCGTTACAGACTGTCCAACCAGGTCACATTCAACTATAAAGTTGCAAAAACCTCTGGGTTCGACTAATTCAATCTGGATGCCAGTCTTGGTTTAAGGTCCTTAAGATCTCTGAAATAGGGTAATCGTGTACGCGCCTCGGTCACGTGCTCCCAAAGCAACTGGCCAGTCAATAGTTCACCATCAGCACTGGCGCGTGCGAGATCACGCCCATCCGGGCCGATGATGCAACTGCACCCTAAATAGTTTAGCTCGCCTTCCGTGCCCGAATGATTGGCATAAAGCAGGTAGCAGCCATTTTCAAATGCCCGCGCTGGTATCACGCGGTGAGCAACCTGGTCCCACTGATCTGATAGCGCCGTGGGTACGATCACCGCCTGAGCACCCAAACAGCACGCGGCACGGACTGCCTCTGGAAACTCTGCGTCATAACAGATCAGAATCGAAAAACGTATGCCACCCAAATCAAAGAAAGTCAGACTGGAGCCTGGCTCGAACTGGCCCATCTCGATCCCGGGTGGAATGGCGAGCTTTCGATGATTCGCCAGCCGTGCGCCATCGGCAGCGATACAACAGGCTGAATTAAAGATACGATCCCCTTCGCGCTCGGGATACCCATAAACGATAGCAGTATGGTTTTGGTGTGCCACTTTTGCTACCGCGCGCGAGAAAGGTCCATCCAGTGCCTCAGCCAACTCGCTTCGCTTGTCCCCTGTGTTATAGCCAGACATGAAAAGTTCCGGACAGATCACCAGGTCGCAATCGACACCGTCAATAGTGGTTGCCAGTCGGTCCAGACGCTGTGCCGGGGTCAACCCCGCCCCGTCGCTTTGAAATACCGCTGCTTTCAAACTCGTTATCGGTTGACGACCAATAGCTCGCGCGGATATTCGGTCAGATATTCGAAACCGTGTTCAGTCACTACAATCGAATCCCCGATACGCCCGCCCAGTTTCCCATCGACTGATATGCCACCATCTACCGCAAAAGTCATACCGGCTTTCAACAGCGTCTGATCACCCTCCTTCAACTCCGGACTTTCCAGATAAGCCATGCCGATAGACCGGCCAGTACGATAACCGGTTTCGTACCCTCTTTCCCGGTAAACCTCGTTTGCTGCCTGAGCAATCGACTCGGCAGTGACTCCCGGTCGAACCGCTGCAATCGCTGCCTGCTGCGCATCGATGGCTGCTTGCTGCACACGTGCTGCTTCATCTGAGACTTTCAGGATATGAAACATTCGATCGAACCCCAATTTGTATTGCTTGAACTGCGCCATATTGCAAAAACAAAAATATACTGGATCACCCTTTTCAAGGCGTTTTACACTGGCCCGCCGGTGCACCATCGAGGTATCGGTGCCTGACTGCATGATCTGCAGATTGTGAATCAGTGGCGAGACAAACTGCTCCCAACCTTTAGCTGTCAGAAAATCCGCTGCCTTACGCGTTCCCGCATTGATCACCGCAAGTGCTGCTTCATACTCCGGTGCGTTCTCGGCCAATGCTCCTTCGGCTGCACCCATCATGGCACCGGCTATCTGTCCTGCCTGCTTCATCACTTCGATCTCAAGCGGTGATTTGATCATCCGCATGTCGCCGATCAAATTCGAAACATCCTGAAGTTCAACGCCTTTCAATTGCTCATCCAGGCAGTTTCGAACAATGACAGGCATGGAATCATGCTCAATACCCAACTTGCTTAAACCGTTTCCCAAGGTCTGTTGCAGTACCGCATCCCAGCCATTGGGGCCGACATCCTCCCAGGTCTGAACATTATCAATCCAGGTCATGGCGCCTACCATCTCGCTTTCCATCAACGGCGTAATCACAACTGGCTCGTCATACGCACGGATGATCAAAAATGTGGGGCGCCCAAACTCGACAGACAAGTAGCCCCAGAAACCTGCAAAGTAAGCGATGGAACTCTCATCGGTGATAAGGGCAAGGTCTAGTCCGGCATCACGCAGTCTGGCCTGCATCCGATACGACCGTTGGCGGGCCTCTTCGAGCATGACAGTTAACCTTTAGATTAAAGTACGACTATAACCCGGGGAATAGCCCGACGAAAGTCGGTGTGCAGCGCATTTTCAAACCTGTCACCCTTTTGCTTTATTGGTGCATTTTGTGATCGAAAGAAATAGGATGAACGATCAACGGTCTATTACTTCTGAGCGCTATTGCGTAGACTTTGATCAGGGACGTCACCATCGCGCCAAGATCGGTTATGTCCTGCTCGCGACTGAGCAAACCATTCAAGACGACGTAATGAAATTGAGGCCCGAGGGAGTGGGTATCCACCTGACCCGAGCCCCTAATCCCGATTCCATCACCAATGAAACATTTGCCAAACAGGTAGAGTTTCTTGCGGATGCGGCATCCACCCTTCTACCTGACGGATCACTTGATGTGATTTGCTATGCCTGCACTTCTGGCTCACTGGTCATTGGTGAGGAGCGCGTGTTCTTAGAGCTTAAGAAGGGTCAGCCTGGTGCGGTGGCTACCTCATTGATCACTGGAGTAATCCGCGCCCTAAACGCGGTGGGTGCTAAAAGAATTGTCATCGCCACTCCATATCTCGATGAAATCAATCAGCGCGAATCTGAATATATGTCGGCTCGCGGCTTTGAAATTTTGGCTATCGAAGGGCTCAATCTTGAAAAAGACAGCGACATGGTGCGGGTAAAGCCCGAATTCATCAAAGATTTTGCTATCTCGCTGGACCGTGACGATGCAGACGCGATATTTATCTCATGTGGTGCGTTGCGAGCCCTAGATGTCATCGACGAGATCGAAGCGACAATTGGCAAACCGGTGATCTGTTCAAACCAGGCAATGATCTGGGACACCCTGCGCCTTGCAGGCATCAATGACCACTTCCACGGATATGGTCAATTGCTTGCAAAGTTTTGACTAACTTACAGGCAGGCGATCCGGGCAACCGGATAGACAGTCGTAGGAATCTTCAACAAGCTTGCCATCCCTGGCGCTTCTTGAAGACTGGATCGCGGTCAGCGCCTAAATTGAGGCAACAACATTCCCAGCCCAAACATCGATTGAGTCTGCGTCGATCGCACCTTCGGCAATCATCTTACCGAAGACCCCCATTGCAACGGCTGTAGCCACCTCCATAGTGGCAGCATCAGGATACTTGGCAACGACCACGCCATTACCATCATCATCCATAACAATATCGATGAAGTCGGCACCGGCTGCTGCAACTTCTTCGCGCGCCCCTTCAGCCATCGATATTGCCTTATCTGCGTCTGGACTTGTAAAACGAGTGATCCGATAAACTGCCATGTTGATATCCTCCTAGATTCAGGAAACTTGTATACGTCACGCCTATATTAATAAAAACCCTGACGATACGAAACCTTTTTAAAGTGAGTACTAACTATATCGACCGCTGATCTGTGTTGGCCTATTTTCGACAAGCAATGCTTGATTTTGCATTTAAACATTGATGTCGTAAGATAGAGTTCCATTCAAAGTACAGGGGGTTTCATATGCTCCAGAAGTACAACGATACACCCGCTGCAATCGCCCTGATTTTATTTACCCTGGGCGGCGCGTTTTATGTATTCCAGCTTCTGTTTATGACTGAGGCCTGGCTGGCGGAAAACGATATGGGGGCAGAGTCGGTTGTGCTGGCCCGTGTCCTTGGCTTTACCTGGCTTGGCATTGTCGTCGGCCTGATCCGAACCTTTACCAATGGTCCTGACGGCAGCAGCACGTTCTTTACGGCGCTCGTCATTGCCCAGATCGGTATCTTAATAAACCTGTGGCACCAGCATCTAACGGGTGCAACCGCTGTCTTTGACGATGCAATAATTGTCTCCGTCCTGACGGCGCTATTGCTGATCGGATTCCTGAGGATCCGCTCCAGACTCTAACGGTAGAAGTCATATGAGGCTGGCGCTGACCAGTCGACAAATAACCCCGCCTCGGCGGGGTTATTTTTTAGCTCCATACGGCTGATCTGTATCGTGTGACACAACGCAGGAGTTTAGTTGCACGAAAAGACTATGGTCAGACCTTTATGGTCCCCGATGGTCAACACTACCGCACCGAAAACAGATCCCGGTCAAACTGTGTGAGACACTCTACACCGGTTTCGGTGACGGCTACCGTCTCACTCAACTCAATGCCCCACCCGTCCATCCACATCCCGAGCATCACATGCAGGGTCATGTTGGGCTCTAGCACAGTCTCTTCGTTGGCGCGCAGGCTCACGGTGTGCTCGCCCCAGTCTGGAGCGTACCCAACCCCAATGCTGTAACCGATGCGACTTTCCTTAACCAGGCCATGACGATCTAATACGCCCTGCCAGGCGCGATGCACCTCGCCGGCGGAGATTCCAGGGCGGATACAGTCCAAAACCGCCTCTAGGCCTTCTTTTACAGCGGCGGCGGTATCGTAGACTTTTTGTGCACCCTTCCCCAGCTGCACGGTACGTGCCAACCCTGCGTTATAACGTTTGCGAGCGCCGCCCAACTCCAGAGCGACCGTCTGGTTCGCAGTAAAAGGTTCATCCGTCCATAGAGGGTGTGCAGTCGCCGCGGCTTCGCCCGCCAGAATTAAAGGGCAGATCGAGGTCAAGTCACCACC
>CBFIBN010000025.1:0-17080 GCA_965660775.1 Arenicellales bacterium | reverse complement strand
ACTTCATCTCCAATGGTTTTCTTCTTCTTTGGGTTCGTATTTGTCCTGGCAACTTGTCACTGCCACGCGGGTTTTAAAGTATGGTCGATCCCGCAACTATTACTGTTACTGTGCCGCTGCTGGAACAGCCAAACCGCAAACTTCCTTATGCCGTCGTTGTCGTCTCTCGCAACGCCTGCAGTATCCTGGCTCGCCGCGATAGCCACCAGCCATATTGCACCGGCCAATGCTCCCATGCCTGATCAGCATCCAGCGCCAAAGCGGCATGCAGTGGCCAGTTGGGATCATCCAGCGCCTCGCGGCCAATAGCAACCAGATCGGCTTGCCCTTTCGTGATGATATCCTCGGCCTGGTGAGGAGTCAGTACAAATCCCACGGCCTGAGTCATCAGGCCCGCCTCTTCCTTGACTGCCTGCGCATAGGGTACCTGGAAACCCGGTTGCGGCGGCGGACCCTTGGCAGCTGTGGCTGAACCAAGGATTCCACCCGAAGAGCAGTCAATGACATCAACACCAAGACCTTTCAAATCCTTAGCCAGAGCAACCGTATCCTCCAGTGACCAACCCTGCGGCGCACCATCCACCGCAGACACCCTTACAAACAGCGGCTTGTCGTGGGGCCAGGCAGCGCGCACGGCTTCCGCCGTTTCAAGCAGCATGCGAGACCGGCCCGCCCGGTCACCGCCATAGATATCGGTACGATGATTGCTGATGGGTGAGAGAAAACTCGCCGCCAGATACCCGTGTGCCGCATGCACCTCGGCAATACCAAAGCCTGCGTTATCGGCCCGGCGTGCAGCGGCGGCAAAGTCTTCAGCCACCTGGGCAATCTCGGCCTGGGTCATCTCAGATGGCACCAGCCACCCCTCACCCAAAGCGATGGCCGAAGGCCCAACCACTGGCCAGGGCTCGTCGCCGCGAGCCCGATCACTGTCGTCAAGCGGTCCGTTACCATGCCAGGGCCGCTGCATAGAGGCCTTGCGTCCGGCATGTGCCAGCTGGATCGCCGGCACCGACCCCATGCTGGAGATAAACCGAGCAATGCCTGCCAGAGCCTGGGCCTGGACATCAGTCCAGATACCTAAATCGCCATGAGTAATGCGGCCACGACGCTGGACTGCGGCCGCCTCAGTAAACACGACTGCCGCGCCGCCCTGGGCTAACTTGCCCAGGTGCGCCAGGTGCCAGTCATTGGCCAGCCCATCATCAGCGCTGTACTGACACATAGGAGAGATAACCAGGCGGTTGGGCAGACTCAGGCCACGGATCTGGAGTGGTTGAAAAAGTTGTGACTGAGAAGACATAGCCTTGACACAATTGCTGAATTGAAAGAGAACGCGCAATGATATCGGCGCCACACGCCAGTTACCAGAAAAAACACTACTACAAGCTGCTCGGAAACTGGCCTTGCGCCAGGCTGCACTTGTAGATATCGTGTGCTTTTTGCTCAGGAATCCTCCGATGTCAAGCTCACAACTTGCTGCCCAGATGCTCCACCAGGCACGCCGCCCGGGCGAGGCACTGACCGCCCTGCCGGCCGAAGCGCTGCCGAACGATCTGACCGATGCCTACGCTGCCCAGGCGCAACTGGTGAGACGCCTCAGTAACGAGATCGGCCCCCCGATCGGTTACAAAGTCGGCTGTACCAACGTCACTGCTCGACAAATGCTCGAACTGGACTTTCCGTTCAGCGGCCGCTGCTTTAAAAGTCAGGTTGTGCCCTCTCCCGCATCAATCGATGCCAGTGCATTGCATATGATCGGCATTGAGCCAGAAATCGCCGTGCGCATCGCACGCGACCTGGCGCCAGGAAAGGTTTGGACCACGGATCATGTCATCGAGCATATTGGTGAGGTAATGCCTGCCATCGAAATCGTTGAAAGTCGTTTTTCCACCTGGCCGCTGATGGGTGTTCTCAGTGCGATCGCCGATAACGGTGTACATCGGCAACTGGTGCTGGGAAATGAAATCACCAACTGGTCACAACAGCAAGTTGAGGATGCCCAAGTCAGCCTGACGGCAAACGGTCGGGTTGTACGCGAGGGATGTGCCACCAACGTCGACGGCGGACCATTTGCGGTTGTGGCATGGCTGGCCAATCATCTGAACTCGATGGGCATCACCCTGATGGCCGGTGAGGTAATCACCACCGGCGTCATGACCGATATCTATGACAGCGCGCCCGGAGAAGAACTGCACGCTGAATACAACCTGCCTGGTGACGTCAGGCTCTCGGTAATCTAATACTATGACTAATGAACTGATCAAACTATCGGCGCGCGAGGTGCATAGATTGTTGCGCGGCAAAGACATCTCACCCTTGCAGCTGCTGGATGCTCTTGAAGAGCGTATTGCCGAGGTTGACCAAGCCGTCAATGCCATACCGACCTTATGCTTTGACCGGGCTCGGGAGCGGGCTCGGTCACGGGATTTCTCTACCCTGCCGCTCGCTGGAATACCGGTGGCGATCAAAGATCTGATTGCAGTTGCCGGGGTACGAACCACATGGGGTTCCATGATCTACCGTAATCATGTGCCCGAAACATCCGATCTGCTGGTGGAAAGAATCGAGGCGGCCGGAGGCATTGTCTATGGCAAAACCAATACCCCAGAGTTCGGTGCAGGAGCCAATACCTTTAATGACGTATTTGGCTTTACCCGCAACCCGTGGAACACAGCCCTTTCGGCTGCGGGGTCTTCTGGCGGCTCAGCAGTTGCCCTTGCGACGGGTATGGCATGGCTGGCCACAGGCTCAGATCTCGGTGGCTCTTTACGCAACCCGGCCAGTTTCTGCGCCGTAGCCGGGCTACGCCCGAGCCAGGGTCGTGTGGCCTCGGATCCTGGCGCCCTAGCCTTTAACCATATGGCAACCGATGGCCCGATGGCTCGCAACGTGGCAGATCTGGCACTGCTGCTCGATGTGATGGCTGGGTACGATGCCCGTGATCCGATGTCTCTGGATGACCCTGCCATTTCTTATGAAGAAAATGCCCTAAAACGCAAGGTACCGCCGCGTGTCGCCTTTTCGGCAGATCTTGGGGTGACCCCAGTTGACCCGGAAGTCGCCCAGATCTGTGAGCGCGCTGCCATGCGCTTTTCCGAACTGGGCGCGATCGTCGAACACGACCACCCGGACTTTTCTGGTCTGCAAGAGGTCTTTCAGGTACACCGCGCCATGTCCTATGCCGCCAGTTTTGGCCCGCTACTGGAAGCAAACCGTTCAGTCTTCAAGCCCGAGATTGTCTGGAATGTGGAGAAAGGTCTGGCGCTCACTGCGGATGAAATCATGGCTGCCATGGTTACGCGCTCACAGATCTACCAGCGAGCGCAGCGCTTTTTTGCACAGACTGACCTGATCCTGACACCAGCGACGGTAGTGCCTCCGTACCCGGTAGAACAACGCTTTGTTGAGCGAATCGGCGATTACCAGTTTTCTAACTATATCGAGTGGTGTTCGATCGCCTATGCCTTTACCGTCATCGGCGCACCGGCACTGTCGATACCGTGCGGCTTTACCCAAAGTGGTCTGCCGGTAGGATTACAGATCGTGGCTGCGCCTCGCCAAGAGGCCCGACTGCTGTCGGCCGCCTTGGCATTTGAAGAGTTGGCAGGGATTTGCACCCAATTACCGATCAACCCTCGGAGTTAACCCCATGACGCACTACAGCGCATGCCCACACGACTGCCCTTCGACTTGTGCACTGGAGGTCGAAAAAATTGATGACAACACCATAGGCAAGATTCGAGGCGCCTCGGAACAGACCTATACCGCAGGGGTCATCTGCAGCAAGGTGGCTCGATATCACGAGCGTATCCACCATCCTGACCGCCTGACAAAACCATTACGCCGCACAGGCGATAAAGGAAGCGGTCAGTTCTCGCCGATCAGTTGGGATGATGCCCTCGATGAAGTCGCCGAGAACCTGCTGCGTGCTGAGCAACTCCATGGCAGCGAAAGCGTCTGGCCGTACTACTACGCCGGTACCATGGGTCTGGTGATGCGCGACGGCATCAACCGCCTGCGCCATATCAAGCGCTATTCAGGCTTTTATTCCACGATCTGCGTCGCATTGTCTTTCAATGGCTTTATCGCCGGTACCGGCCAGCTGGCCGGTGTGGATCCCAGAGAAATGGGCAAGTCCGATCTCATCATCATCTGGGGCAGCAATGCAGCGAGCACCCAGATCAATGTCATGACTCATGTGCTCAAGGCACGACGCGAGCGGGGTGCAAAGATCGTCGTTATTGACACTTACAACAACGCAACAGCGAAACAGGCCGATCTTTTCCTCTGTGTGCGGCCCGGCACCGATGGTTCGCTCGCCTGCGCGCTGATGCATGTGCTGTTTCGTGACGGTAAGGCCGACCGGGATTATCTTCAGGAATTCACGGACTGCCCTGAGACGCTTGAGACGCATCTTGCGTCCCGCGACCCGGCCTGGGCAGAGGAGATCAGCGGCGTTCCGGCCAGTCAGATTGAAACGCTGGCATCAATGATCGGCAGTACGCCGAAGACCTTCTTCCGCCTGGGTTATGGCTTTACCCGTCAGCGAAATGGCGCGGCCAATATGCATGCGGCGCTTTCGATTGCGGCCGTTGCCGGCAGTTGGCGCCACGAGGGCGGAGGCGCCTTTCACAATAACGGCGATATCTACCATTGGGACAAGACGCTGATCGAAGGCCTGGATTATCGCGATCCACAGATAAGAGTGCTCGATCAGTCCCGCATCGGACCGATCCTGACGGGAGATCGACAGGATCTTGGAGACGGCCCCCCGGTGACGGCGCTGCTGATTCAGAACACCAACCCGATGTCGGTGGCGCCGGATCTCAACCGGGTACATGAGGGTTTCGCTCGGGAGGATCTTTTTGTCTGTGTTCATGAGCAATTCATGACCGAAACTGCACAGGTGGCGAATATCGTCCTGCCAGCGACCATGTTCCTTGAACATGATGACCTCTACCAGGCAGGCGGGCATCAGCATATTACGCTGGGCCCGAAGATCATCAATCCTCCCGAGGAATGTCGATCCAATCACGAGGTGATCTGTGCTCTGGCAAAACGCCTTGGCGCCAATCACGCAGGCTTTGAGATGACGTCTCGCGAAATTATCGACCGGACCTTGCAGGACTCCGGCTGGGGCAACCTTGAGAATCTAGAGGAGAAGCGCTGGATTGACTGCCAACCAGAATTTCGAGACGCCCATTATCTGGACGGCTTTGCCCACGACGACGGACGGTTTCATTTCTCACCTGACTGGAACGCTCTTCTACCTCACGGCTTTGGACCTGCCGACACCGTCATGCCGAACTTGCCAGACCACTGGAACGTCATTGAAGAAGCGAACAGTGAAATGCCCTACCGCCTGGTCACGGCGCCTGCCCGTCACTACCTCAACTCAACCTTTACCGAAACGCCTACGTCCAGCCGTCGTCAACGACGACCCAGCGCGATGCTGCACCCTGATGACGCCCATGACCTGAAGATTGCAAACGGCGATACCATACGCCTTGGCAACCTGCGCGGGGAAATCCAGATCGGCGCAGAGGTGATCGAAACGGCGCAACGCGGTGTGGTCATTGTGGAGAGTATCTGGCCGAACCATGCTTTTGCTGGCGGCAAGGGGATCAACGTGCTGACCGGTGCCGACCCGGTGGCACCTGTTGGCGGTGCCGCCTTTCACGACAACCGGGTGTGGATTCAACGCGCCACATCATAAAGAACGAACCGGACCATTACCGGCGCAGTCATGCTTATCTTTTGACTGGGCTGCAAGCGAGATCTAAAAATTGGCACAATACCTGACAACATTTTTTCACCAAAATAAAGAACGGCGGTGTGACCAGACCTGCATGAACCGATTAGAATAATCCGCAGTGGAGAAATCATGGAACTTGGCCCCGGTAACATTATCCTTATTGTCGTGATCCTTGCAGTCGCTTGGCTGGTATGGATCTACAATCGCTTTATCCGGCGCAAGAACGAAGTGCGCGAAGCCTGGAGCGGCATCGACGTCCAGCTAAAGCGCCGGCATAACCTGATCCCGAATCTGATAGAGACTGTCAAGGGCTACGCGGGTCACGAACAGGAAACCCTGGATACACTGACCCGGATTCGGGCTGGTACGATCGGGGAACGCAGTGTTGCACAAGTGGCTCAGGAAGAAACCATTCTTTCAAAAGCGCTTGGCAGCGTGTTGGCCGTTGCGGAAGACTATCCCGACCTCAAGGCCAGCGCGAATTTTCTCGACCTGCAAGAAAAGTTGCATGAGGTGGAAGAGCAGGTCCAATTATCACGCCGGTATTACAATGGCACCGTTAGAGATTGGAATATCCTGGTCGAATCTTTCCCCAGCAACTTGATCGCAACGTTATTTGGGTTTCGTCTAGCCGAATTTTTTGAGATCGAACTCACTACTGAACGAGCGGTACCCAAAGTTAGTTTCTGATGATCCGGTGCTGGTTCTGGTTGTTACCTGTCGCTGCATTTGCAGCGGTCACTATCCCAATTTCCAACGCGGCTGCCGATGAGCGAATCTTATCGTTTGATAGCGATATTCAGATAGGGTCCAGTGGCGTATTGACTGTTAAGGAAACAATAACGGTCACAGCGCAAGGACAGAATATTAAGCGCGGTATCTACCGTGATTTTCCTACCCAGTACCGTGATCACAAGAATCGCAGCCGCAACGTCAGCTTTAATCTCGTGAGCGTCACTCGTAATGGTAAGCCAGAGCCAAGCCATATTAAAGATTTAAGCAACGGTGTTCGCATCTATATCGGACAAAAAAACAAACTGCTGGCCAAGGGCGTCTATACCTATACATTGACATACCAAACCGACCGGCAATTGGGATTTTTCGATGATCACGACGAGCTTTATTGGAATGCTACTGGCCATGACTGGGCCTTTGACATAGACAGTGCGACTGTCACGGTTCATTTGCCCGAAGCAGTCCCCACCCACCGTATCCAAGTAACAGCCTATACCGGCTCACCCGGCGCAACCGACAGAGATTACCGATCCCAGATTATGGCCGATGCCTCGGTGCGGTTTACCACCACGGCATCCCTGCCAGTCGGTTCAGGTCTTACCGTAGTTATTGGATGGCCAAAAGGCTATGTAAGCGAGCCGGACGCTTCAGCTCGACTTGGTTATCTCCTTCAAGATCAACTGGCGCTGGTCATCGGCTTTACGGGCTCGGCGCTGGTGCTGCTGTACTTTCTTCTGGCATGGTATCAGGTTGGCCGCGATCCACCCGGTGGTATTGTCATCCCACGCTTTGAGCCACCGAAAGGCCTTTCGCCTGCAGCTGCACGGTACATACTGAAAATGGGATTTGATAATCATGCGTTCTCTGTGGCTCTGATCAGTATGGCGGTAAAAAAACGCATACGGATTAACCAGCAGACGGACCACACAACCACTATCGAGCGGGATGATGGCGCTGACAACAGCGCTCTGTCTTTTGGTGAAAAAGCCCTGTATGCAGCGTTGCTTGGCCATTCCCACAGTCTAGAACTTGATAATGCAAATCATAAACAGATTGCAGCAGCGCGAGATAAACTGAAATCGCGCCTGGCCGACGAATATCACGCCAACTACTTTTTTGGGAACCTTAAATGGCTGGTACCCGGTATTCTGATTTCCATACTGACCATTACCGGCTTGGCTATCGCTGACCTTCAGCAGGCCATGATGTTCGGTATACCGATCTTGATGACCAGCGTTTTCGGTTTTTCGGCTATCCGAATTTGGCGCCAGGGCAAACGCCTGTTTGCGATCATTTTTCTTGGTATCGCCGGTATTGTGACACTGGGACAGCTAAGTTTCATATCGATCACATTCGATAGAGGCTTGGCCTTTATATCAATATTGGTGTTTCTCCTGGGCATCAACTGCTTGTTCTACTTTCTGCTCAAAGCGCCAACCCGGCTGGGACGCAACGTCATGGATGAAATTGAAGGATTCAAGAAATATCTCAGTACTGCCGAAACAAACCGGCTGAACACGTTAGCGTCTGCCGAGGAAAACCTCGCCCTGTTTGAAAAGTTCCTTCCTTACGCGCTGGCGCTGGACGTTGACCAGGAGTGGTCTGAGCACTTCAGTGCCACCCTCGAACAGGCTGCTCGCGATCCTGACAACGGCTATCGCCCGGGCTGGTACCATGGCAGAGCCTGGGATGCGCGACATCCAGTGGGCTTCGCTGACAGGCTGGGTAAAACCCTATCCACAACGGTTGCTGCTGCTGCTACTGCCCCCGGTTCATCATCCGGTTTCAGCGGTGGATCCTCCGGTGGAGGTGGTGGTGGTGGAGGTGGCGGTGGCTGGTAACCGAACCCAGGTTATTTATCCGGAAGGCACAGTCCAACGCGGAGCCCGGTAGCCCCCGGCAAGCCTCCCTTTCGCAAGCATCACCTGCCAAAGATGGTTTTCACGTGACCGGAATGAACCAGCACAGACCAACAGGTAGTAATCGAACATCCGCTTAAACCGCTCCCCGTACTGTGTCTTCAACTGTGGCCACGCTGCGTTGAATTTCTTATGCCAGGCCATCAGCGTCGGATCGTAGTCGGCGCCGAAATTGTGCCAGTCTTCTATCGTGAAGAAAGCGCTGGCGCGCTCGACAAGGGTCTGGGCAGGCGGTAGTACCCCGTTTGGAAAAATATACTTTTCTATCCACCGATCGGTCGCGAACCCGCCACGGCTGGCGCCGATCGTGTGCAACAGAAACAGGCCTTCTGACTTGAGCAAGGAGCAGGTTTGCTGAAAAAACGTTCGGTAGTTACGCTGTCCAACATGCTCAAACATACCAACCGAGACGATTCGGTCGAACTCGCCGTCCAGTTCGCGGTAATCCCGCACTTCAATGGTTACCGGCAGTCCGACACAACGCGCCCTAGCCAGTTGCGCCTGTTCTTTAGAAACGGTAACGCCCGTCACATCGACACCGTGGCGCTCAGCCATCCAGCGAGAAAGCCCACCCCAGCCGCAGCCCAGATCCAGCACCTGCATGCCGGGTTCAAGTTTTAATTTGGCGCAGATCATCCGCATCTTAGCGATCTGCGCCTGCTCAAGGTTCCCAGCTGAATCCCAATAACCGCAACTGTAATTCATGTAAGGATCCAGCATGCTCTCAAAAACATTGTTACCGATATCGTAGTGCTGCTCTCCGACCTGAAACGCTCTGGTGCGGCTTTGACGGTTGAGTAGACGACAGCCAAGCAAATACAGCAGAAACCGGGAATTGTTGCGCACCCCATCTTCCAGGCCAGCGCGGAATGCGCGATCGATCATCTCATCCAGAGCCGGGCAATCCCACCACCCATCCATGTATGCCTCACCCAGGCCCAGTGTTCCATCGCGCACCAGTCGCGGAAAAAGGGCGTTATCGTGCACCTCTATATCCCAGGCGTTCGGACCATTCAACTGGATTCCGGCAGGCTCCAGCATTTTTTCAAATTGCCTTATGGTTTTACGCAAACCCCTCCTCCTCATGTTGCGTGGCCAGGCGACAATAGACTGGCCTGCAAATAGTAACGCTCCTGCCTTAGTGTCTCACACGATCCTTTCGGTGCCACCGTCCACCGGTACCTGGGCACCGGTAGTACAACGAAAAGTTGCACCTGCCATAGCGCAGACCATGGCTGCAACGTCGTTGGAAGTAACTTCCTGATGCAGTAAATTGCTCTTACGATAGGCCTCGACACTCATCCCGTAACGAGCAGCGCGACTGGCCAGCACCTCTTCAGTCCATATCGCCGTATCAAAAACCGCGTTGGGGTGCACTGTATTCACCCGGACACCATCGCCCGCCAGTTCCAGCGCCAGCACCCGGGCCAACTGGGTCAGGCCAGCTTTGGCAACCGAATATGCACCGGCACCGGGACCTGGTGCGGGTACGTTCTTGGAGCCGATAATGACAACAGCCGGCTCCCAGCCCAATCGCAGGTACGGAATACTTTGGCGAACCGCATGCATTGCGCCGCTAAGATTGATATCCAGAGAACGCTGCCATTCCTCCTCGGGCATCTCTCCCACCAGATTGCTGGCGGAAAATATCCCTGCATTGCTAACCAGAATATCCAGGCCCCCGGTATGGGCAACCGAGGCATCGATAGCGTCCCGCACCCCCGCGGCCTCGGTCACATCACAAACCACACCATGAATGGCAGGTAAATCAAAAACTGAGGTCACCGCGGGGTCCATATCCAGAACCGTCACCTGCGCGCCCTGCTTGGCTAATGCCACTGCACAAGCGTAACCGATGCCACTGGCGCCACCCGTGACCACAGCACACCGTCCCTGCAGGGGCAATCCGGCTGGCGCTTTGCTTAGCTTGGCCTGCTCCAGCTCCCAGTATTCAACCGCAAATATATCGGCCGCTGGTAGCGCGCACCAACCGCCAAGACGTTCAGCATCTGATATCGCTCCTATGGTATGGGCAACGATATCACTGACGATGCTGGCCTCTGTCGCTCTCTTACCAAATGCGACAGTTCCTTTAGTGGGCCAGACAGCCCAACGTGGTGCACTATCCAGTATGGTCAATGTACCGTCTGTATTTTCTTCGAAATAGGCCTGATACTTCTCCGCAAAAGAATCCACTGCCGAGGCTGGCTCCCCATCGACAATTAGAGGTACTCGCTTGGTACGGATTACATGATCGGGTGTCAGGGGGCCGCGGGTCGCAATATCGCGAACATTTTCATTATTGGCAAAGGCATGGCTCGCCGGTGTGCCGTCAAACCGGGCCAGCATGGCTGTGCCCGCTACACGACTGACCTCACGACGCAGAGTTGCCAAAGCCAATGGCAGCACAGCAACACTATCTACCAATGGCGATGGTCGCTGCCCCAGAGCGTCCTGTGCCTGACTCACAAAATGGATC
This sequence comes from Arenicellales bacterium, assembly GCA_965660775.1. Classification (GTDB taxonomy): domain Bacteria; phylum Pseudomonadota; class Gammaproteobacteria; order Arenicellales; family UBA868; genus UBA868. Next base: position 6,189 of record CBFIBN010000025.1, on the reverse strand, counting down.
ATGCGCTGGTAACTCTCCTTTGCATCATCGGCAAAACTGAAGATGCCATGATTCATCAGCACCATACCTTCAAGTTTCGACCAGTCGATGCCAGCCGTCAGCTCGGCCACCTTTTTTGCAAGAACGAAGCCGGGCATCACATAAGGCACAATAAGCATGCAATCACCATAAAGTGAGCGAATTTTCGCTTCACCATCTGGGGTATTACTCAATGCCACTACGGCATCGGCATGGGTGTGGTCGACAAAGCGATATGGAATTAAGGCATGAAGGATCGCTTCGACCGACGGGGTCGGTGCTGAAGGATCCAGCATGGCTGCGCGCTGGGCGCTGACCATATCAGCATCACTGAGCCGATCAAAACGGGAGAGTTGTAACAACGAATCCAACTTCACCGGCGCAAATCCGGCTGCCTCAATCGTCGCAAGATCCCATCCGCTGCCTTTGACGTACAACACATCGTGCGCAACACCAAAAATATCGGTAAAACTCGCCTTGACCGACGTATTGCCCCCGCCGTGCAACACTAAATCGGCCGATTGTCCAATCAGTCGAGACGAATAAACCCGCAGCGCCAACAGATCATCACCACACTCAGCGGCGCCATCATCATCCCATAGATCTTTCATTTGTTGTTAAACCTGAAGTAGAGCGGGGCCATTCATACCAGTTCCAATTCTCGATTCTAATGATTCAGTGGGTAGCAAGTTTATTCTCCAAAGCCAACCAGTCATTACGAGGAACGACTCGACAAAGGCCGTTGATATTACCTACCCATGAGACAACACTCAGAAATGGCACCTGGTATACCCGTGTTGCATGGGCAGCCCAAGGCCGGTTCCAGACCAGCGAATCCCCAGGATAATCAACCCAATCGGCTTCACCCAGTCTGAAACCACTTGGTCCAGTGAGATTGAAATACATCTCTGATGCTTCGTGCACATGATCCCGGTAGAGGGTCTGCGGCTGCAGAAAAAAAAGACAGATGAATAAATCATTGCTGTAAAAACAGCTATTCACTGGGCCAACCAGTGTACAGATCATGTTGCCCTCACGGTAACTGCGGCCTACATCTGATGCTTCCTCGTAGAACTGTCCACCGTCTGGCTGCCAATAAAGGTACGGCCTTGCCGTATCCAGAGTCTGAGCTATAAATTCCAGTGAAGTCGGGATATGGTCGATAGCCCGCGTTAAGTCTTTATCAAACTGAGCTGGTATTTGTGGCGTCAAAGAATGCACGGATCGCGCCTCAAGGTTCAGTACCGATAACCGATCGAGAGTCTGCTGCACCACCTCCAAGCCAGCTCTTTTCTCCAATGCACAACGGATCGCACTGACAAGTTGCACGACCTGATTTGTCTGACTCTCCACCCGGGTTCTCCATGAGCTCAGTAATGAGGTGATTACGGTGCTTGCTTCAACTTACACATTTAAGCAGATCACAACATCAAAGAGCAGTTTAATGCGAGCAAGCCGCAACCGCCTCAACTGGATTCGATGCAATTGTCAGCATCGACCGGCTGCTCTCCTTCAGATAACCCGCCAGGGTCATTTGGTCCAGAAACCCAATCAGTTGGTTGTAATAGCCCGTCACATTTAAAAGCACGCAGGGCTTGCTATGCATGCCAAGTTGCGCCCAGGTCCAGATCTCGAACAACTCCTCCAGTGTGCCGATCCCTCCCGGCAACGCGATAAAGCCATCCGACAAATCCGACATCAATGCTTTGCGTTCGTGCATGCTACTCACTACGTGCATCTGCGTCAGATCGGGATGGGCAATCTCCTTATCCACCAGCGACTGCGGAATAACGCCAATAGCATCACCGCCCGCCTGTAAGGTCGCATCCGCAATCACCCCCATAAGTCCAACTGAAGCACCACCGTAGACCAAGCCAATTTGTTGCTCGGCAAGCTTGTGGCCAAGTTCGGCCGCCGCCTTGGCATAAGCCGGATTGTCCCCGGGCTTAGACCCACAAAATACGCACAGGCGCATCAGTCTGGCTGACGCGTGCCAGGTTGAGTTATCTTGAACATCAGCACAATGCCTTCCCTTCGCTTACGAGGTTACATTCTGATAATTAATCTATGTTAAGTTTATATTCTCAGCAAATTTTATGGGTGCAAAAAAATGACAGGCACATATATAGATATCCCGGCGTCCGACAGCTCTGGGGGTTTTAAGGGTTATCTCGCAACCCCCGAGGTGGGCTCCGGTCCGGGTATTCTGCTCTTGCAGGAGATATTTGGCATCAACTGGCACATTCGCGATGTGGCCGATTACTACGCTCAGGAAGGGTACACGGTTCTGGCGCCAGATCTTTTCTGGCGGATGGAGCCCGGTGTCGAGCTGGGATACAGTGAAGAAGAATTCCAAAAAGCCTTTGGCTTTTTTCAGCAGTTTGATATTGCCAAGGCGGTTGAAGATATGCAGGCGGCAACAACAGTTCTGCAAGCGCACGATACCTGCAAAGGCAAGATCGGAGCTGTCGGATTCTGCCTTGGCGGCAAACTCAGCTACCTGGCTGCCGCTCACTGTGGCATCGATGCTGCGGTCTGCTACTACGGGGTTGGCATCGAGGAAGACCTCGACCTGAAGGATCAGATCACCTGCCCGATGGTGATGCATTTCGCTGAGCTTGATCAGTTCGTTCCTGCTGAGGCTCGCGAGAATATCTCCGAGACTTTCTCTGGGCGTTCCGAAATTCAGATCTATACCTACCCGGGTACCGATCACGCATTTAATACACCAGGGCGAGACTCCTACCACAAGCCATCGGCCATGATGGCGCATTCACGCTCCATGGCTTGTTTCCGTCGTGCGCTGGGACCTCACTTTAATCTCAGTGAATTATGGGACGCGCACTGTTACCACGAATTCGCCACCCGCGATGTCGACGCCACTATGGCCACCATGGTCGCATCTCCCTATGTCAACCACATCCCAACCCTCACCGGTGGTGTTGGCCATGATCAGCTGAAACGATTTTATAAATACCATTTCGTCAATAACAACCCGGAAGATACCAAGCTGATACCGATCTCGAGAACTGTTGGGGCAGACCGCATCGTTGACGAGATGGTGTTCTGTTTCACCCATACCTGCGAGATTGACTGGATGCTGCCGGGTATTGAGCCCACCGGTCGTTATGTTGAAGTACCGCTGGTAGCCATTGTCTGTTTTTGCGGCGATAAGCTGTACAACGAGCATATCTACTGGGACCAGGCGTCGGTACTGGTTCAGATTGGCAAACTCGATCCGACGGGATTACCCGTTGCGGGTGCCGACAGTGCGAAGAAACTGCAAGATGAGTCACTGCCCTCGAACGAACTGATGGGCACCTGGAGTTCAAGCGACGGCAAACCGATCTAAGTCGTCGCCGTACCATCTCACTTGAGTTAATATCTTAAGAATAATCGTAAACTACGCTTTCACCAATGCGCTCGCAGAAGCGTCAATAACTATCGGAGGAGAATTATCATGGTCATGAACAGAAGATCATTCCTGCAGGTTGCGGGCACTGCCTCGCTGACCGGGGCGCTGCCGTTGGCCTTTAGTCCAAGCAACGTTCAGGCAGCAGGTGACACCTTAACTATTGCCTACAACGTATCCCTGCCAAGCTGGGATCCTACGACCGGGCTGTCATCGGTGAATCCCGGCCTGCAGAGCATCTGGAAATCAGTCTTTGATCAGTACATAGATCAGAACCCTGATCTTTCATTCAAACCCGGCGTGCTGACGGAATGGGGCTGGAATGCCGACAAGACCCGGGTGCACATGAAAGTACGCGACGGCGCAACCTGGCAGGACGGAAAACCAATCACCGGGGAGGATATCGTCTGGAATCTCAATCGCGCTGCTAACCCCGACAGCGGCAACCCGGTCGGCGGCCTGATCTGGGGCTCAGTGGGTAACCTCAAAGCAAACGGCAATGAAGTGACCGGTGACGTCAACGCCTATGTAGCAGATTTCTTCAAATGGATGGCGTTTCTGACCGGCTACATTCTGCCTCCCCATCATTACGAAAAAGTCGGCGCCGAAGGGTTTGAAAAAGACCCTATGGGGTCCGGGCCTTACCGGGTTGTTGAGTTTGTGCGCGGCTCCTTCGTACGCCTAGAGGCCTACGATGGTTACTGGGGCGGTAAACCCGCTTTTCGCAATGTCATATTCAAGTTTGTCACAGATGCAACCAGTCGGGTTGCGGAAGTTGAGAGCGGTGCTTCAGACATCACCCTCGCAATTCCATTCGAGGAATACGATCGCCTAAAGGCAAAGTCTGGACTCGCTGGCGTCGCCACCCCGGTCTCCGATATTGCGATGATATTTTTTAATGATACCGGGCCCATGGAAGATGCCAATGTTCGCAAGGCCGCTGCACACGCAGTCGATAAAGACACAATTGTTAACCGTCTGCTTCGCGGATACGGGGTACCCCTACATACACTGCAGGCCCCTGAATATGCTGCCTTCGATCCCACCACCACCGTTGAGTACAATCCGGATCTGGCACGATCGCTGCTCGCCGCATCGGGCTACTCAACAGATAATCCGGTTCGTTTCACGATTCAGACCACACGGGGCTACCTGCCCAAGGACTATGAAGTCATACAGGCTGTCGTCGGCATGTGGCGCAAGGTCGGCATCGAGGCGGAAATTGAAGTCTACGAGGTTGCCAAACACTACGAATTGCGCGCTACTGACACCCTCGCACCAGCAGCGTTTTATAACTGGGGCGACTCAATCGGCGACCCTAATGACTCTACCGGGTTTGCAATGTTTGGTCCCAGCCCGCATTCGACCTGGGATACCGATGACCTGGATGCCATGATCGGCCCGCTGTGGGGGGAAAAGGATGAAGCAAAAAGAATCGCGGGCTGGAAAGCCGTAGACAAATACATTGCCAAAAACGCTTACGTTCTGCCGCTGTACCAGCAGGTACAACCGGTGATTCATCGATCCAATCTGGATTTCACACCGCATGTAGCCAATTACGTACTGCCCTTTACCACTAAGCCTAAAGACTGATCCGGGCCCCTTTGTCCTGAGCCTCAACAGCCGGTCGCGCTGGCTGAGGCTCAGGACTTTTCGCTGTTATCGGGCGTTATCCCTGTCAGGCCCTAATGAACTCCTCCTACCTTCTTAACCGCTTGCTGTTGGCCGTGCCCACACTGGCCGGCGCAGTGACCATCACTTTTGTGCTGTTGCGCGTGGTTCCAGGTGACCCCATTGCCATGATGACGGGCCCTGGCGCAACAGAAGCCGACATCGCCCAGTTACGGGCCCATTACGGCCTTGATCATTCGCTGCTACGTCAGTTTGTCATCTATCTGGGGCAGTTGATGACCGGAGATCTGGGCACATCAATCAGCCTGCGCCAGAACGTAGGCGAACTCATTGTCGGCAGGCTCCCCGTCACGGTTGAGCTCGTGTTGTTTGCGATGTTGATTGCGGTGAGTCTTGCCCTGGCACTGGCGCTTAAGGGTACGTTCTGGCGGGGCCGATGGCCAGAGCGAATTGTGGACGGCTTTATCGGGATCGTTGTGGCTATTCCCGATTTTCTCTGGGCCCTTTCACTGATCCTGATACTGGGGGTGGCGATTCCGGTGATGCCGATTTTCGGCCGTATGGATCTTACTATCTCGTTTGATAGCTGGACTAATTTCTATCTGACCGAAAGTTTACTCCGTGGTCAGCTTGAGGTAACAAGATCCGTTCTGTATCACATGGTTCTACCAGCAGTCTCGCTTGCTCTGCCACTAATGGCAATCACGGCGAGGGTTCTAAAGTCCTGCCTGAACGCTGAGATGAACCGCGAGTACGTTACCCTGGCGCGAACCCGCGGCTTTGGGCGCCTCAGAGTAATCTACAGTCAAGCTCTGCGAAATGCACTGGTCCCGGCGACTGCACTGAGTGGCGTTCAGTTCACCTTTCTCATCGGCGGCACGGTATTGGTCGAGCGCATTTTCGGTTATCCGGGAATCGGCAACATGGCAATTGATGCTGTCATTAACCGAGATCTCCCGCTGATCCAGGGCCTGGTTCTGACCTTCGCTGTACTCTTCATAGCAGTGAACCTTCTGATTGATCTTTTCATTACTTTCCTCGATCCAAGATTGCGACATGATTGAAGGACGAGCCGACCTGCCGATCACTTATCGCATTCTCCATGAGCCGCGGGCAGTATTTGGACT
>CBFIBN010000024.1:0-17359 GCA_965660775.1 Arenicellales bacterium | reverse complement strand
TCACACCTCCGTCAAAGGGCACCCCAATGAGGCCGATGTCTATCCCCTGCCAGGTTTCCTGATAGGGCGCACGCATAAAGGTCGCCAAGCCCGTGTAACGTGGGCGCTGAATTGGATCCTCGTAGGCCTCGTATTGATACATGAATCATTCTCCCCAAAAAACTAATTAGTAGAAGCAATCCTACAAGGATGCCCTTTTTGACGGTAACTGTGCAACCCCATGGCAATACTTAACTGGACTCGGGGCGCTGTCGAGAGTTCGGGTCAAGACCTAATCAGTTTAAAAACACCATCATGCATAATGTCGCATCGTCAACGTCTCTTCAAAATCAGGAGACCAATCAACCACTAGCTGATGAATAACATACTCTTTGATGCCGAGCCTCGAAATCTGTTGCTAGATCTTTTTTCCCATGCGGTGGCGCGCGCCGATCCATCAGAAAATATGGCAGGCTTGCTGCCGGAGCCACCCCTGGGAAAGGTCGTAGTCGTCGGCGCCGGAAAAGCAGGCGCATCAATGGCACAGGCCTTGGAAAAACTTTGGCCCGGACCACTACAAGGCCTTGTGTTAGTGCCTTATAACCACGGTCTTGACTGTAATTTTATTGAGATCATTGAAGCTGGGCATCCTGTTCCTGACTTGGCTGGGCAGGTGGGCGCCCAGCGCATTTTTGACCTTGCCTGTAGCCTTGAGAGGGACGATCTATTGCTGTGTCTACTGTCAGGTGGGGGCAGTTCCCTGCTGAGCTTGCCGCTACCGGGCGTTAGTCTGCAACAAAAACAGTCGATCACAAGCCAATTATTGATCTGCGGTGCGTCTATTCACGAAATCAATACTGTCCGCAAACACTTGTCTAACATCAAAGGCGGGCGCCTGGCTCGGGCAGCTTATCCAGCCCGAACCGAAACCCTCGTCATCTCTGATGTTCCCGGTGATGACCCTGCCACTATCGCCTCTGGCCCAACCACAGGCGACCCGACAACCATCGACCAGGCTGTGGCCATACTCAAAAAGTATGCAATTAAGGTTCCCCAAGCGGTAGATGCTGTACTTAGGGCCCCGGCATCCGAAAGCCCCTCCCCAGGACACACCCAGCTCAGTCACTCAAGACTATCTATCATTGCCACACCCGCCGACGCGTTGGCTGCTGCGGCCGCGCATGCCCAGCAACGAGGGCTGACGGTCATCAACCGCGGTGACGCCGAGGAGGGCATGGCCCACGAGCTCGCGCGGGTCCATTACCGACTGGTTGTCGATTCCGATCAATTTTCTGGAACTGGACCCAAAACCCTAATGTTATCCGGGGGAGAAACCACAGTTATGGTCAAGGGGCAAGGGACCGGCGGGCGCAACCAAGAGTACCTGCTGGCTCTGGCGATTGAGCTCGATGGTATGGATAACATTTTCGCGATCGCCTGTGATACCGATGGCATTGATGGCGCAAGCCAGGTTGCCGGCGCCATCATTACTCCCGATACGCTAAGCCGGGCCAGGTTGCTCGACATGAATCCAGGAGCTTACCTTGCCGATAACAACGCCGGCGCTTTTTTTGAAGCGCTGGGCGACACGGTAGTCACGGGCCCAACCCGCACCAACGTTAATGATTTCCGCGCGATAGTCTGTTTTCGGGACCCCGGTTGATTTACTATTGACAACAAAACCAAGCGACGGGCTCTGTATGGGAAAACGACTAAGCAAGATCTACACCCGAACCGGAGATGACGGGACAACAGGACTGGGTGACGGCTCCCGGGTACCAAAGACTTCAGCTCGAGTCGAAGCTATGGGTCAAGTTGATGAGCTAAACAGTCTGATTGGACTTATGATGACTGAGCCCCTGCCCGATCACATCGCTGGTTTCCTTGTTTTGGTTCAGCACACGCTGTTTGATCTGGGAGGCGAACTCAGCCTGCCCGGACATGTTCTTGTCAAGCCGGAACAAGTTGTCGCCATCGAGGAAATGTTGGATGGCCTGAACGAATCGCTAGCCCCGCTAGAGGAATTCATACTACCGGGCGGCACACGTGCAGCTGCCCATTGTCATGTGGCACGCAGCGCGTGTCGGCGGGTCGAGCGTGCCCTTGTTTGTGTCGACGATGGCCACGCCATATCCGAGTTTTCCCGACAATACATCAACCGCCTGTCGGATCTGCTTTTCGTAATGGCACGCAGCCTGAATCAACTCGCCGGCCAACCTGATATTCTCTGGCAACACAGCAAGTCACAAGCCAAATAGTGCCCAACCGGGTAATCGCTTAACTGGGTTTTTGGATTAACAACAGCTAATTTCCGTCACGACCCTACTGAAGCGAAGTATCGTTTCCAGTCAAAATGAGGTCCTGGGTCAGTCTTTCGCCCTGGTGCTATATCAGAATGTCCAACGACCCGGTCGCTCGTGATTCGAGGGCAGACCGACCCGATAGCTTTGGTCAGCTGGCACAAACTACCGTATTGTTGATCGGTAAAAGCGCACGCATCGCTCCCAATCAGTTCGACCCCCACCGAAAAATCGTTGACTTTTTCCCTGCCCTCAAACACCGAGACGCCGGCGTGCCACGCACGCGCCATGATCGACACAAACTGGAAGATCTGCCCTTCCCGGCTTACCAGAAAGTGAGCTGAAACCCGACTCGTCGCCAACTCGTCGTATCCCGGCTGAGCTGTTGGATTCAGGCGACCCATAAAAAGGTCGATCACATCAGATGTGTCGACCTCGCCCGGCGGCAAGCTGACAGCGTGGATCACCAGCAAGTCAATCTCAATATCTGCCGGACGCCTATCGCAATGTGGCGAAAGAAGGACTGTTGCGCCATGTAGAATCCCAGTCCGGTCATCAATGGCAAACTCACGATCTTTCATCAGGCGTCTTTATGTGAACTGGCGTTAGAGTCAGGGGTGTAATCAAGAATATATCAGGCTCATCTCAGTCAGCGGTGGTTTCCAATTTCAAGCTTACCCCAGCGCTCATTGGGTACCACCTAATACTGGCTTAACAATCGCAAAGGCCCGTCCAAACTGAGCGCTTGGGGGGCGAAAGATTGACGTTTTACAAAAATCTACGGTGGGGGGTCAACAAAAACCCCGCCCGGAGGCGGGGTTCAGGTCGTTCAAGGTTGGATTTATTCTGCCGTGTCGCTGGACTCCGGTTGGTCTAGCAACTGCACAAATGCCATTGGCGCGTTATCGCCCGTTCGGACGCCACATTTAAGAATACGAGTGTAACCTCCGGCGCGGTCCTGAAAACGTGGCCCCAAGGTATCAAAAAGTTTACTTACAGCGTCACGATCACGCAGTCGTGCATAGGCAAGTCGCCGGTTTGCAACGGTGGGTTTCTTAGCCAGTGTAATCAGCGGCTCTGTCACCCGTCGCAATTCCTTAGCCTTGGGCAAGGTTGTTCGAATTTGCTCGTGGGTGAAAAGTGACACCGCCATGTTCGCAAACATGGCTTTACGATGACTTGAATTACGGCCGAGTTGGCGGCCAGTTTTCTGATGACGCATAACCGTCTCTCCGGACTTTATTCAGTGTAGGCCTTCATGTTTTTCCCGCTGCAACGAGGCAGGCGGCCAATTCTCAAGTTTAACCCCTAAGGACAGGCCACGTGTGGCCAGCACGTCCTTGATTTCTGTCAGGGACTTTTTACCCAAGTTAGGCGTTTTCAACAACTCCACTTCAGTGCGTTGGATGAGGTCACCGATGTAGTAGATATTCTCCGCCTTGAGGCAGTTCGCCGACCGGACCGTCAATTCGAGATCATCCACAGAGCGCAGCAGCACCGGGTCTATTTTCTCCTCCAGAATCTGAGTATCCGACTGCGCGGATTCCTCGAGGCGGACAAAAACCGAAATCTGCTCGTGCAGGATGGTTGCGGCGCGGCGCACCGCGTCCTCGGCATCAATGGCGCCGTTGGTTTCGATCTCCATGACCAACTTGTCAAGGTCGGTGCGTTGTTCGACCCGGGCATTTTCGACGGTGTAGGATACTCGACGGATCGGGCTGTAAGACGCGTCTAGACGCAAGATCCCCACACCGCGGGTTTCCGTGTTTTCCGGGTCAGATTCGACAACCTGGTAACCCCGACCTGTGCTAACCGTAATCTCCATATTAAGCTCGCCTTCAGCCGAAAGATTAGCCAGCAAGTGATCTGGATTAACGACTTCGACATCGTGATCGAGTTGGATGTCGCCCGCCGTCACAGTACCCGGCCCCTTTTTCGAGACCCTTAGCACCGCTTCATCACGGTTGTGCATACGAACCGCGAGATTCTTAAGGTTTAGGAGAATGGCAATGACGTCTTCCTGCGCACCCGGGACTGCCGAGTATTCGTGGCTAATCCCGTCAATGCGCACTTCCGTAACGGCCGCTCCTGGCATTGAGGACAGCAGAATGCGGCGCAACGCGTGTCCGAGCGTATAGCCGAATCCTCTTTCCAGGGGTTCTAGGGTCACGCGGGCGCGGGTGTCATCAACCGTATCAACGTTGATCACTGTCGGCTTGAGAAATTCTTCTCTGGCTTGGGGCATAGAATGCTTACCTCTGGAATGTTGGGTACTTCAGTTTCAGTGACTATTTTGTCTGACCGCTCTACGGTCAGACGGCAAAAAAATCAAACAGCGGGTTTACTTGGAGTACAACGCGACAACCAATGACTCATCTATCTCCTGCGATAATTCGGCACGGTCGGGCACTGCCTTAAAAACACCCTTGAATCCCTTGGCTTCCACATCAACCCAAGGAACAAAACCCAATTGCTCTGCAATATCAAGGGCTGATTTGATTCGTAGTTGGGTACGGCTCTTCTCCCGGATGGTGAGTTCGTCGCCAGGTTTAACCTGATAGGAAGCAATGTTAACCCTGGTTCCGTTTACCATAATGGCGTTATGCCCAACCAATTGGCGAGCTTCGGCTCGGGTAATACCAAAACCCATCCGATAAACAACGCTATCGAGCCGGGATTCCAGCAGTTGGAGTAATGTTTCGCCGGTAGAACCATGGGCGCGGGCAGCCGCAAGGTAATAGCTATGGAACTGCTTTTCCATTAACCCATAGATATGACGCAACTTCTGCTTCTCGCGCAGCTGGGTCCCATACACGGTTATCCGCGGTCGACGAGCGCCTGCCTTAAAGCCTGGCGGGCGATCAAATTTGCACTTGGAGTCCAGCGAACGAACTGGGCTTTTTAGGAACAAATCCGTGCCGGCCCGGCGGGCAAGCTTGCAAGTAGGTCCTCTATATCTGGCCATATCAGTATCTCTTTGTCAGACGCGCCGACGCTTGGGTGGACGACAGCCGTTGTGGGGAACCGGCGTCACATCGGTGATTGAGTTGATCTCAAAACCAAGGTTATTAAGCGCTCGGACCGATGAGTCTCGGCCGGGGCCTGGGCCCTTGATTTTGACGTCGAGTTGTTTCATGCCGAATTCCTGCGCGCTACGGCCTGCAGTTTCAGCGGCTACCTGGGCTGCGAAAGGTGTGCTCTTGCGAGAGCCCCTGAAGCCGGCACCGCCCGACGTGGCCCATGCAAGGGCGTTTCCATGGCGGTCGGTAATGGTGATGATTGTGTTATTGAAAGTTGCATGAATATGCGCCACACCCTCTAACACGTTCTTTCGAACCTTCGCCTTGGTGCGTTTCTTAGTTTGTGCCTTGGCCATTAATCAGTTCCTGGTGTTACTTTCGAATCGGCCGTTTCGGGCCCTTGCGCGTGCGTGCGTTAGTTGATGTCCGCTGGCCACGTACTGGCAGACCGCGCCGATGGCGCATGCCCCGGTAAGAGCCCATATCCATCAGCCTTTTGATGTTCATCGACACTTCCCGGCGCAAGTCACCCTCGACAGGGATGGTGGCAACCTGGGAGCGCAGTCGATCTGCGTCTTCCTCTGAAAGGTCGTGTACCTTGGTGTTCCGGCTAATACCAGCGTTATCGCAGACCTTCTGCGCTGTGATTCGGCCTATTCCATAAACCGATGTCAAAGCGATTGCGACATGCTTGTGGGCTGGTAAATTAATTCCTGCTATACGTGCCACTGTTCTTGCCTCTTAATGTTGATTCCCAAGCGCTTAGATTCTTTGTTTAACCTTGGCGCTGCTTATGCCTAGGATCTACACAAATAACCCGCACACTTCCGTTCCTGCGAATTATCTTGCAGTTGCGGCACATTTTCTTAACCGATGCGCGTACTTTCATTGACTCTCTCCTAGCATTTTCCTAACGGGGCATACCCATGCCACCGACCAGCGAAGATTTCTTCATCAGGCTTTCGTATTGTCTGGACATCAGATAGGACTGGATTTGAGACATCATATCCATCATGACCACGACGATAATCAATAGTGAGGTGCCACCAAAATAAAAAGGTACGCTCCACTTCACAATCATGAATTCGGGGATTAGGCAGACAACAGTGAGGTAGACCGCTCCAGCCAGCGTAAGACGGGAGACTACCTTATCGATGTAGCCAGCAGTTTGAGCTCCCGGTCGAACCCCAGGCACAAATGCCCCTGACTTTTTCAGGTTGTCCGCAATTTCTTTTGGGTTAAACACTAACGCGGTATAGAAAAAGCAGAAAAATACGATCATACCGGCATACACCAGGGTATAAATGGGCTGACCGGGTGACAACGTGGTTGAGATATCTCGCAACCAGCCCATGCCTTCAGTCTGGCCAAACCAGCTTCCCAGACTAGCTGGAAATAAAATGATGCTGGATGCAAAGATGGGAGGAATCACCCCTGCCATGTTGAGTTTAAGCGGTAAGTGACTGGACTGGCCCGCGAGCATACGTCGGCCCTGTTGCCGTTTAGCGTAATTAACGGTAATCCGCCGCTGCCCCTTCTCAACAAAAACTACGACCGCGGTCACGCCGATGGCACCCACAAATAGTGCTAACACACCGAGCGGACTAAACGCACCGGTACGCGCCAATTCCAAAGTTCCAGCTACCGCAGATGGCAGGCCGGCAACAATACTCGCGAAAATAATCAGCGAGATTCCATTGCCTATACCCCGCTCAGTAATTTGCTCGCCTAACCACACCAGGAACATCGTCCCAGTCACCAACGCAGCGACAGTGGTAATGGTAAAGCCAATTCCAGGTATTAACACCACAGGTGAGCCGCCGGCCTGTTGGCCCTCTATCGCGATAGCGATCCCGAGGCCTTGGAAGGTTGCCAGCGCCACAGTGCCGTACCTTGTGTACTGGGTAATTTTCCGTCGACCGGATTCCCCTTCTTTCTTTAGCTGTTCAAGGTGAGGGATAACCGACGTCATCATCTGGATAATGATTGATGCCGAAATATAGGGCATCACGCCAAGAGCAAACAGGGACAGGCGTTTCAGCGCGCCCCCGGAAAACATATTAAAAACATCGATAATCGAGCCGCGAGTCTGTTCAAAAAGCGCTGCTACCGCCGTGGGGTCGACACCCGGAATGGGTATATGGGACCCCAAACGATAGATAACCATCGCACCCAGCACAAATACAATACGCTGGCGCAACTCCGTCATTTTTCCAAGACCTGCGAGTGGGGATGCTGCCATGGTGTCAGGCCTCGACCTTTCCTCCGGCCTGCTCAATGGCCTCTCGAGCGCCGCGAGTCGTACTGACGCCACGCAGCACCACGGCGCGGTCAATACTGCCTGACGCGATGACTTTAGCTCGGATCGCATCATGTTTTACAACGCCAGCTGCCTTGAGCGCTGCGAGATCGATGTCGCCAGCCCCAATTTGTTGCAACTCATGTAACCGAACCTCAGCCACCTTCCGTCGCACCAGCGACCGAAAGCCCCGTTTCGGCAAGCGCCTCTGCAATGGCATCTGTCCGCCTTCGAAACCAATCTTGTGATAGCCGCCAGAACGGGATTTTTGCCCATTCATGCCACGCCCCGCTGTCTTTCCCAAGCCAGATCCAGGACCCCGTCCAACGCGCTTGGCTGGGCGGTGCGAGCCCTCAGCTGGCTTTAATTCGTTCAACCGCATTTCAGCTTTCCTCTACCCGAAGCAGGTGGGATACCTTGTTGATCATTCCCCGAACCATTGGTGAATCTTCCAGTTCTACCGTCTGATGGATGCGCCGCAACCCCAACCCTTGCACACAGGCAAGTTGTCGCGCGCCGCGGCCGTGCTTACTTTTTACCAGAGTCACCTTGATACGTTTTGCTGACATCTATCTGTTTCCTATCCTGTAATTTCCTCGATCGACTTACCGCGGCGTGATGCGACTTCCCGTGCATTACGTACCGTACCAAGCCCAGCGATCGTTGCTCTGGCGACATTGACCGGATTAGTGGTACCAATAATCTTAGCCAGCACGTTCTTGACTCCGGCTGCTTCGAATATCGCTCGCATAGTGCCACCTGCAATAATTCCGGTACCTTCAGATGCGGGGCGCATCACAACACGCGCGGCGCCATGGCGCCCAATAGTCGCGTAATGCAAAGTGCCCTTTCGCAAATTAATTTTTCGCATGTTCCGCCGCGCTTCATCCATCGCTTTTTGAACGGCGACCGGCACTTCACGCGCCTTCCCACGACCAATCCCGACTCGACCCTTGCCATCGCCGACTACGGTCAATGCCGAAAAACCGAAGATACGCCCGCCCTTAACCACCTTGGCAACTCGACGCACGTTAATTAACTGCTCGATGAAACCGTCGCCGTCAGAATTGTGCTGGTCTGCTCTATTGGCCATATGACTGTCCAGTGTCTCTCAGTAGTTAAAACTGAAGGCCGCCTTCTCGCGCGGCCTCAGCCAGGGCCTTAACCCTGCCATGATATTTGAATCCCGAGCGGTCGAATGCAACCCGCTCTACACCTGCCACCTTCGCTTTATCCGCGATGCGCTTACCTACCATGCTCGCGGCGGCAATATTGCCTCCGTTTTTCACCTCAAGCTTGACCTGGGCTTCCAAAGAGGAAGCGCTCGCCAGGACTTTACTGCCCGAGGGGTCGATAATCTGCACATAAATATGTCGCGGCGTCCGGAATACGCACATCCGGTTTTCACGGTCGCGGGCAATTCTTGCTCGCGTTTTTACGCTTCGGCGGCGTCGGGCGGTCTTTTTTTCGCTCATTTTAATAAACTCTGTTCTTGGCGCAATTACTTCTTCTTCGCCTGCTTGCGAACTACATGCTCGCCGACGTAGCGAATACCTTTGCCCTTGTAAGGCTCGGGTGGACGAAATGCTCGAATCTCAGCCGCCGCCTGTCCAACCTGCTGTTTACTGGCGCCAGTCACTACGATCTGGGTCTGGACTGGTGTCTCCACCGAAACCCCATCGGGCAGGTTATAGACCACGGGATGAGAGAAACCCAGACTGAGATTTAACTTGGAGCCCTGGGCTTGCGCACGATAACCGACACCAATAATCTCCAGCTTCTTTTCAAAGCCATCGCTGACGCCGGTAATCATGTTGTTGATCAGCGATCGAAAGGTTCCGGCCATAGGCCGCGCTGCGTCATTCGCGGCGCTGACTTGCAAGACGTCGTCGGACTGCTTCACGCCAACGGTGGGGTGCAGTTCCAGGACGAGTTGGCCTTTTGGCCCCTTAACGCTCACCACCGTGTCGTCGAGCTTGACGTCGACACCGCTGGGGACATTAATCGGGCTATTGGCTATACGGGACATTGCAAATACTCCAAACTCAGAATTCAGATTAAAAGACTTTGCAGACCACTTCGCCGCCAATTCCGGCGGAGCGCGCCTGGCGATCCGTCATCAATCCCCTGGATGTTGAGACCATGACGATTCCCAGTCCACCCCGGACCTGGGGCAGATCCGATGCATTGCAGTACACCCTAAGGCCCGGACGGCTGATGCGCTGAATCTCTTCAATTGCGCCTTCTCCAGCGGCATAACGCAACGCGATGGTCATGCTTTGGATAGCCCCTTCCGTATCGACGGTCACTTTGTCGATATAGCCTTCGTCCTGCAAAACTTTGGCGATAGCCTGCTTCATGCGCGAGCACGGCATCGTCACACTCTTTTTCCTTGCCGCCAGTCCGTTACGGATCCGGGTTAGCATATCGGCAATAGGGTCAGACATACTCATAATTTATTCCTTATGTGCTACCAACTGGCCTTGACTACGCCAGGTGCCTCACCACGCATGACCACTTCACGCAGGGCATTTCGGGCCAAACCAAAACGTCGAAAATAGCCGCGCGGGCGGCCGGTTAAGGCGCAGCGGTTTCGCTGTCTCGTACGAGCTGAGTCCCGCGGCAATTTCTGCAAATCCAACATTGCCTGCCATCGATCGTCATAAGAGAACGATTCGTCTATCACCTGCTTTTTGAGTTGCTCACGTTGAGCGCCGAATTGGGCGTTCAAATTTCGGCGTTTAACCTCTCGGGCAATCATTGATTTTTTTGCCATAAACAGAATCCTATTTGCGAAGCGGAAAATTAAATCCGCGCAGTAACGCCTCACCCTCTTCGTTGGTGCGGGCAGTTGTGGTTATAGTGATATCCATCCCTCTGATTGCGTCTACTTTGTCGTAATCGATTTCGGGGAAAACAATTTGCTCTTTAAGACCGACGCTGAAGTTACCGCGTCCGTCAAAGGCCCGCGGGGAAACCCCTCGAAAGTCGCGGACGCGGGGAAGGGCAACAGAGATCAGTCTGTCGAGAAATTCATACATTTGCTTGCGGCGCAATGTCACTTTACAGCCAATAGGCCAGCCTTCGCGAATCTTAAACGCGGCGACTGACTTTCGAGCCTTGGTTACGACGGGTTTCTGTCCGGCAATCCGCGTCATCTCGTCTACCGCGGCTTGCATTACCTTCTTGTCGGTGATGGCTTCGCCTACACCCATATTAAGAGTAATCTTAGTGATCCGGGGAACCTGCATGACACTGGAGTATTCGAACTTCTCCATCAATGCCGGAACCACGGTCGTCTGATAATGTTCGTGAAGTCTTGCCATCTTTACTTGCCTGTCTAACGTCAAGTGACGTCGACCACCTCGCTGTCAGATTTGAATATTCGAACCCGCCGGCCGTCTTCAAGGTGTTTTATACCAACGCGGTCAGCCTTTTTAGAATTCGGGTTATACATGCCAAGGTTAGAAATACGGATCGGTGATTCTTTCTCGATAATTCCGCCGGTTTCTCCCTTGTTCGGATTCGGGCGTACGTGCTTTTTGACAATGTTTACGTTGTCGACCAACACCCGCTCGTCATCCAGCATTCGCAGAATGGTTCCCCGTTTCCCCTTGTCGCGTCCGGTCAGCACGACAACATCATCACCTTTTCGAAACTTTTTCATAAAAAGAACCTCACAACACTTCCGGTGCAAGCGAGATAATTCGCATAAAACGCTCTGAGCGTAGCTCGCGAGTTACCGGTCCAAATATACGGGTGCCGACGGGTTGATACTGAGCATTGAGCAGTACCGCGGCGTTTCGATCGAAACGAATCAGCGAACCATCGGGGCGACGCACCCCATGTCGCGTGCGAACAACCACTGCGTCAAAGATTTCGCCTTTTTTGACACGGCTATTGGGTATTGCCTCTTTGATGCTGATTTTGATGATATCGCCAATGCCGGCATAACGACGCTTGGATCCCCCCAGCACCTTGATACACTGCACCCTACGCGCGCCGCTATTGTCCGCGACGTAGAGGTTTGTCTGCATCTGAATCATCTTTTTTTCGCCTTTTAACTTTTAATTTTAATTTTGTGGTTGGATGCCATATCCGATTGTGGTGATATGACTGTCGTACTGAGGCAATTTACTCAGCGCCGCCTTCTACCCGTCCAACCACACGGACCAGGCGCCAGCTTTTTAACTTGGAAATTGGCCGGCACTCCTCGATTACCACCGTGTCGCCTTCTCGGCACTCGTTCTGGTCATCATGAGCATGCAACCGGGTCGATCGTCTGATGTATTTTTTGTAAAGAGGGTGCTGCAATTGACGTACCACCAGAACCGTGATGGTTTTATCCATTTTCGCGCTCTCGACACTCCCCTGGACACTTCGAGCCTTCGCTGCAGGAGGTGTTGCTTTGTCGTCACTCATGATGTAATCCTGTTGATCTCGCTCATTTGAGTCTTGATTCGCGCGATCTGGCGCCGCACAACCTTAAAACGGGAGGGATTTGCCAGTTGCCCCGTTCCACGCTGCATACGCAGGTTAAATTGCTCTTTGCGAAGCTCAAGTAACTCACCTTTGAGTTCTGTCGAATCCATATCTGTTACTTTCTTGTCTGCCATATCAGGCCGCCTGACGTTTCACAAATGATGTCGCCACTGGCAACTTGGCTCCGGCAAGTCGGAAGGCCTCGCGCGCCAGATCCTCTTCAACTCCCTGGATCTCGTAGAGCATGGTTCCCGGTTGCACGAGTGCCACCCAAAACTCGGGGTTTCCTTTACCCTTACCCATGCGGACTTCCAGGGGTTTTTTCGATACCGGCTTATCGGGAAATACCCGAATCCAGACACGCCCGCCACGTTTGACGTGCCGGTTAATAGCCCGTCTGGCGGCCTCAATCTGACGCGCCGTTAGTCGCCCGCGGCCGACACATTTCAATCCAAAATCGCCGAAACTAACGCGGCTACCCCGAACAGCCAATCCGCGATTGCGTCCCTTTTGCTGTTTACGGAACTTAGTTCTTTTAGGTTGCAGCATTACAGTCCATCCTTAAGTCGAAGCCCTGGGCTGGGGTTTTTGAGAGACTTCTGTCTCTGCCGCCCCTGGCATAATCTCGCCTTTGAAAACCCAAACTTTGACGCCGATCACGCCGTAGGTAGTATGGGCCTCGGCGAAGCCGTAATCGACATCGGCTCGCAATGTGTGCAGCGGCACACGGCCTTCGCGGTACCATTCTGAGCGCGCTATTTCGGCTCCATTTAGGCGCCCGGCCACCATGACCTTTATTCCCTTGGCGCCAAGACGCATGGTGTTTTGCACGGCACGTTTCATTGCACGGCGAAACATGATTCGTTTTTCTAGTTGCTGACAAACGTTCTCGGCGACTAAAAGGGCATCAAGTTCGGGCTTGCGTATCTCCTCGACCGCAATCTGTACGGGAACATTATTGTTCAATCGCAGAACGTCCCGACGGAGTTTTTCGATATCCTCGCCTTTCTTACCAATAACAATTCCCGGTCGGCCGGTATGGATGGTCACGTTCAAATTTTCGCCAGCGCGGACGAGTTCAATCTTGCTGACAGCCGCGTTGGCTAACCGCTTGCGAATGAACCCCCGAACCATCTGGTCAGCGACCAGGTTGCGGGAATAGGCCTTACCGGTGGCAAACCACTTTGCATCCCAGTCCCGGATGATTCCGAGTCGAAATCCATTTGGATGAATCTTCTGGCCCATCTGTTAAGTACTCCCTGAGGCGCCATCACTGACGCTGACTGTGATATGACTGGTACGCTTCATTATCGAGTTGGCCCGTCCTTTTGCCCGTGGCCGCCAACGTTTGGCAACCGGGCCCTCATCCACCATGATCTGGCTGACTCTCAACTCGTCGATGTCCGCGCCCTGATTATGTTCTGCATTCGCTATCGCAGATTCAAGGACCTTGCGGATAATAGTGGCAGCCTTTCGCGGGCTAAACTGGAGCAACTCCAGCGCTTTACCCACCGGCATCTGACGAACCTGGTCAGCCACCAGACGTCCTTTCTGCGGCGAAAGGCGTACGAACCTGGCGATAGCTTTTACTTCCATAGCGCTTTCCTTTCCTTCCTTCTACTTGGCCTTGCGATCGGCGATGTGGCCACGAAATGTTCGCGTGACAGAGAACTCACCTAGCTTGTGACCAACCATGTTCTCGGTAACGAGCACCGGTACATGCTGGCGACCGTTATGGACGGCGATCGTCAGGCCAACAAACTCAGGCATGATCATCGAGCGCCGCGACCAGGTTTTAATTGGCCGGCGCGACCCTTCTTGTTTGGCCTTAGAGATCTTTGACCAGAGGCTGTGATCCACAAAAGGACCTTTTTTTACCGATCGGGGCATATTTATTTCTTCCGTCTACGGATAATCATTGAATTGGTGCGTTTGTTACGACGGGTGCGGAACCCTTTAGTCGGCACGCCCCAGGGGCTGACAGGATCACGACCTCCTGAAGTGCGTCCTTCGCCACCGCCATGGGGGTGGTCAACCGGGTTCATCGCGACTCCACGAACTGTCGGGCGAATTCCACGCCAGCGCTTGGCTCCTGCCTTTCCGAGCTTGCGCAGAGAATTCTCAGAGTTGCCTACCTCGCCAATCGTAGCACGGCACTCAATGAATACTTTTCGCGTCTCGCCAGATCGAAGGCGCATCAGTGCGTACGTGCCCTCACGGCCTAAAAACTGAACAGAAGCCCCGGCGGAACGGGCCAACTGGGCTCCTTTGCCTGGTTTTAGCTCCACGCAATGCACGACTGTTCCCACGGGGATGTTTTTCAGTGGAAGCGTATTGCCTGTACGGATCGGCGCGTCACCTCCGGACAGCACGGAGTCCCCGGCACTTAATCCTTTAGGCGCAATAATGTAGCGGCGCTCCCCATCTGAATACAATAAAAGAGCAATATGAGCACTTCGATTGGGGTCATATTCGAGACGCTCGACACGAGCCGGAATACCGTCCTTTGCGCGAACAAAATCAATCAAGCGATAATGGCGCTTGTGGCCTCCGCCACGGTGGCGTACGGTGATGCGGCCAGCACTATTGCGCCCGCTGATCGAGTTTTTTGACTCAACCAATGAAGCGATGGGCTTGCCTTTATGTAACTCGCTCGAGACTACCCGAACCATACCCCGACGACCGGGGGAAGTCGGCTTTTGTTTAATGACTGGCATGCTTGTTATCCTGTAAACACTCTAGCTGGCCAACCGGCTCAAGCGCCGCTACCCAGAAAATCAATATCGTGGCCTTGCGCCAGACGAACATAAGCTTTCTTCCAGTTCTTCTGTTTGCCTGGAGTGCGCCCAAAACGTTTCATTTTGCCGCGTACATTTATGACTTGAATCGCCTCAACAGATACGCTGAACTGTTGTTCTACCGCTTCACGAATTTCCGGCTTGGTGGCATTCGCCAAGACCTTGAAAACCACCTGGTTGGCGGTATCAGAAGCGAACGTACTCTTCTCGGAAATGATTGGCGTCAACAACACCTGGTGAATTCGTTCCGGGTTCATTGCAGTGCTTCCTCGACTTTTCGTACCGCGTCAACTGTGAATACCACGTTTTCGCTCCCGACCAGGCTCACCGGATCCAATTGAGCAGCCTCCAATGTCTCAACGCTCACCAGGTTTCGAGCCGAGAGCGTTACGTTTGGGTTGTAATCGGCGGTCACCAGCAAGGTCCTGCCAATGACACCCATCTGCCCAAGCGCCTTAGCCATGTGGGCCGTTTTCGGTTCGTCCAACTGGATCTCATCACATATACGAACGCGCCCCTGCCGGATCAATTCCGAAAGGATTGAGCGGATCGCGGCGCGGTACATCTTTCGATTAACCTTCTGCGCATAACTGCGCGGGGTCGCGGCAAATGTTTGACCGCCGCCACGCCATATCGGGCTGCGGCTGGTGCCGGCCCGGGCCCGTCCAGTGCCTTTTTGGCGCCAGGGCTTGGCTCCACCGCCACTGACGGCTGAGCGGTTCTTTTGCGAGCTGGTACCGGCGCGGGCGCCGGCGAGATATGCCGAGACCACCTGATGCACCAGAGGCTCCTTGAAATCGACACTGAACACCGCGTCCGCCAGGCTGACCTGGCGCTCGATTGAGCCATCCAATTTTACGACTGCGTGTTCCACGTTATGTTCCTTTTCCCTTGTGTTCCGTGCGAGATCTTTAGTTTGGGTTACCCAATAGAGGGCACCTATGCGACTTTCACACCCTTAACCGAGGGCTGAATAATCAGATCAAACCCGCGGGGCCCAGGAACCGAACCACGAATCAGCACCAGGTTGCGCTCCGTATCTACCCGAACGATCTCTAGATTTTGCTGAACCCGGGTGACGTTGCCCATATGACCCGCCATTTTCTTGCCTTTAAACACGCGTCCGGGATCCTGGTTCTGACCAATTGACCCTGCCTTGCGATGAGCCTTCGAGTTTCCGTGGGTCGCCCGTCCACCGCCGAAGTTATGGCGACGAATGACGCCGGCAAATCCACGACCAATTGTCGTACCGCGTACATCCACCTTTTGTCCAACCTCAAAAAGATCGACAGTCAGTTCAGCCCCGGCGACATATTTTTCTGCCGTCTCCACATCGACTCGAAACTCCCAGAGTCCTCGTCCTGCCTCGGTTCCGGCTTTGGCAAAATGCCCACGAAGCGGCTTGGTGACCCGGCTCGCCCGGCGTGATCCGGTAGTCGTCTGCAACGCGATATAGCCATCAGCCAGATCGTTTTTAACCTGAGTCACCCGGTTCGGCTCAACTTCGACAACGGTTACCGGTGTCGATACGCCGTCGTCATCAAACACGCGGGTCATCCCAACTTTTTTTCCAACCAATCCTAAAGACATCGTGTCCTGCTCCTATCGGGTTCCAGCGTCGCCTAGCCCAGCTTAATCTCAACATCAACCCCGGCAGCGAGGTCAAGCTTCATCAGGGCATCAACAGTTTTTTCGGTCGGCTCCACGATATCCAAAATGCGCTTATGGACCCGGATCTCGAGTTGATCTCGGGAATCCTTGTATTTATGCGGGGAGCGAAGAAGGGTAAAACGCTCTATTCGGGTCGGCAACGGAATTGGCCCGCGCACGACCGCACCAGTTCGCCGAGCCGTATCGACGATCTCTATCGCCGACCTGTCGATCATCCGGTGATCGTAGGCCTTTAGCCGAATCCTGATTTTTTGGTTGCTAACGTTAGCTGCCATGTGGGTAATGTCCGTTAAGAGTCTGTGTTTAAGCTATTCGATGATCTTCGACACCACACCGGCACCGACCGTTCGACCGCCTTCACGAATGGCAAAGCGCAGGCCATCTTCCATGGCGATCGGGTTGATCAACTGGGCAGACAACTTAACGTTATCGCCGGGCATGACCATCTCGATGCCCTCAGGCAGTTCACACTGGCCGGTGACGTCGGTGGTACGGAAATAGAACTGTGGGCGGTAACCCTGGAAGAAAGGGGTATGTCGGCCGCCCTCTTCCTTAGACAGGATGTAGACCTCAGCCTCAAACTTGGTATGCGGATTGATACTGCCGGGCTTAGCCAGAACCTGGCCACGCTCGACTTCCTCGCGCTTGGTGCCGCGCAGCAGTACACCGACGTTATCACCCGCCTGACCCTCGTCGAGGAGTTTGCGGAACATCTCGACTCCGGTACAAGTGGTCTTTTCGGTATCCTTGATACCGATAATCTCAATTTCTTCGCCGACCTTGACCACGCCGCGCTCGATACGTCCGGTG
>CBFIBN010000023.1:0-18461 GCA_965660775.1 Arenicellales bacterium | reverse complement strand
TACTGAGTATCAATGCGAGCGCAGCGGCAGTCAGGGCCAAAAACAGAATTAAGGCAACCAACCATTGAAAGCGCTGTTGCAAAGCTCGTCCTGTGGGCGGCAAAGAACTGACAGCTGGAGTGGGTCCTAAAGGCGCCCCAGGATCAACGCGTGAGTCGTTCGATCGGCCAGCTATATCCACGGCACCATTTCGCTACAAAGCCGCCGCCTGGCGCAGGTAGCTCCTGTGCCTCCATCGCCGGGCTCGCAAGTTAAGGACGGGAATATGTACACGGCACACAAGTATAGGAGCAGCTACGATCCGCCACAATGTCATTGACCACTTTCTAGTCTGGCTCAGGGGGCTCAAACAGCGGGTCGTTAGGGTTGAGGAAGATAAACTGCGGCTCAGTCTCGTTTTCCGGTGTGTCAAAATCAAGCACAGCGCCGCTAAGCAGTTCCGTGCTGGTCGGTGCAATCAGAACATCTACCTCGTGCTGAGCGAAGCGGGTGTCATTTTCCGCTGGCTCATCAAAACCCATCGCGTACTCAATCGATCCATCGGCCACACGCAGGCCAGCGATACGCAGTGCCAGGTTCTGCATACCACTGCTGTTTGCTGAAGCAAGAATCTGTTTTGCAGCCTTTTCCGTTATACGCAATAACATATTTGTCCGATGTCTCCAGTTAATATCGTGTTAATTTTGGTGGGCTACCGGCTTTTCAGGTGCGCTGTGCGCGAACAAACGCACTAAAGGCATCAACCCATGGATTGGTCTGAACGTGGCGTTGATGGACGTACGTCGCCAGCAGATTGTGAATATGGATGCCGTCACGAGCGCCGTCGAGACCATAGCCTCGCTCGACGGACAATACTGTACTCGTGCTCTCAGGGAGGCCCTCCAGGTGGGAATAGTGAAACTCGTGTGCGTTGTAGACTTTGTCCGGTGGGCCCGCTGCCATCAGCCAGGGATGGTCAGCTAAGACCCGAAACTGCATGTAGCCCCGCCCTACCGGCCTTTGCCCCACCTGCGTGTCCGCTGGAATCACGCCCACCATCGGCTTGCATACTCCCTGCCAACTGATAGAGCGGGTCAGATACATCAGACCTCCACATTCGGCGTACGCTGGGCCGCCCCCCTCTATAAAGGCGCGAATAGCATCACGCAGGGAGGTGTTGGCCGACAGAGCCTCAATAAAGCACTCGGGAAACCCGCCGCCGATAAACAACCCGTCTACCGGTGGTAACCGGGCATCACTCAGGGTGTCAAAGGGCACCAACTCGGCGCCGGCCCGCTCAAAAGCACTAAGGTCATCTGGGTAGTAAAAACCAAATGCCCGGTCACGGGCGATGCCGATACGTACCGGGCGGCCACGAGTCACGCCACTCGGTGGGAAAACCTCTGCTGGACCTGGAGATTTGACCGAAGGTGCATCGGTCAATGTCAGAAGGGCATCTAAGGCAACGTCGTTTTCAACCACGTCTGCTATCTGCTCGATACGCGATGTCGCCTCGCAATCCTCGTTCCCAGGTACCAGACCCAAGTGACGCTCATCGATCACAAACTGTGGTGTACGGCCGATGGCGCCCAATACCGGCAGATCGGTATAGTACTCGATCGCAGCGCGCAACTTTTGTTCCTGGCGTGGTCCGGCCACCCGGTTGAGGATAACCCCACCAATCCGTACATCCGGGTCGAACTGGGTATAGCCCGTCAGTAGCGGCGCCACCCCGCGGGTGATGCCAGTGACATCCAGTATCAGTATCACCGGCAAGTCCAGCAAAGTGGCCAGTGCGGCGTTACTGTCAGTGCCCTTTACATCCAGCCCATCGTGCAAGCCCTTGTTGCCTTCGACGAGCACGATGTCAGCATCACGCTGATGCGCCTGGAAACACGACCGGATTTCGTTCTCACTCATGGTGAAAAAATCAAGGTTCCAACAAGGACGTGCGCTCGCCCGAGCCAGCCACAGTGGATCAATATAGTCAGGCCCTTTCTTGAAGGTCGATACGCTCAGCCCACGACGCCGGTACGCCGCACAAAGACCAATACTTACCAGGGTCTTACCTGAGGATTTGTGTGCGGCAGAAAGAAGTAGGCGGTTCAAGGGTCAAAGTCAGTCGATACCTGCCGTGCGGTGCAAAAGCGGGCAGCGGGTAGGCTAGTCGTGGTTTCCGCCAGCCGTTTGGACCGGTACAAACGGCAATACGCGAACCCCGATCAGGGTTACCAGCACGGCTAACCCGATCCCGCCCATACCAAGTGCGAGTTCGGCCAGCGATGGCGTGTAATCGGCGATAACACCATCGTAAAATGTACTGGTCACCGAGTAACCGGGAAAGAGTTCCAGGGGGAAAACCTGGCCACCAATAATCAATACGTACACCTGGGCCAGGGCGCCCACAACGACCAGTAAAGCGGCAGCAATGAGATAGCCACGCTGGCAAAAACGCGGCAGCAGCAGCAGTATAGCCGGCACCACAGTGCCCAATAGAATCTGTACCCCCCAGAACAACAAAGTGTAGATTCCGCCGTCGACCAGGATAAACCGCTCCAACTGGTGGTGACCCGTCACGTACAGTTTGGTCAAATGATCTACCGCGACCAGATAAGCCACACCTATCACAAAGAAACCCAGCAATCGTCGCAGTTTTTGCGCCAGCGCTGGATCTATGGCCGCGCCGTTGATCCAAAAGATCAGCATGCCGATCAGCAGGGTCAACGCCGTGCCAAATGACAGTGACATTACGATGAAAAGCGGCGCCATGACTGCGCTGTCAAAAGCCTCACGCGCGACCAGGAAACCAAAAATAGAGCCTGTGCCAGTGGTAAGCACGAGACGCCAGATAAACGCCGCTGTGCCAAAGCGCCCGGTAAAGCGATTCATACGCGGTTCAAACATCATCCACAGGTAGATCCCAACGATAAACATGAAGCCGATATAAAGAAAGATATTCCAGGCAAAGATAGACTTAAAGTTGTAGTAGGTCATAGCCACAATCAATCGATCCGGTCGACCCAGGTCGAGCACCAGCACCGCGAGTCCGCCCAACAGCAAGGCGATAGCCAACAGTGCGGATAAACGTGCCAGAGGCTTGTAATCGTCGCGACCAAAGACCGATGCGATCGAGGCGGTATTGAGCGCGCCGGACGCAGCGACAATAAGGAAAATCGCAAAAACATGGGGGACACCCCAGACAACCTGGTTGCTCATGCCGGTCACCCAGTGGCCAGCGCTTTCCATATGATGGGCACTGATCAACCCGGCCAACGTGATCACCCCGGCAATGGCTGATACCAGCCAATAAACACGGCTACTGCTGACGCTCTGGAAATAGGCGCTCTTCATCATATTTACAGACCGCGGTAGCGCACCGCGGTATTGAGTTTCAGGTCTGCGCGAAGTTCACGGCTCGTCGTCTCAGCGAGCTGCGTGGCCAAGGGATCGTTGCGATCATTAATGTCGCCAAAAACCAGAGCCTGGTGGCCGGCGTCGGTACAGGCCTCAACACAAGCCGGCGACTCGTCGCGATCCACCCGATGAACACAGAAGGTGCAGCTTTCCACTGTGCCCTTGCCGCGTGGAGCGTGGGTTTTCTGTTCGGTGAGATCCTCGTGAATGAAAGAGCGCGCCTTATAGGGGCAAGCCATCATGCAGTACCGGCAACCGATGCAAGTATGCTTGTCCACTAACACGATGCCATCGGCTCGGCGGAACGATGCCCCGGTGGGGCAAACATCAACACAAGGGGGTTCTTCGCAATGTTGGCACATCAGCGGCAGTGACAGCTGGTGCCCGGTATTGTTATCTACCAGATCCACTTTACGAATCCACTGGGCATCGGTCTGCGGGCGCTCGTTGCCGCCGAGGCCGTGTTCGGTATTGCAGGCAGACACACAGGCATCACAACCGCTGACACAGCGATCTACATCGACCAGCAGGCCCCAGCGCTGAGCGGCACTGGCCGGCTCGTCTTGCGCGCGAGCCAGCGCCAAGTCCACCAGACGTACCCCAGGCGCCAAGGCCAATAAGGCAACACCAGCACTGGCCTGGGTGAAGAATGTCCGACGTGCCCTGGCAGGGTTGGAATCTTTAATATCCATAACGATTGGTTCAGGGTGACTGGCTGACGCGCTCGGACGGCCGGGCCGCGTGACAGCTAAAGCAGTCAATCTTCACTGCCGTATAGGCATGACAACTCTGGCAGAACTGCCCCTTCGCGTTCACCGGCAGGAATCGACCCTGTGGGTCCTTGTCTGCGTGACAATCAATGCACCCCGCCAGGCTGTGCCGCGGGGTACGAATACCCTCGTGCACGGTTTTGTCGCGCTGGTGTTTGAGAAATTCGAAGTGATCCCGACGCATGACATCTACCGGCTCGACGCACTGTTCGCCGCGTGCGCTGGGAAACAGCGGCTGGTTGACTTGGGCATAGGCTCCGGTCAAACCCATGCCCACCGCCAGGCCTACCGGGATCGCGACGATTCGCATGGCGCGACTTCGCCGCTTGGATCCGTGCTCGATTAAGCCGCTCCAGATCATAGGGGTTAGCTTTACTCGCCCATGCCCATGTCGATGTACCCGCTCGGGCAGACATCGGCGCAGATATGGCAACCTATGCATTTGTCGTAGTCGGTATCGACATAGCGTCCCGTGGTGGACTCGTCTTTGTTGACCCGAAATACCGCATCCTGGGGGCAGAAGATCACGCAGTTGTTGCACTCAAAACATAAACCACAACTCATGCAGCGTTCAGCTTCGGCGCGAGCAGCCTCATCAACCAGGCCATGGTGGCGTTCTTCGAAATGCCCCAGCACCTCTTCAGCGCCGGGAACGGTCGCTTCACGAAGGTAGCGCGGAGTCTGCTCAAAATGTCCCAGGAAAAGTTTATCAGCTGGAATGATTTCGTGTGCCGAACGATCTTCGTAGTTATGTACTGCGAAATTTGCGTCTGCGGTACCCCAGGCCTGGGTGTGATCGTATGTTGTCGGCGCCAACGATTGTTCATTAAGCTTGGACAGCAGATTGAAATGGTGCACATCTACTTTGGGTCGTCGGGCCGTATCGCGCGCCTGTAAATAATGATCAATACTCTCGGACGCAATAGAGGCTTGTCCAATGGCCGTAGTCAACAGGTGCGGGCGAACGATGTCCCCGGCGACAAAATGTCCGGGGCGATCCGGCACCTGGAAATACCGATCAGCGTCGATGAAGTTCCTCTGGTTACCCATCTCCTCAATGCCGTTGAGATCCCCAGATTGACCGATGGCAGAGACGATCAGATCCGCCTCCACATCAAACTCTGTTCCCTCAAGGGGTGTCGGCACCCCCTTTTCGTTAACACTGCATTTGGCCAGACGCAAACCGCTGGCACGACCTGAGCTGTCTTTCATCAAAGCGACTGGCATCACACCATTAAGAATGGTCACGCCCTCGGTCAGCGCATCGTCGACCTCTTCGTCGGTCGCGGTCATCTTGGGGCGCTCAAACAATGCGGTGAGCGTGACCTGTGCGCCCTCACGGGCTGCAGCCATGGCCGCGTCATGTGCAGCGTAACCACCGATCACTTCTTCGGGACGGTCTTTCGCATGAATCTGGTCGATCTTGCCCAGCCGTCGCGCCACTGAAACCACGTCGATGGATGTATCGCCACCGCCAATACAAAGCACCTTTTCAGCTGTTACCTTCATGGTGCCTTTGTTAAACGCATCCAAAAATGCCACGCCAGAGACGCAGTTAGGCGTATCAGCCCAACCTTCAACTGGCAGATCACGACCGGTCTGACAGCCAATCGCCCAAAGGATCGCATCGTAATCAGCCTCGAGCTCGGCAATAGAGATGTCCTTGCCAATGCGCACCCCGGTGCGCACCTCGATATCTCCTATTTCGATAATGCGTTCAATTTCCCGATCAAGTCGTTCGCGAGGTGTCCGATAGCCAGGGATGCCGTATCGAAACATGCCGCCGAGCTGTTCTTGGAATTCAAAAATAGTGACGCTGTAACCCTTGCGACGCAACTGGTAAGCCCCGGCGAGTCCCGCAGGGCCTCCGCCGACGATGGCGACACGCTTGCCACCCACCGGTGGAGGACTCTCAAACTGGTAGCCTTCAGAAAACGCGGTATCACCGATGAATTGCTCCACCGAATTAATGCCGACAAAATCATCAACGTTGTTGCGGTTACAACCGTCTTCGCAGGGTGCCGGACAAACCCGCCCCATCATGGCGGGAAAGGGATTGGCCTCAGTGGCCCGGCGAAACGCATATTCCTGCCATGTCATATCCTCAGGGGGCTGTTCCATGCCCCGAACAATCTGCAGCCAGCCGCGGATATCCTCGCCCGAGGGGCAACTGCCCTGGCACGGCGGCGTGCGATGAACATAGGTGGGGCACTTGTGCGAGTGATCTGCATCAAAAATGTTTTTCTTGAAATCATCCCACTCGTAATCTCCCTCTTCATACTTTAGAAAAGTCGGATTCGTGGTGTGTTCTTCGGAAGCTGCCATCGCGAAATTCCTCTGATTGTTTATCGTGTCCACTCGTTGCGGGATGCTCAGCGTTCGCTGTCAAATACCAGTGCGTCACCAATCAACTGGTGGACGCTGATAATCATGTCCATTCCCATACCGTAATAGGGCAATACCTTGCTGAACTGACTCTTACAGATCGCACAGATCGCGGCCATATGAGTGACGCCATGTTGCTCGATCACCTGCTGTAGCGCCTGAGCCCGAGGAAGCGCCCCCTTCACACGCAACTCAATGAGATCATCAGTCAACAACCCGCCGCCGCCGCCACAACAGAAGGTATGCTCGTGAGTCGTGTCAGGCGCCATGTCCACAAAATGGCCGCAGGCGGAGCGGATCAATTCACGTGGAATCGTGAACTGGCCTCCGGGAACGCTCCCTAAACGCGAGCCTCTCGAAACATTGCACGAATCATGGAAGGTAACCACTTTATCGTCATTCGCCTCAGTATCAAGCTTCAAAGCACCACGTTGTAGCAGGTCGTATGTGAATTCGCAGATATGTTGAGGCACCGGGTACGCCGGATCCAGAAAATCAAAAGGTCCGATTAAAGTGTTCCAGAAACTGTAGGCCACCCGCCATGCGTGGCCACACTCACCAACGACAATACGCTTTACCCCAAGATCAATGGCCGCTTGGCGTATACGCTGCGCGACTTTTTGCATATTCTCGTAATTGCCGATAAAGATACCGAAATTGGCCGCTTCCGAGGCATATGAGCTCAAGGTCCAACTGATACCGGCTTGGTGAAACACCTTGGCATAACCAATCAGCCCGTCTACGTGTGGCTCGGCAAAAAAATCCGCCGACGGTGTCACTAACAACACCTCGGCACCGTGCTGATCCAGTGGAAATTTAACTGGCACGCTGATGTCTTCTTCAACTTCCTCTTCCAGCCCTTCCAGAGTATTTGCCAGGGCAGGCTCAGGAAGACCGAGGTTGTTACCAATGGTATGCACCTTGCCAATGATTTCATTGGAGTATTTCTGACCCACACCGATCGATGCCAGAATCTCTCGCCCGGCCATGGTGATCTCGGCGGTATCAATGCCAAACGGGCAATACACTGAGCAACGCCGGCATTCAGAGCACTGATGGTAGTAGCTATACCAATCGTTGATCACGTCCTCACTCAGCTCCACCGCGCCCACCAGGCGAGGAAACCATTTCCCAGCCAACGTGAAATAGCGTCGATAGACTTTACGCAACAGATCCTGACGGGCCACCGGCATATTCTTGGGATCACCTGTCCCAAGATAGTAGTGGCACTTATCAGTACACGCGCCACACTTGACACAGGCATCGAGAAAGACCGGCAGTGAGCGGTACTTGCCCAATAACTCGTCCATTTTCGCCAGGGCCACATCCTGCCAGTTATCGACCAGTTCGCCCGGAAAACCCAAACCCTGCTGGTGTTCCGGCTTAGCCACAAAGGGTCGACTGTGGGCCATGGCATCGGGTTGGACTGCAGGCGTTACCAGCAGCTCACCCAGGGGCGGTGTCTCGAATTCGATCTTAAGCATAATCAGACTGCAGCCCTAGGAGCGATCCGGTCCGGAGCCCGGGAGATCCTGCGCCCACGGCGCGACATGGCGGTGCTCGCGAGGCGTATCACGCATGTTACGGGTTGGGCTGAAAAAAACGCCGGGCGCATGAAGTAATTTGCTGAAAGGGAATATCAGCATCAACGTGATGACCAGTGACAGATGAACCAACAGCGGTCCATCGGCCGGTAGCGGCTGCCAATCAAGTGTCAGCAGTCCCAGAGTGAATGCTTTAAGTGACACGATATCGGTATGCTGGACGTATTTCATGACCAGTCCGGAACCGGCAATTGCCAGTAACAGCAATAACATCAGGTGATCAGAAGGTGCGCTGATGTAACGAACCCTATCAACCAGCACCCGGCGTACCGACAGGCCCGCGAGCCCAGCAAACATGGCCATGCCTGCATAGATGCCGATCCACTGGATCATGGCCACCCACCACCATACCGGCTCGGTGAAATAACGCAGGTGGCGCGCAAGTGCGACTAACATGCCAAAGTGAAACAGCCAGCCGAAAAGCCAGGTCCATTTACTGCCCTTGAACAGGCTTTCGAAAAACACGACCTCGCGCGCCATTCGCGCCGCGACACCCATACGGGTTAGTGGCGCCGGCGTAGTCGGGATCACCAACGGGGCCGGAGTCCGGGCATACCGGGTCACCCGAGCAGCCACGCCGGTTACCAATATGATGGCCGCCAGGTAAAACAGGATGGCGAAGACGGAACCTAGCACCAAGGGAATAGGCCTCCCAGAAAATGGCTCGGCACCGATGACTTCTGCGCCGAGCCGGTAAAACCAGGGTGTGCACTTGGCGGGGCCGCCACAGGTGCCACCCGGGCGTGACTACGGCCTCAGACGCAGCCGGTTGGCTTGGGCAGGCCGGCGTATTTACAGGCCTGCTTGGCTGGGCCGTAAGGGAACAGTTCATACAGGTATTTGCTGTTGCCTTTGTCTTTGCCTAACTTCTTGCCAATCGCCTTGGTCAGCACACGCACCGCAGGCGCAATCTGATACTCCTCGTAATACTCGCGCAGAAAGTTGATCACTTCCCAGTGATTCTCACTGAGGTCGCAATCATCTTCCTTGGCCATGTAACCGGCCACTTCTTGATTCCACTCGCCCAGATCAGCGAGATACCCTTCCTCGTCAGTTTCGTAGGTCCTACCGCTCAGTTCAAATGCCATTTCGGTCTCCTGTTACTATTTATCAAATGAGTTCAGAGCCAGCTCTGGACTTTGTCGTTGGCACAGGCCAACTCAACAAAGCGATCGTAGCCAACTACCTTTATGCCGGGGATCAACCGATCTTCTGGTAAACCCCTGGCTTTAAGATCCGGCCCGAGCGCGTAAACGCTTATCGTGCCGGTCGCTTCAGCCAGCATGGCTGTGTGAATCGTTTCAGCCAATGCACCGTAGACCCCATCCTCGATCAGCAGAATATCGCTTCCAGACTGCGCTAAGCCCAAGCAGGTCTTAAGACTCGTTGACTCAAAGGGAGATTTGTTAACGGTATGTAACACAGTGCTGGCCTGCAGAATTAGAAGTTAAAAACCACATCCTGCTCTTCAAGCAGGTCGGACAGTTGTGTACGGCTGACAATTTCGATTGAAGGTTTTTCAGCCCAGTCATCGTCTTCATCCTCCCAGGTCAAGGGCATCAGATCCGCTTCTGTCATCCCTCGCTCTTCGAGAGATTCGCGCTCGACATAAAGCCGGGTGACCTCGTAATCGCCCAGCGCACGGTAAGTGGGCGAGAAATTCTTCATCCCAGTATCAGTCGTGTCCTGGCCCTGTTTCAGCTGAAACACACCATCGCTGATGAAGGCCATGCATACCTCCTGCTCGAAAGCTGCGCCAATCAGCACGACTTCCAGGCCCTCCAAAGGGTAAACGGTACCGTAGGGCGGACGACGGTTGATGTACATGAATTTCTTTGTCTCACTCATGACAATTCCCTAATCACCAAACACCAGCAAACGATCTGCCTGAATCCCAGCCTCGATCAACTGACCAAGTCCAGAGATACGAAAACCCGGCGCAATGTTGTCACCGTCCTTGCCGTTGCGCTTGGCCTCGTCCGGGTCGACGATACCGCGTCGCTGAGCTGCCGCCACACAGACCACCAGGTCCAGATCATGTGCCTCGCTCAACTCACTCCAACGATTGACGATGTGTCTATCGTCCTGCGGCGGCGTGGTCAGACGCGTGCCGTTATTGACCCCATCGTGATAAAAAAACACACGAAATATCTCGTGCCCGGCATTGAGCGCCGCCACGATGAAGTTATAGGCCGTATCTGAGGCCTGATGCGTATAGGGCCCCTCATTCACCATGACTGCAAGTTTCATAGCCAGTGCTTAGAAGCGAATATGCGTAGATGCGTTGAGACTCGGACGCGAGCCACGCCAGTTATCGATATGAAACTTGGTAAACGGCAACCCGGTCGCTTCAAAAAAGCGTGGCCAACCGATGCGGTCGATCCAGTCATTGACGCGCTCCCAGTCCCGTGCGTCTTCCTTGTAGGCCTTGAGGATGCGCTTAACAATAGCCGTGGCTTCGGGCCAGCGTGGCGGATTGTTGGGCACACCGGAAGCGACTAACTTCTGAAAACTTGGCTTGCTGCGTGCATTGGAGTGGTTGCCTCCCACCCAGATCGCCAACTTGCTATGCTCAGGATCATTGATCTGCATCGGCGGACACGGTGGATAGCAGGCCCCACAGCAGATGCACTTTTTCTCATCGACCTCTAAGGTAGGCTTGCCATTGACCTGTGCTGGGCGAATGGCAGCCACCGGGCAACGTGCCACTACTGAGGGTCTTTCGCAAACGTTAGCCACCAGGTCGTGATTAATCTTGGGTGGCTTGGTATGCTGCACGTTGATGGCGATATCTCCCTGACCGCCGCAGTTAATCTGGCAGCAGGAAGTGGTGATATGAACCCGATTGGGCATGTCACAGTTTTTGAACTCGTCAATGAGTTCATCCATCATGGCTTTGACCACGCCCGACGCATCAGTACCGGGTATGTCACAGTGCAACCAGCCCTGAGTGTGCGCGATCATCGCCACTGAATTGGCAGTGCCACCAACCACGAAGCCGGCTTCTTCCAACGCGTTAATCAGTGGCTCGATCTTGATCTCGTCCGCCACCATGTACTCGATGTTGCTGCGGATGGTGAACCGGACATGACCATCAGCATACTGATCGCCAATGTCACATAATGTTCTCAGGGTAAAGACATCCAGAATACGCTGGGTTCCGGCCTTGACCGTCCACAGCGCGTCACCGCTTTGGGCAACGTGACGAAGCACGCCGGGGCGGGGGTGGTCATGCCAACGCCACTGTCCGAAGTTCTTAACCATCAGTGGGTGCATATACTGGAACCCATCAGGACAGCCCGACTCAATCGGCTGGCGCATTTCCTTAGCCATTATTCTCTCCGGTAAACGTTCGGGGTTGTTTTGCGATCAGATTGGCCGGTTTAACCGGCTGCTGACTGGCGATCTTCGGCCTGGCGTTCAAACCATTTAACCGCTTCTTCATCCCAGCCATCCATGCGCACATAAGAAGATTGACGTGGACTGGCAATCATGTGCGGATCGACGTCAATACCAATCCCTTCAAGGAAATTGACCAGACCGATGCGTTCGATCATCTCACCGCAGCGTTCGTGCTCAAGGCCATTTTCTGCCCAGAAATCGATAGTGCTTTCCGCAATCTCGGTAATTCTCTCGTAGTCCTCTTCGGTTTCCAGCTTCATGAACGGCACGATCACCGTGCCCATCAGGTCACCGATCTTCAGTGTCCGTTTGCCGCCCATCAGAACCGTTACGCCCTTGTCGTCTCCGGGCGACAACGCTTTGGGAACGACGTTCAGACAATGCATACAGCGCACGCAATTCCGGTTGTCGATCTCAATTGAGTCATCATCTTTAAGACTCATGCAATGAGTTGGGCAACGGGTGATGATGTTGTCGATGGTGTGCTGACGGCCTTTTTTCGCAACATAGGCTTTCCAGGCTTCCTGGTCGACTTTCATGTCATCGCGCCAGGTTCCAATTACCGCCATGTCAGCGCGCTCGATTGAGTTCATGCAATCGTTGGGACAACCTGACACCTTGAATTTGAATTTGTACGGCAGAGCTGGGCGATGCACGTCATCAGTAAAGTTATTAACCAGGGTTCGGTGAATCTTGTGCTCGTTGGCGCACGACTGTTCACAACGCGCACCGCCAACACAGGACATGGCAGTACGTACGCACGGGCCAGCGCCGCCCAGGTCAAAACCATACTCATTGATATCGTCAAAGAAGTGCTGGGTGCTATCGGTGGTCGCACCAATAAACATGATGTTTCCGGTCTGGCCATGGAATGTCACCAGACCCGAACCCCATTTCTCCCAACTGTTGGCTAACTGGCGAAGTATATCGGTGCTGTAGTGGTTACCGGCGGGCGGCTGGACCCGTAGGGTATGAAACTCTCTGGACTCGGGGAATTGCTGGCCGACTTCTGAGAACCGCGGAATGATTCCGCCACCGTAACCGTAAACGCTAACCGTGCCTCCTTTCCAGTAACCCTTGCGGGTTTCGTAGGAGTGTTCGAGTTGACCGAGCAGATCATTCGCCACCCCGTTAATGCGTTCAGTCGGATGCTCGTCGCGCAGGCGCTTAATCCCAGAGATGAAACTCGGCCATGGGCCGCTCTCCAGTTCATCCAGCATCGGGGTTTCATGTTGCTTGTTATCAGCCATAACAGGGCTACTCCATTGCGTTTGTGACACCATACGGTGATAAGCGCCGTCTCGATGGTCGATCCATTGGCCTGGGCTAGGCTGCCCGCGTGCAGAGGGTTTTACGACACGAGGGCGTACCACGAGGGTGCTGATGTGACTCCATTGTATGCACTGCCCGGGGTCGCACCATTCCCCGGGAGGGTATGCCTCACAAAAATCCGCCTTATCCCCATGGGGATAGAATTTACATTGCAGTGCACAAATTTCCCTTTGAACCACAGGTGCGGTTTCTCCAAAAAACACCATACATTCATGTGCTTAGTCGGCCAACGCCATCCACATGAAGCCAACCAGTGGGTCTACCGATGCCAAGTTATCGATCCGGGTTAGCTAAATCAATCTTTTGGGAGAGTTTGCGTCATCGCGTCAAAGGCTAGAATTTGGCTCCGCTCCCGCTATCCCGTTGGCATACCACGCACCTTTGCATCTCTTCGAATCTCAATTAACCGGCGCTGCCAGAACTCAATCTGGGATGCCAGCACACCTGAGGGGGAATAATTTCTCACGTTGGTGGGATGATCGTCTGGCACGATACCGGCGAGCGATTGAAGACCTTAGCGTCGAGATCGCTGATCCTTTGAAACTCAGCGCTAACGAACGTCATGCCCTGACCGTGCGGGTTCGCGATACCAACATGGCCGTCTATCGATGTCGCCAACCAGGAAATGTTGACCGTGCGGCCATACAGGCACTGACATCACAACTGGGCCTGGGAAAACCAGACAGTAACCTGTGCGCCGCCGATGACGGCCTGAGCGAACTCGAAGTCAATCATAGCTCCACGCATCAGCGCTATATTCCCTACAGCAATCGTCCGATGGGCTGGCATACTGATGGCTATTACCATACGCCGGAACGCACCATCCGGGCCATGGCACTGCATTGCATTCGCCCGGCCATGAGCGACGGCACACTTCAGCTCATTGATCACGAAATCGTATTTGGTCTGCTACACCGTTGTGATTCTCGATACACCGCGGCACTCAGCCAGTCAGACACAATGACCATACCTGAAAATGAAGCAGCCGGGCCTGGCGTGCGTGGCAGCGTGAGTGGGCCGGTTTTTTCTTATGACGGTGATGCACTGCAAATGCGCTACAGTGCACGCAAGCGCAACATTATCTGGAAAAGCGATCCCGTGGTTGGTGAAGCCATCGCGGCGCTGGAGGAAATTCTGGATTCATGTGCTGAGTTGGTTGTAACCCGCCGACTGTTGCCGGGCGAAGGCCTGGTATGTAACAACGTACCACATCGACGTGATGGATTTACCGACTCGTCACAGCCCGGGTGTGCCCGCCTGATCTACCGCGGGCGCTACACCCAGGCACTAACTACCATGGTTCTAAGGTAAGTACCTCATGCTCTGGATCAGTGAACTCATGCTGCAGAACCAGCCTACCTCTTTTGCGCATCTGATTGCACTGGTACGTGAAAAAGCACGTAGTGGCGAGCGCTTCCTGCGTATGGATGTCAAACCGCCCTACCCCGACACACCGGCTAACTGGGAAGACCAGGTCGAGAGCGCATTCACTGCCGCACTCGATGCCGGCACGGCTCAGACACGGCCATGAAACACTTAGGAACGGATTTTGACCTCGGCGCGGAGTCAGGTGAAGACGCTGGTACATCCGCCGATGCATTACAGGCACAACTTAGCGCTGTACGCGACCGCCTAAAAGAAAGCGAGATTGCAATCGACTCGTCACAATGGTGTGAACTGGCACTGCAGGAGGGCCGACTGCTGGTAAACCTGGACCAAGGCGCACAAGCCTGGAACAGCGCTCAACGTTGTTTCGAACAGTTTTGTGCTGGGGGAGTCTGGGCGCAAGCCGCTGAAGCCGCCCGACTGATGTTCCAGTCCGGCGAGCCCGACGCGCTGGTCGCGCTAGGACACGCTGTCTGGCTCGCAGTCACCTTTCCTGTCGACCCGGAGTTGTCGGTTGCCCTGCTTCAGGATATCGTCGATGAGACACCCGACGATTCAGACGGCGCAGCCGTGGCAGCAGCCACTGCCGCCTACGTCGTGGATCTTCGGACGCAGGGTAGCCAGCGCGAATCCCTATCCTTTTTTGCCAACCAACTACTGGGGACCGTCGCACGCCGACACAGTGGCATAGAAAAACAGGAAGATTTCGAGCAATGGATTCAGCGTCTGCAACTTGATGATCCGGCACAGTTCCTGCCGCGCCTACGCAATGTGGTGGACGTACTGGTTCAGGATGACTGGTGGATAGATCGCGATCTCATCCAAGCCTCGCTGCCCATACAATGACAACAATCATGCCAACCTCCAACTATTGGCGCGAGACCCCGCCCCAAGTCACCGAGCCCGATATCGATCCTGTTGTCGACCTGGTGTTTGGCATCCGGGGTCGGCAAATCCCGGCCGATCACGCCTGGCCCCTGTTCGAGGCTATCACCCATGTTCTACCCTGGCTGGAACAGCAAGAACAGGCCGGCATTCACCTGATTCACGGGGCCCAGTCGAGCAATGGCTGGCAACAGCCTCCAGACGACGGCACTATTGAACTGTCTGCCAGAACGCGCTTCGTACTGCGTATTCCCGCTGCCAGCGTGGATGCCGCCAGAGTGCTGACCGGACAAACACTGGATATCTCGGGCTATTCCATCAACCTGTTGCAGGCTCGTGTGCGAGCGCTGCTGCCGCTCACAACGGTTCTTGCCCGCCATGTCCGTGCGGGTGATTCCGCCGACACAGAAAGCGCCTTCCTCGAGGACGCCGTAAACTGGCTTTCCGATCTGTCCATTACCCCACGCAAAATACTGTGCGGTCGCGCCCATCGCCTGAACGCGCCTCAAGGCGCCATCCTTACCCGAAGTCTGCTGTTGGCCGAACTGACGCCTGGGGAATCTGCGACTTTGCAACAAAACGGCCTGGGTCAGGGGCGCCTGATGGGTTTCGGTCTATTCATGCCATACAAGAGTATTGATCCGGTATACGAGCCACAACAAAGCATTGACGACTAGACAAAAACTGAGTTGAACAAAATACGAAACGGAGTACGACATGCCAATTGAAGTCGATGGAAAAATCATTGCCACAACCGCGAGCGCCTTTCTCGAAGACCCTGATGAGTGGAGTAAAACGGTCGCCGAGGCTATGGCAGCCGCGGAGGGACTGGAGTTGACTGCGCAGCACTGGGATGTCATCGACTATCTGCGTAAGGAATATTTCGAGAATAATGGCCATCAGCCAAATAACCGCGCCCTGCTTAAAGAGATGGGCGGACTGTGGGGGCACAAAGTCAATAACAAGGAACTGTTTGACCTCTTCCCCGGGAATCCGAGTAAGCAGGCTGGCCGCTTGTCAGGACTCCCGGAAAGCATGCGCAAAGGTGGCTACTGACCGGCCCTGGACTTATTGAATGACCCAGACCCCAAAGAATTCATTACCGACATATCGAGGACACAACCCATGAGCGAAAAACAAGAACTGATCCGCAAAATGATACAAATGCAGCGTGAGTTCATAGCCCAGGAACAGCAGGGCGGAATCGAGCAGAAAGATTATTTTGTCCCAGACAATAATCAAAAACTCTCAGGCTACCGTGAGTCTTATGACGAGGTAGCCACACGCGTCATCGATCTGGCACACGAGGAAAAAGGCTCTCGCCGCTGACAACGGCCCGGACTCATTGGTGAAGGGCCGGAGTTCCTAAAGCGCGAGGCCCTCAACCAAGTTGACGATAGGCTCGCCTGCATCTTTGCCCTGGCGACGATAGGCACTGAGGATCGCGTTGGCGCCGGCACGCCAGTGGCCCTGGCCCTGGCGAACCGCCTGCTTAAGTAACGCCCGATCATCATCGCCCAGCCAACCCTGATAGGCATCGTACAAAGCCGGAAATAACTGCTTGCGCGCGGGCGTCATACTGGCAAAGTAAAAATGCAGCGGGGCCTGTTCCTCCTGAGCTAACAAGGCCGGCAATACCGTAACGCAATCAGCCAGGTGATCGCGTACAGCGCGCGCCAATACCTCTGCAACACTTGGGCCCAGCGCCTGTAGCATGCGCTCCCAGTCATCGCCAAGCCACCTTCCACATACCAGTTCGCCCAGTTCGTGCAGGATAACTGTTTCGGTGAACTCATCGGTCATACGCTCTAATGCGGCTTCAGCATCACCAGCAAAGCCATAGCAGTCCAATACTCGTGACATGGCATTGCGCGGTTTTTTCCAGCGCCATTCATCAATCATTTCCCACAACACTCGACGCAAAGACTCTCGACGTATCCAGATCACATCGCCGCGAGTCATCGCCGGAGGCGCCATCAACTCGCGCACCAGTTCAGCCCCGGTTTGAAACAAGCGATAGTCCTCTCCATTTTGCACGTGGGTTAGTTCACCGATAAAGAACACGGGTTTACCAAAGCGGCCAACCCCAGCGCTGTAACAATAGCCAAGCGGAACCAGCCAATCATTGACGGTGTCTGCATCAAAAGGATCAACTTTGCGTCCGGATATTGGCAGCTCTTGATAATCTGCCTCTTGCAGGTCCGCCCACTGCTGTTCTCGTGCGTCGACCCATTCGCCCACCTCGGCCGCACCCAGCACCGCCTCTAACCCAAGCTGCTCGTGCCAGCGGAAATACTCGCGCATATGCATGAGATATATGCAAAGCGTATAACTGCCCGCATGCTGCGCATCAGAAACATCACAGTTGTGTTGTACAACACGCAATAATGACTGTGGCAGGGCCGGCATAAACCACACCTTAAGATAGAATCCCTGCCCAGTGCAATGACTATGAAAACCCGGATTCGTGACCAGTGGCAAGATCCCACACGCCAGGCTTCCACTGAGGACAATGCCCTGGCGCTGGCCTATGTCTGTTGGCAATTGGCACTTACATCGGCACGCAATCTGCATGCTGAAGATTTTGTATACCAGGACGATACCCAGCGGGTAACCGTCATTCGTGAGTATCTGGTGTTCTTGGTACACACCGCTGATCGGCTGGCCTTCGAGTTACTCGACGAAGCACAACGCGCGCTGTTTATATCCTCGTTGGCAGCCGGCTGTGCCAGACATCTTCAACGCAATACAGAGGAAATTCTGGGGATCAAAGACTACGTGGAGCAGTTCATCGACACCCTGAATCAACGCAATAGCGAATATGGTCAGTGCGTCTTTGCCAACGGCGCCCCGGGTTACAGCCTCCTGAGAGCATTTGGCGAGCGCATCCAGATTGTGATGGGGCGCGATCAGACCAATCGCTGGGTGATTGATCAGGTGATGGACATCGACGGACCCGAAGCAGTCGCGCAACTCGGGCGATCACTACAAAAACTCTGCGCTACCCAAAAGCCTGCGCCCAAAGACTCGCAGTAACCAGCGCTAACATACGGTCGTCCTTCAGTCTTTTGCCCAATCCGCAGCGTGATCAGTGGTCTGATTCTGGCCATCTTCAAAACCTGCTGAGTAGGCCGGGGTGACGCGCTGCTCCTCACGCTGGGGGTTGCCCAGGTATCCCCCAACCCAACCCTGTAGATAATCCGGGTCTACGCCCATGTTCTCAAGTTGATTAACGGTCTCGTAGTATGTGCTGTTCATATGGCGGGCCTTAAAAATAACTGGAAACCAAAATCGGATTATTACA
>CBFIBN010000022.1:0-19024 GCA_965660775.1 Arenicellales bacterium | reverse complement strand
TGCGGGGGCAGTACCGGTCGATCTGGCCGCCAGCAATACCGAGTTCGCCGTCGGCTGTACCTATAAATATCTCAACGGCGGCCCTGGTGCGCCGGCGTTCATCTATGTCCGGCCCGACATCGTGACTGAGGTGAAGCCGGCGCTCGCTGGATGGCTGGGCCACGACACCCCCTTCGCGATGGAACTGGACTATCGCCCTGCCATGTCGACCGAACGGCTTCGAGTCGGCACCCCTGCGATCGTGCAGCTTGCGGTGCTCGACGCCGCTCTGGATGCCTGGAACCATGTGGACATGGCAGAACTGCGCGCCGCCTCGGTGGCGCTTTCCGAATGTTTCATCCGCGAGGTCACGGCGCGCTGCCCAATGCTGAAACTCGCCTCGCCGCACAACTCTGCGAAACGGGGCAGTCAAGTGTCCTTTGCTTTCGAGCATGGTTACGCCGCAATGCAGGCGCTGATCGACCGGGGCGTGATCGGCGATTTCCGGGCGCCCACCACCATGCGGTTCGGGCTCGCGCCGCTCTACCTGGATGAGGGGGATGTGATGCGCGCTGCCGCGATTATCGAAGAGGTCATGTCGGGCGAGTTGTGGCGTGATCCGAAGTACCAGGCAGTGTCGCGGGTCACATGAACGACGTGGCACCGAGAGCGTTACGACAGGAACGGATGAACGATATGAATACAAAAAATCACATCGAATCGGCAGAAACTTCCGAGACACTGACGTCCTTCACCTTTTTACAAAAGGTGCAGTTCAAGCATTGCGACCCGGCCGGCATGGTCTTTTATCCCCGGTTCATCGAGATGATCAACGATGCGGTCGAGGCGATGTTCGACGAGGCACTCGGGTGGCCCTTTGAAGTTCTTCTGCGCGATGGCGGGGTGCCAACCGCCAGCATAGGTGTTGATTTCTTGACCCCGAGCCGCCACGGCGACCAACTCGACATCGTAATCGACATCGAAAAACTGGGGCGGGCAAGCATGGGGCTGGCGATAAACGCCCTGTC
The DNA here is from genome assembly GCA_965660775.1 of Arenicellales bacterium. GTDB lineage: Bacteria > Pseudomonadota > Gammaproteobacteria > Arenicellales > UBA868 > UBA868. The sequence continues at coordinate 18,017 of CBFIBN010000022.1, read as the reverse complement.
CGGCGGCAATACCCGGTTTCGCGGAAGCATGACGCTGGTGTATGTCGATGGCGATGACCGACCGCAACCCTGGCCCGACACCGTCCGGGCGCGGATCACTCACAATGGGAAACCGGCATGAGCTTGAAACAAATCCACCCCGAGGACTGGACTCCAGCGCTTGGCTATGCCAACGGCATGCTGGCGCCGGACGGCACCCTTTACATCGGCGGCCAAATTGGCTGGAACGAGAACAAGGAATTCGTCGCCAAGGATTTCATCGGCCAGATGGAGCAATCACTGCTGAACATCCGCACTGTGGTTGAGGCAGCGGGCGGCGAGGCCGCCGACATTGCCCGCCTGACATGGTATGTGAAGGACAAGGCGGAATACCTGACACACCAGAGCGAGATCGGACAGGCCTATCGGCGCATCATGGGACGCCACTTCCCGGCAATGTCTATGCTTGTCATCAGTGATCTTATCGAAGATGAAGCGTTGATCGAGATCGAAGCAACCGCCCATATCGGCTAGGATCACCACCGCTCGGCATTGCTCATGCCAGGCGTGTCATACCGCCTTTGACCCACCAGTTCGGAGTCGAGGATTCAAACGCTACCGCACTGAGGTCCTGATCAGATGAGCAGTTAGGAGCTGTTCAAACTCTTCCATATCGCCGACCAAGTAGAGTAGCAGGGCGAACAGGCGTCTACCCCACTTACTCACACATTCTTAACCCAATCACGCCACCAAAGCTTCTGGCTTGAAGCTGACAGCGTCAGCACTGTTGTTTCTCTTTACCACACCAAAGTTAAACGACAAAAGAGTTACATTATGATAGGAATTCATCAAAAATAATGTAGTGACAGCAAACCCTTCTACTCGTTTTTGCTGCCCTGACCGCACTCATGGAGAACAAATAAAGTGAACTTTCAATATGCCCAAGACTACAATGCGGGCGACGTATTTGACCTCGGAACATACGACGTTACGCGTGAAGAGATCATAGAGTTCTCGCAAAAGTACGACCCTTTCCCATTCCACATCGATGACCAGGCAGCTCAAGAGACCGTTTTTGAGGGAATCATTTCCAGCGGCTGGCTAACCGGCCTGATCTGGCTTCGGCTGATGCATAACGCGTTCCTATGTTATGAGACAACCTTAGGCTCGCCGGGTCATGAAGAGATGATCTGGCCCACACCGGTACGTCCTGGTGATAGATTGAGTGGGCAGGTCGAAATTAAAGGCAGTCGGGTGTCGGCAAGCAAACCAGACATGGGCTTTGTCCGCTACACGGCCACGTTAAGGAATCAAAAAAATGAGGACGTCTTCGTCACCACAAGCACTTTGATTGTCAAATCGCGCCCCTCACAGGCAAAGGACAAGTAAGAATTCGCCTAACGATGAAGACAGAAAGGTTTGCTGTTTTCGGAAGGTGTCGGGAGTGAAGCCCCCCACTTTTCATCTTGCTGTTTTTGCTGAATGGGTTTATCGTTCTGGCAATCCTACTTGAACGCGTAGATCGGGCTGCTCCAGGCCTGAAAACCGTCTTCCGTTGTCACGCAGACCCAAAGCGGGTTGTCAGCATCGGCCTTTAGCGGAATTTCGAGTTCCGTCTTGATGGCGAGGTGTGGATTTTCCTCCGGCAATCGAAAAGCACGGATCTTCCGCTCAAGACCGTCCGCATTCATCGTTACATCCTCAATCCCGATCGCCGAGAGCGGTACCTGCAACATGCCGAGATTGGTCTCGACATTAAGGGAAGCGCCTACCGCATCGTCGAGCCAAACATCGAAGCCACCAAAGTTGCCAGTCGTGATGGCGTCGAAGACGATAGTGTCGTCACCGCGCTGCTCCAGTTTCCGCTCGTGGTTCCAGGCGTTGATCTTCTCCATCCGCTTAATCGATGCCCCGCTGAAGTTGGCCTGACCCTGCCAGTTGGTCTCACGGCCACGGCCGCGGTACTCGGCACCGCTCCAAACGAGCCGGATACGATCACCGAGATCACCTTTCGAAAAACCCCGGACCGTCTTCAGCACATCCGTACCATTGCGAATCTCGATTCGCTCGATCGGGCTCTGGGCCGAGACTTCAACCTTGAGTGTCACATAGTCGTCGTCAGTCTGGACGATATCGCCCATCATCACTTCCCTAACCACCTCAAAGGTTGTGTCAGGAAAGGCCTTCGGGTCCTCGTCGAAGAGTTGTCCGCCCGTTTGCAGAACAGCGCGCACGTCAAGATGAAGCCGTGTCCCGGTGGTTCCATAGTGGTGACGCCGACGCAGGCATTCGAAGATACTATCGCGTGTCAACTCCTCGGCATAAAAGCAAGTAAGCCCGCCATAGGCGCCAAACATCGAGGCCCCTGGATAGCTCGCCCCGGGACGACCCTTGTGCCCGTCACTGTTGCAGACAACACCACTCCTGTGGCCAAGTGGGAAGCCGTCCGTCAGCAACCATTCAAAGGTGCCCCAGGCTGAATGGATCTCCATAGAGCGTTCAAGCTTGGGATCATGAGCGTAGCTGATATCGGCATACCGGCCGCCTACATGGGCGTAGATAACGCAATCCTCATCCTTCAATGCCTCGAACAGCAAGTTGGCGTTGGGTGCGTCGGTGTCGATGTCCTCACGTTCGGGCAACAACGCATGCGACGAACGGCGAATCTGACGCCCTTCGGTGCGAAAGTACACATTACGGTCACCGCCAACGGCCGTGTTGCCAGACCACTCGTATCCCGGAAAGGTGACGAAACGGCCCTCGTTGAGAAACTCGGCCGAAAGATCATTCAGGTAAGTCCAGAACTTGTTATTAACCTGGAAGTCGTTGGCCTGATGGCCGGTAAGATCGAGAAAGGCGCAATCGCGGGCGAAGGTGAAATAACTTCGCGATGTACCGATACCGATCGACTCACCTGACTGGCCATGCATATCGCCCCAGTAACCGCCGTACTGCCCGCTGCGAATCTGCATCGGATGAGATCTGGCAACCAGGTCGCCACTCTCCCGGTCCAGCACCGTAATGCGGAGCTCGCCGGGTTCATCCACGCTCAATCCCTCAAAACTGATGGAGCGCTCACCGAGCGGGTAATCGAAGATCTGTGGCAGGGCTTTCACCGGCAAAGTCGTCTCGAAACGAAACTTGCCTTGGGCAAGCCCCGTCGGGTTACCCCAACTATCCTCCGCCTTAAGACCGAACTGGAAGCGCTCGCCGGGCCGGCGCAGGCTTGAGAGCACCGCGCGCCAGACCGCCAGGCGGCCCGGGACGATATCGATAGTTGGTGTATTGGGAATCGGCACGAAATGTCCGACCGCGCAGACATCCGCCAGTACCTTGAACTCGAAATCAGTCTCGACCATGGTCTGCAACTTGAGCCCGTTCGAGCCATGACTGGTATCGCCAAAGACAATAGTGATCGTGTCGCCCTCTCGCATATAGCCGCCAGAGACGTTGACGGTAAGCGACTTCCAGCGTGGACGGGCACTCATGCCACGGCGGGCATAGTTTACTGATAGGGTGGCGCCGTTGCTCGCGGTCGCCGAGACATAGTTGTCCACGGTCGGATCCGTGGTCTGCATGGTTGCGGTATCGCCCATCGCCCGAAAGACAACGCGAATCGCTCCTGTATCGTCCAGACCAAAGCGCCCGACGGTATAAGTCAGCGTGAAGGTCTGATAGCTGCGGACCTCAAATTTACCCTTGGGGGCAATGTCGACATGACCGTAGAGCACTGGATCGGTTCCAGGCTCGACCGGCGTCCAGCCTTCGCCGACATAGTCAGAATCCGGCAGTCGGTAAGTGCCCGCGTCCACACCAGGAATTCCTTTGGCATCCGGCATCGCTTTAATCCACTGAAACTCGAAATTTCGAACGGGCTATGATACCGCACCGTCCGCTAATCACGGCAAAGTGGCGCTATCGAATGAGGAGGTTGCTGGCTGTTTCAATCAGTCGATTGCAGGTCTGGCTCGCCATACCCGGCTTTCAGAAGTTGTCGATCAATCTTACCCGTGCCCGTCTTGGGTAGTTCGTGCAAAACGATAATCTCTCGCGGATACTTATGCGGCAACAGCATCTGCTTGGTGTAGTTCTGCAGGTCTTGTTCAAATTGGGTGTTTTGCGCGATACCGGCAGCAAGCACCACCCAAGCCACAATCGTAAATCGTTTGTCGGCAAGTTCCAGGGCCTGCACACACGATGCTGCCACCATCGGGTGCTCATTGAGCGCGAGTTCGATCTCCAACGGATATACCCACTGCCCAGATACTTTGACCAAATCATCGGCGCGACCCTTAAAAAAATAAAACCCATCCTGATCGCAGACGAATCGATCTCCTGTGTAGATCCATCCCTTGCGCATGGTCTTTGCAGTGTTTTGCGGCCGGTTCCAGTAATGTGTTGCGCCGGACAGGCCGCGAACAGCCATAACACCCTCCTCACCTACCTGGGCTTCCAGTCCGTTGGAAGTTTCAAGCCGAACTGAATATCCGGGCACGGGCTTGCCGGCAGAGCCGCTTTTCTGTTCTTGCTCGCTATTGGAGAGATAAATATGCAGCAACTCGGTTGAGCCAAGCCCTTCAACAATGACATGGCCAAACTGATCCCGCCATGCCTTGGAAAGCTCCTTAGACAGAACCTCGGCTGCCGAAACGCAAAGACGCACTGACGAGAGATTTGCCTGCTTAGCCGACTCTGCACGAACCAAAGCGTTATATAGCGTTGGCAAACCAAAAAAAAGGGTTGGCCTATAGCGATTAATATGTTCGTATATTCGGGTCGGCTCCGGTCGTGCTGCCATCAATACAGAGGCTGCGCCAGCAGACATTGGAAAGGTTATTGAATTGCCAAAACCATATGCAAAAAATATTTTTGGAACAGAAAAGCAGACATCATTCTGGTTGATCTTCAGAATATGTCTGGCGTAACTCCACGCAGTGTAGAGCGCGTCCTCATGTTGGTGCACCACCCCCTTTGGTTTGCCGGTAGAACCCGAGGAATACATCCAGAACGCCATATCGGCTGCCGTGCTTGGATATTCGGCCAGCTCAGACTCCATCGCGGCCCAGGGTTGCGTGACGGCAGAGACTATGACGGTGTGGCACGCAGTGCCTGTAATAGCTTCTCGAGTAAACAACTCTGCATGATCCTTGGATACTACGGCTGCTGTCGCGCTACTATCCTCAAGGCAATATCGGATCAGATCTGATGGTGTCAGCGTATTGATCAGTACGGGTACGAATCCGGCACGCAAAGCACCCATAATGGCTGCCGGGTAAGCCGGTTCGTCATTCAGAAATAACAGGATACGGTCCTGAGGTTTACAGCCCGCCTGAAGCAGAGCGTTGCCAATTTTGGCCGCTTCCATGGCAAGCTGTCCGTAAGTGAAGTTACCGCTATCAGACAAAATCGCCTGGCGCTCGTGATTTGTGGCCAGATTATCCCAAAGCAGGCGTGACGCGTTGTAGTCCGCTGGCACGGAAAACCCGATCTCTCCGGCTAGAGTCGCTATTGTTGGCGCGTTCGATAAACTCAAGAGTCCAGCCCTATGCTCTGTGCTTCAAGATCAGCGACAAAACCCGGAGCCATGTCCCGCAACCTCTGCGCATCGACCCGTCCACCTCTGCGAATATAATTCAGCGCAAATTGCCAGGGTTCCAACCGCATGTGTTCACCAAAGGACTCATACCAAAGGGCAGAACGCGTACCGGCCCGTGCAATCTTCTCATGGATGGGCTGACGAACAGCCTGGTAGGCAGGCAGTGCTGCCGTTAGGTTCCAGTCGTATTCTCTGAGCGCAGCCACAAGAGCAATCACATCTTCCAGAGCAAGCCGGGTACCAGAACCAACTGAAAAATGCACTGTGTGCAGTGCATCGCCCACCAGAACCCGGTTACCGAAAAACCAGTGACGGCATGACAGAATCGGAAACTGCCGCCAGATCGATTTGTTGGCGATCAGGCGGGTATTACCCAAGGACGATGCAAACAGTATCTCGCATTGTGTACGGTATTGTTCTTCGCTCATCTGACCAAAACCCGATGCCTCAAACGTATCATTGCCCATCTCGATAATGAAGGTCGCGCGGCCGGGCGCGTACGCATAATGGTGCGTATTCATCGGGCCATAGGGGGTGTCAATGAAGGCCTGCGTCAGGCTATCAAATTCCTGGTCAGCGCCAAACCAGGCAAATCGGTTCTGCAACAAGCTGATTTCTTCCCCAAAATTCTGCGGTGCGGAACGACGGACGGCCGAATTGAACCCATCTGCACCGATGATCAGATCGAAATCTGATAGATCGGTCGATGCGTCAATCCGTGTTCCATACTCTGGTTCAATGTGAAGGGCGCGGGCGCGATGTTGTAGAAGTTTAAGCAGTTCAAGCCGGCCGATTCCTGAAAAACCGATACCGTCAATGGTTATCTGTTGACCAGCATGAATCACCGTTATACCACTCCAGTGTTTCATGTTCGGATCTATTAGGTCAGCCGTACTGGGATCGTCTTTGCGAAGGAAAGTAAGTGCTTGGCGCGAAAAGACAACGCCGAAGCCAAAGGTGACATCAGCCGGATTCTGTTCAACAACCCGGACCTCCAAGTCAGGCCGTGCACGCTTGAGCGCAATCGCGGCATAAAGCCCGGCTGGACCCGCCCCAACAATGATCACACGCATGAAATTTTTCCTTGACTCATTACGGCTGTAGATAGGACCAGCCTGCATTGACAGAACCGGATACTGTCAGTGGGTACGCCGAACGACAGCTCTGATTCGTATGGTCACTGCCGACTGCGTTACAGCCCAACAAGGGCCTAGCGTACTTTAAATCAATGTCCCATACCTCCCTGACGGCGCTCCATGCCATACCTATGGAGGGAAGGTCTGTTAACCGGGTCACCACGTCCGTGCCTTTGAACTAAACCTTGAAGCTATCCCGAGCGTCATCGGAGTTGTACTCGATCCAAACACGTGAAGCACAACCGGGCGATCGCACAATTATGATCTAATGATCCGGTACTGGGTATAGTAGGATGATTGTTTTCTCAGGATTAGCCCGTTCAAACCGAATGGCTCGCCACACATGAATCCATCCGGACCCAGCACAATTTCAATGCAAGGAACTTTGTCATGAGCAAACTCCAATCTGCTGCTGATTTACCCGCCGAATACCTGTCAGCGTTAGCGTCTGCCAACCTCCAGCCCCTGTGGCCTAGCCTCAGAACCCTTATTTCACACGGTGCCCCGGCACGAAGTTCGATCCCGATGCATTGGAACTATCCACAGGTCCGAGAACTACTGATACAAGCTGGTGATCTGACCCCAATCGAAAAAGCGGAACGGCGGGTGCTGGTACTGTGTAATCCTGGGTTGGGCATCGATAATCTGCAGGCGACTCCGTCGATTTACATCGGCTTGCAGCTCATCCTTCCTGGCGAGGACGCCCCCAATCACCGTCACTCGCCCAGCGCCATCAGGCTCATCGTCGAAGGCAGTGGCGGCTTTACCACAGTCGAAGGCGAGCGCCTGCCGATGGAGCCTGGAGATCTCATTCTGACCCCTTCGGGCCTCTGGCATGAACACGGCCATACCGGCTCTGAGCCGGTGATCTGGATGGATGCACTGGATTTGCCGCTGATCTATTACCTGGAAACCTCCCAGGCGCAGGAAGCGCCGCTGCAACATGCCCCAATCAGACCGGATTCGTCGCAGACCAAGTTCAGGCGGGCGGGGCTGTTGCCCTACAGCCAGCTACACGATCGCAACCCCTATCCAATGTTACGTTACCCCTGGAAAGAAGCCCGCGAGGCGCTGACCGAGTTGGCCGGCGCGAGCGATCGGGATGCGTTGGTTCAGTTGGCCTATGTCAACCCGGTGACTGGCGAGGAATGCCTGCCAATACTGGGGATTTCAGCATTGATGCTGCGTCCGGGAGAGAGTGCTGATCTGGGCAGGCGAACCTGTTCAGCTGTGACCCACGTGATCGAAGGCGTTGGCAGCAGCGAGATCGACGACAGTGCTTTTAACTGGAACCCGCGGGATATAAGTGTCATTCCACCACACGCCTCGTGCACGCTTCACAACCAGTCCTCATCCAAACCGGCATTCCTGTTAATGGTTGATGACGCACCGCTGCACCGTAAATTAGGGTTTTATCGCGAATACCGCTAGGGACACAAAATTATTCCAGAGCCATTTAATCATTGTTCAGTTGATGGTTATAACATCCATGCAAGGGCGCACCTATGAAGGAACGGCCCACATAAGCGGGGCTGTTCTTTTGGGAATCGCGTAACTTGATTCAGTTATTCGATAAGCTAGCCATCAGTTCGAGCCCTTGGGGTCTTCATTTCTACTTTTTGTTTTGGCTATCTGGTCGACTATCTCACGACTGGATTGCTCGAGTGCGCCTAAGATACGGCTGACTCATTTCAAACTGAATCGGTTTAACTTGATATGATGGCACGGTAATGCAGGCCCCAATAAATGCAATAGCCAACTCGAACGAGAGAAAAATTTGGGTTGATGCAGATGCGTCCCCCAAAGTCATCAAAGAGATATTGTATAAAGCTTGTGAGAGGACCAAGACCAACATGATCTTGGTAGCAAATCAGCTGCTGGAAACGCCACGATCCCGATATATTCGGTCAGTCCAGGTTGCATCAGGATTTGATGTCGCGGATAACTACATCGTTGAAAATTCGACTAAAGGTGACATTGTCATAACAGCAGATATTCCTTTAGCCGCTGAACTTGTTGCCAAAGACTGCGTGGTTCTGAATCCACGGGGCGAAAGGTATACAAAAGAAAATATTCGTCAAACACTCAATATGCGGGATTTTATGGACAGTCTGCGAAGCACCGGGGTGCAAACAGGTGGGCCGGATTCTTTCAGCAAAAGTGATCGAATGGCTTTTGCCAACAGTTTAGACCGCGTACTCGCCCAAGACAGTTAGCTACCCTAAGAAAATACTTGATTGACCACACAGCAATAACGGCAAGGAGTTCACATGACAACTAAGGTATTTCGGCTTTTACCGGATGGCGAGCCTGCTACTGGAATGCAGCCATCCGATTTCACCGGCCAGGATGCTTTCACCACCGCTGATAAGCGGGAGGTAAACCACACTTTTTTCCAAACCGAAGACGGCTCGACCCTAAGTGGCGTATGGGAATGCGCTCCGTGTCGCGAGGAAATCGACTCCTACCCTGTGCATGAAATGATGACGGTTCTATCCGGATCAGTCACACTGACCAATGCCGATGGCTCATCTGACACCTTTACAGCGGGTGATTCGTTCTTTATCGCCAAGGGAACTCAATGTATTTGGGAAATTACTGAAACCTTACGCAAGTACTACATGATCTGTGAATGATCTAGGCGTCTACAAAGATCAAATATTATCTTGTGGTCACTGCACGATGATAGGGACCCGATTCAGGTCAATGCGTTGATCATTTCCAGCCCACCGGTCAGCGTGTTCTGAACCGTGCCTTCTTTTTCTTCGACGAAATGGCACGCAACCCGTCTACCATCGGACAACTCTTGCAGAGCGGGCGGGGATTCTTGACACTCGGGCTGCATTACCGGACAACGATCAGCAAAGATACACCCCGTAGGCAAATTAATAAGACTGGGCGGCTCACCCTTGAGTGTGATGGCTTTCCATGCCTTGGTGCCCGGTGAGGCGCTGGGCACTGCCGAGAGAAGTGAAAGCGTGTAGGGATGCAGTGGGTAACTGAAAAGAGATGCCCGCGGTGCCACTTCGACTATCTGCCCCAGATACATGACAGCAATCCAGTCACATATGTACTGCACCACGCCCAAGTCATGGCTGATAAAAAGGTAGGTCACATCCAGGTCGTGCTGAATCCGCTTTAACAGGTTGAGAATCTGCGCCTGAATCGCTACATCCAGGGCGGAAACCGGTTCATCACAGACAATCAACTCTGGTCTTGTCACCAGGGCGCGGGCCAGTGCTATCCGCTGGCGCTGTCCGCCCGAAAACTGGTGTGGGAAAAGATCCATTTGCTCGGGCCGTAAACCGACCTGAACAAATGCCTCTTCGAGTTCCCTTGCATTGTCTTTGTTAGACCTGTCCAACATCGCCAAAGGCTCGGCAACGACATCTTTAGCTCGAAGCCGGGGATTCAATGAAGAGAACGGGTCCTGAAATACCATCTGAAACTGCCGCCGCGCTCGACGCAAGGCTTCGCCATGTAAATCGGTCAGCACCATATCGCCCAGGCTGACTTTTCCCTTGGTGGCCTTCACCAAGCGCATGATTGCAAGAGCGGTGGTCGTCTTGCCGGATCCGGATTCGCCGACGATCCCAAAGGTATCGCCCTTGTTGATGGAAAAGCTCACCCCGTTAACTGCCTTAACTACGTGCTTGTTTCGGCCCAATGCACCCTTTGAAGCAAACTCTACCTCGAGATCCTGGACAGTCAGTAGTGCCTGGTCGATCACTGGCTTATGTCTCTTGATAATTCCAGCAAGCGACTTGATGAGATGGCCTAAGCTCTGATAGTTCTGGCATCGCAGCTTCACACTTTTCTTCCGCCAACCCACACCGACTGGCAAAAGGACAGCCGGCTCCTATTGTCTCCAGAGCCGGTACGACCCCGGGAATCTCGGTCACCGGCTTGTGGGAGATATTGGATCCCAATTGAAGGTGAGGTACACAATCGATCAACCCTCGCGTGTAGGGATGGGCTGGTCGTGAGAGTACGGTTTCCACAGAGCCGCGCTCCGCGAGTCGCCCGGCATACATCACGATAATGTCGTCAGCCATCTCTGCAACAACGCCCATGTCGTGAGTAATGAGAACAATAGCCGTGCTGGTCCGGGCTTGCAGATCTCGAAGCAGTGAAAAGATCTGCGCCTGCACAGTCACATCCAACGCGGTAGTAGGCTCATCAGCGATAAGCACTTTAGGGCTGCAGGCAAGCGCCATTGCAATCATGATTCTCTGACGCATACCCCCTGACAACTCATGGGGATAGGCTGATGAGCGCTGGGCAACATCCGAAATGCCAACTGATCCAATCAGTGCCTGGACTTTCTCGTGTATCTGCTGTTTGTTCAGATCCGTATGCAGGCGTAGCACTTCTGCGATCTGCTCTCCCACGCTAAACACCGGGTTCAACGAGGTCATTGGTTCCTGAAATATCATCGACATTGATGCGCCACGAATATCACGCATTTGGGCCTCGGGGAGATCAGTAAGTGAATCCCCTTCCAGGGTGATGACGCCTTTGGTGATAGTCGCGCCGTCAGGTAACAGCCGCATCATTGCCAGGGCCGTCATGCTCTTTCCACAACCCGATTCCCCAACGATAGCCAGGGTCTTGTTGGGTTGGATATCGAAACTGATATCGTCGACCAGTCGTATGTGCCCGGTGCGACTGCGATAATCAACACAAAGGTGGTCAACCTTCAGTACCGACATTATTCAGCGACGCCTCAGTTTGGGGTTGAACGCGTCATTCAAACCATCCCCAACCAGACTGACGCCCAGTACTGCAAAAAATATCATCACTCCCGGCAATGTGACTATCCACCAAGCATCTAGCAGATATTCTCTACCCGAGCCGATCATCAGCCCCCAGGACATCACGTTGGGATCAGACAGGCCAAGGAAACTCAAGCCGGCTTCAAACAAAATGGCAGTGCCGATAGTCAAAGTTGCCGACACAATAAGCGGTGGCAACGCATTGGGCAAAATCACCCGCCAAATGATATAACTCTGGCGAACTCCAGATGCCCGGGAAGCGGTGACATACTCCAGATTGCGTATACGCAAAAACTCTGCTCGGGCAAGCCGGGCCGTAGGCGGCCAGCTTACCACTCCAATAGAAACCGCCACCACCCACAAACTGGGCGACAGCATGGTCACCAACACCATGGCGAAAAGCAGTGGCGGCAATACTTGAAAAAACTCCGTTACCCGCATCAGGATCTCGTCAATCATGCCAAGATAAAAACCTGCGAGGGCGCCAATAAGAAGTCCGATAATCACAGTGAGCGCCGCGGCCGTCAGGCCAACAATCAAGGTGGCTTTTGCGCCCACCAACAGGCCGGCAAGAATATCCCGACCGAGGTAATCTGTTCCCAGTAGTGCACGTTCTGTTGTGCCCGGTGCCGACATGGGCGCCCAGATAATCTCGAAAGGATCGACCGGGTATACCAACGGGCCAATGATCGCAAGAACACTGATCAAAAGCACCAACACCAGACCAAGCATAGCCGTTGGACTCTGGCGGTATATCTCCCACGCATCAGCGCCGGGCCTTCGCGCGCTCTGGGATCTGGTTGCTGATTCAACTGCCGCCATGGCTAGTCGCGCAACCGGATTCTGGGATCAATCATGCGATACACCAGATCGGTAACCAGATTTGCGGCTATAACAAGCGTGGCCGAAAAGAACAACACCCCCAACACAGTAGGATAATCACGCGCAATTACTGACTCGAAAACCAGTGTGCCAAGCCCTGGCCAATTGAAGACAGTCTCTACCAGCACGGCGCCGGAGATCAGCGAACCAAACTGAAGCCCTGCCATCGTGACTACCGGCAAGATGGCATTACGCAAGGCATGGCGCAGGTAAACAGTGCGCTCGCGGGCACCTTTGGCCCGGGCGGTTCTAACGTAATCGGCCTGCATAACTTCCAGCATGCTGGCGCGGGTCAAACGGCTATACAGCGCAAGATATACCACCCCCAGGGTGAAACTCGGCAAAACCAGGTGGTGCGCAATATCCACCACTCGTGATAGACCAGTCGCCATCTTGGCAACGTTGTATAACCCCGATATCGGAAAAAATGGAATCACCACTCCGAACAGAATAATCAACATCAGGCCAGTCCAGAAAATAGGCGCTGCATAGCCAACCAGAGACAACAGGGTCACCATTGAACTGGTAAAGCCACCGGGCTTACGAGCGGCCACCACACCCAGTACTGTGCCACCGACGGTGGCAAAAAAAAGAGCGGTAAAGACCAACAGCATGGTCGCCGGCAAGCGCTGCAAAATTAGATCGACGACGGGTAGGTTGTAATAAAACGACATACCCAGATCACCCTGATAGGCGCGTTGGAGGTACAAACCCAACTGCACCAGAAATGGTTTATCCAGGCCATAAAGAGCGCGTATCTCGGCCAGCAGTTCTGCTGTTGCACCACCCATCTCACCTGCAATGACATCGGCCGGGTCGCCCGGTGCAAGATGCAGTAACGAAAAATTAAGAACCAGGACCGCCGTAATCAGCGCAGCAGCGTACAACAATCTCTTGCCGATGAGCCAAATGAGACCCATAACTTGCTCCCACAATACAAAGCCGGGGCAGCCCAGTGCTGCCCCGGCTTTCAAAAAGATTTATTGGACCGTAACTTTGTCCAATGGAGCCATTGCACCCCAGATACTGAGCGGTGGGTTTCCTATCTTGTTCTTATTATATGCCGTGTGATACGGCAGAGTATTTAGAAAAGCCAGCGGCACTTCATCAACGATAATCTGCTGAGCCTGTCGGTAAAGGGCTTGTCGTTTTGCCTGGTCTATTTCTTTTCCTGCAGCGTCAAGCAGTGCGTCAACTTCCTCGTTGCAGTAACTCTGCGTGTTAGACCAGATAACTCCTTGGCGAATATTGCTGCAGACATAGGTACGATGCACACCGATTACCGGGTCACCCCAGTTAAAGACGATATCCATAGTTAGCTCAAACTCGTGCGAAGACACACGTTTGGCCCAAGACGGAAAATCCGGGCTGGCTCTGAGCTCAACCGCTATGCCAACTTTTTTCAGTTGTGGTCGCAGGTACTCAGCGACGTTCTTTTGTTGTTCGGCAAAGGCGGGGAGATAATCAAGCTCAACCGAAAAACGCACTCCATCAGATCCAGCAGGATAGCCAGCCTCATCAAGCAATGCTGCCGCTTTGGCCAGATCGAGGTCGTAGGACTCTACATCGGGTGCGGAGAACGGGCTTCCCGGATGGACCGGGCCTGTCGCCGCAGTAGAAAACCCGCCGTGTAAGGCATTAACAATAAAATCACGATCAATAGCATAAGCAATCGCCCGGCGTACCCGCACATCCTTGAAGATCTCATGCTTGGTATTGAACGCCAGCCAGTTGAGCGGCCCAACTGCAGCATAGCCCTGATCCGTAACCTCTATAGAAGCGTTCTTGCGTAGTCGGGCGATATCCCGGGTACCGGCAAGAAACGGCAACATATCTACTTCGCCGCTGTCCATTGCCAACACCATGCTGGTCACATCCTTGTAGTTCTTGATGATAATCCGATCCAACTTGGGATAGCCCTCAAGGAAGAAGTTCTCGTTCTTTTCAAGGATGATGTGCTCACCGGGCTTGAACTCAGCCAACTTAAACGGTCCCGAACCCACCGTATCGCTGTTTCTCGGATGCGCTTTGGGATCCTGCCCATCGCCATAAATATGCTCTGGAATAATCACACCCAACGCTGACGATAAGGCCAGCAACAAAGCCGGATGCGGGGCAGATAATCGCAACACCGCTGTGTGATCATCGGGTGTGTCAACCGCCTCTACTGGACCAAACATGGTCTTAAACGGATGATTCGCTTTTATGGTTTCTATGGAAAAAGCCACATCCTTGGATGTGATCGGATGACCATCATGGAAAGTGGCACCTTTGCGCAAGTTAAGCGTCAACGCCAGGCCATCGTCAGAAAAAGCCCAGGACTCAGCCAGATAAGGCTGAGGATTCCAGTTCTCATCAAACCGCACTGGTGTCGCAAATATTTGTGTGCCAGGCACGGCCGTGGCAATTCCAGACTGTACAGCCGGGTTCAGATGTCTCGGTTTCTGAGTAGTCGCGAGAACCAGCGTCCCACCATCAGCACTAGAGACAGGAATTCCCGACAACATCATAGTCGCCGCAACTGCGGCCAGCATAATCCTCTTCATCCAACAACCTCCTATAATTTAGTATCGTTTCGAATACCCTTTTCCAATACGAAAAAGGGCATATATCATAGCCTAAAATGAGGCCACCAATAGCCAACCAAATTACCAGGCACAGGCCATCGAGCCGACAGCCAGATCGATGGTCGGCTTTATCTTTATCGGGAGCATCTTATATTGAAGGATAACGCGCGCATTCTATCTGCCAGACGGGTGGTAACGATGAATCCCTCGATGCCATTTGCGACTCATGTTTTAGTCCGGGATGGCCACGTACTCGCTACCGGGAGTTGGGAGGAAGTCAGTAGTTGGGGTGACTTTCCGATAGACGATACCTTCGGCGACAGTATTTTGCTGCCCGGCTTCGTCGAGGGGCATAGCCACATGATGGCAGGCGGTATTTGGCGATACACCTATGTGGGCTTCCACGATCGCGAAGACCCTAACGGAAAACATTGGCGTGGAATCTACAATGTCAAAGACCTCGCTATCCGACTGATAGAAAGTGAAAAGGCGCTGACTGGGGCTGATGATCCTCTGGTCTGCTGGGGATTCGACCCAATTTTCTTCAATGAAAAACGATTGAATCGACATGACCTGGATCGAGTGTCGTCAATCCGGCCGATTGTGGTTTGGCACTCTAACTTTCACCTAATGACTGTGAACTCTGTCGCGCTTAACATGGCTGGTTACGGCCCGGGCACCGACATCGAGGGGGTACTGCTGGACGACGACGGCAGTCCCAATGGTGAATTGCAGGAACTGGCTGCCATGTTCCCGCTGATGCGCCGACTCAAGATTAACCTTCGGGAATTCGGCAACAGTGCACAGAGTATCGAAGCCTATGGCCGAGTCGCGCGACGTTGCGGAGTCACAACCGCAACAGATCTGTTTAATGATCTTCTGGATGAGGATATCAGGCAACTCAACGAAGCCACTCTTTGCGACGAATACCCCCTGCGATTGGTGCCGGCACTCAGCGGCCATTCTGGGACCCCCGATGATATCGCCCAGCGAGCCAAGGAGATTTCAGCAACCCGCAACGATAAGTTGCGCCTGGGCCTGGTGAAATTAATGACAGACGGATCTATCCAGGGTTTCACAGCACAACTCAAATGGCCCGGTTACTATCGTGGACCAAATCACGGTATCTGGAACATTGCGCCTGAGGCGCTTTTTGACCTGGTCGGCACGCTCAATCGTGAAGGCCTGCAGGTGCATGTCCATGTAAACGGTGATGCCGCCTCAGAACTCGCCATTAAAGCTTTTGCAAAGGCGTTAACTCACCACCCGCGGCCAGACCACCGACACACCCTGCAGCATTGCCAAATGGCCGACCGCAGCCAGTTTCATCAGATGGCAGCACTCCGACTTGGCGTTAATCTTTTTGCCAATCACATCTTTTTCTTTGGAGATCAGCATCGGGATATCACTGTGGGTCCAGAGCGCGCCTCACGAATGGACGCCTGTCGCACCGCATTGGATGAAGGCGTCAACCTTTCGATTCATTCCGACGCACCGGTCACTCCCATGGGGCCCCTGACAGTGGCCTGGTGTGCCGCTAACCGGCTAACGGGCAGTGGCCAGGTGCTGGGGCCCATGGAGTGCATCAATCTGGATGAAGCCATGCGCGCAATAACGCTGGGACCAGCCCGCAGCCTGCATCTTGATCACGAGATCGGTTCGATTGAATCAGGCAAACGCGCGGACTTTGCCATCTTGGATGCTGATCCCTACGAGGTAGGCGCGGCGGAACTCAATAAAATAAACGTTATAGGCACTGTGGTCGGCGGTACTGCGTTTACTGATCTATGACCGGTGACGCGTTACCGGTCAGTATCATCACCGGCTACCTGGGCGCCGGCAAGACCACCTTTATCAACCAACTACTCAGCAACCCCAATGAACTGGCGATCACTATTCTGGTCAATGATTTTGGCTCAATTTCTATCGACAATACCCTGATCGAGAGTCAGTCTGCCGATACCATTACTCTGGCTAACGGTTGCATTTGCTGCACCCTGGGGGGCAGTTTAGTTACCACGTTGTGCTCTGTACTCGATTCGCCACGCCGACCAGACTGGTTGATTATTGAAGCCAGTGGTGTGGCTGAGCCTGCCAAACTCTACAACATCGCCAAGGCAGAGCCGGACCTCAGTCTGGAAAATGTTATCTGCCTGGTCGATTGCGCAACCATCAACGACCGGCTAGGTGACCATGACGTTGGGCCTGTTGTCATACGCCAAGTACAACAAAGTGATTTGCTGTTATTGAATAAGTGCGACCTGGTGGATGAGACCAAGCAGTCAAGCGTTACTGCCCTTTTGCAACAGCAAAACCCTAAGGCCCGATTATTTCCAACGGTGGATACGAAGTTGCCGTTTGAAGTGGCGAGACAGTCGTCCTGCCGATCCAAAGAAAATTTAGCGCAGGCGATGCTCGAAACGATGCCCGGACAAAGCCATGAGCGCGAGTTCGAGCGTTGGACCCTCGAACTCACTGGCGTTATTGAAGAGAAGCGCTTGCGCAAAGCGCTACGCCACCTTGATCCATGTGTTCATCGATTGAAGGGTCTGGTGCGACTTGCGCACTGTAACGAGATAGCGCAAGTGCAGTATGCCGGAGGCCGATTGAAGATCACGCCATACCAAGGGTCGGATTCAGGCTTGGGCGAGGCGCTCGTCGCCATCGGCCCGGCGGGCCACGACATGGCTATACACCTTGACCAGAGATTTAGCAATATCAGTGGGCCTGGCCGCTAAGACCGGAGGCTTATTTTTTACAACGTCATTGCACCAGATGCTTCTAATACTCCCCAGCGTTACCTGACGGTGGGCATGATTCTCGGGAAGTTAGAAGCGTCTCAGGTGGTAATGGGTCCCTTCGTAAGGATAGCAATGACGAGCACAACAATGCAATCGGCAACCACGCCGTAGTGCTAATCTAGGTATCTCGCGTACTCTTCAATATGCTTGCTGAGGCTTATGGCGTGTTCACGCACCAGCCGCTCGGCCTTGTCGGCGTCGCGCTGCTCCAAAGCTTCAATGATGCGCATGTGATCAATCACCGATTGGTCAGATCGATTATGTTCCTTTACCGCCTGAAC
>CBFIBN010000021.1:0-19300 GCA_965660775.1 Arenicellales bacterium | reverse complement strand
AAGACAGATGCCCAGATAGGGTATTTTGCGAGTACGTGCATACTCGACGGCCCGAATCATACCTTCCGAACCACGAATACCGAAGCCACCTGGCACTAAAATCGCATCAACCTTTTCAAGAGATTCACTGTCCCCTTCTTCAAGGGTCTCTGCGTCGATGTATACGACCGAAACACGGGTGCGATTCTGGATACCGGCATGAACCAAAGCCTCTGAGAGCGACTTGTAGGACTCTGTCAGGCTGACGTACTTTCCAACCATCGCAATAGTAACCTCTGAATCGGGGTTATCCATCGTTTCTACAACCCGATCCCATTCCCCCAGATCTGCCTGAGCTGTCGGCAATCCCAAATGTCTTACTACGATGCCATCCAGATCCTGTTCATGGTATCGCCGTGGGATCGAGTAAATATTACCGACATCCTCCGCTGAAATAACGGCAGATTCCTCCACGTTGGTAAACAGGGATATCTTTTTTCGGGCATCATCGGGTAACGGCTGTCGCGCACGGCATAGAACTACATCAGGCTGGATACCGATACTTCGCAACTCTTTAACCGAATGCTGAGTCGGCTTAGTCTTGATTTCCCCGGCCGCGAACAGTTCAGGAACTAAAGTGAGATGAAGAAAAATCGTATTGGTTCTACCCAGTTCAATACGCATCTGCCGGATCGCTTCTAGAAACGGCAGCGACTCAATGTCTCCTACCGTACCGCCAATCTCTACCAGGCAGACATCAAAGCCTTCCCCTGCAGCCTGGATTGACTGTTTTATCTCGTTGGTGATGTGGGGGATCACCTGAACGGTTCCTCCAAGATAATCCCCGCGCCTTTCTTTTCGGATTACCCGTTCATAGATCTGTCCGGTGGTAAAGTTATTGGACTTACCCATTCGTGTCCGGACGAATCGCTCATAGTGGCCTAGATCGAGGTCGGTTTCGGCTCCATCGTCGGTTACGAAAACCTCGCCGTGTTGAAACGGGCTCATAGTCCCCGGATCTACGTTGATATACGGGTCGAGCTTAATCAGGGTGACCTTGAGCCCGCGAGCCTCCAGAAGCGCTCCCAATGAGGACGCGGAGAGCCCTTTTCCCAGTGATGAGACAACACCACCGGTCACAAAGGCGTATTTTGGAAATTTACCGTCGGGCATGTTTTATTTCTCGTTTGCCCGGGCAGCAGCGCCAACTGAATTTCGCGCTCTGGCCCGACGGATAGTTAGGATAGCAGAGGAGCCTCGTGGATACAATGAAACCGCGGGTCCCAGGTGCGGTTATCGCACGGTCTCGGCTGCGCTAATACGCAAATCTGAGATCATAATCTGAATGCCAGGCTCACCAACCGAAGCCGAAAGAGAATGTTCCATCGCAACGCCTGGCACGCAGGCCAACTGGCCAGCGTAGTAGACCAACGGCAATCGGGACCTCTCCCAAGGAGGAACCCCCGCTTCCTGAAATAGTTGTTTCACTCGACGATGATGCCCATTCGCAGTCGGTCGGAGCCGTGCATTTCCCTTCTGCCAACGAAGTTCCAACAGATTCCCTTTCAGACAAGAAAGTTTCAGGCCCACACCCTTCGTTATCTTTCCCTCGATTCCAATATCCGCACCTTTGATCTGGGTCGGGCCAGTATTCCACGGCCTACTGGTTGAATATTTGTTCTGATCGACAGGGCCGCCGGGCAGTAGAAAAAGGCTGTCCCGGTACCTTCGTAACCAGCATTGACCAACCCTCAGCACAGGCGCGCACTCTGAAGCACCATCGCGAAGTTGACGAAGAAACTCGCTCAGGCCATTCTCACTAGCGGCTTCAAGTGAGAAAAGACGAAACCAATACCGCAACAGGTTAAGTTTGCGTGCTTGGCTGAGATTACCGAAAGCTGAAATAGATAGCGTTCCATATACCCCGAGCAAGCATTGATCGGCAGAGCGTCGACATGCCATCAGATCCTCTTGTCCAACCTCATCGAGCAGACCCTGAGTAGCCTGAAAAGAGCCTGCTGCGCGGCTGAGCGTTCCCTGTGCCCCGACCCACCGTGACGCCAATCGCGGCAAAATCTCATGGCGCAAAAAGTTCCGCTCAAACCTCGTATCTGAGTTCCCGGGGTCATTGATCGCCTGCAAGCTGTAATTCTTTGCCCACAATTCCAGGTCAGCTCGAGACAACTGCAAAAAAGGCCGCAGAATCTGAAGGCTTCCGACGTTACGGTCATCAAGCATCCCTCCTAGCCCATGAATACCGGATCCTCGCAGCAAACGTAACAAGAGCGTCTCCGCCTGATCATCGAGGTGGTGTGCCGTCAGAAGCGGTGCCCCAGGGTCAACGACTTCAGCAAACCATTGAAGGCGCTTGGCTCGAGCAAGGGTTTCGCTGGGCAGCTCATCAGTTAATGAATCCGGAAATCGGGTCGTCAAAAAATCCACATCCAAAGTCCTACAAGCGCTCTCGCACTGCAACTGCCAGACATCAGATTGGGTCGACCACCTGTGGTTTACATGGAGCGCCCGGAGCAATACGCGGTAACGAGGTCGAAGAGTGCTCGCTGCGTGAAGTAGCACGCTGGAGTCGACGCCGCCGCTGAACGCAATATTCACTGTGCCGCCCGAGTATTTTTTGAAGACCGGTACCAGAGTGCTTAGGACTTTGTCGGACTCGGGTTTGAACCCCTCAAGCACTTTCATTGAACTGCCCAAACCCCTGAAGGCGTGCGTACCGCTGGGCCAGCATTTCCTCGATCTCAAGCTGCTTCAGTTCTGCGAGATGTCCAATAATTGACACCTTTAAATCTTCAGCGGTCTTGGCCGGGTCACGGTGCGCTCCCCCGAGGGGTTCGCTGACGATGCCATCCACCAGATTGTTGGTTTTTAAACCCGAAGAGGTCAGTTTCATTGCCTCGGCCGCAACTTGGGCTTTTTCCGCACTTTTCCATAAAATTGAAGCGCATCCCTCTGGGCTGATCACAGAATAAGTAGCGTATTCCAACATAACCAAACGATCACATACGCCGATGGCTAAGGCTCCACCAGACCCCCCTTCACCAATCACCACAGAAATAATGGGCACCGGCAAATCAGCCATAAGCGCAATGCTACGAGCAATCGCCTCACTTTGCCCCCGCTCTTCCGCGTCGATGCCTGGATACGCACCAGGGGTGTCAATCAGCGTGATCACCGGCAAACCAAAACGCGCAGCAAGTTTCATAATCCGTTGTGATTTGCGGTAACCTTCCGGGCGCGGCATGCCAAAATTCCGTCGAACTTTCTCCCGCGTATCGCGCCCTTTTTGATGCCCGATAACAACAACACCGGTACCGCCTAAACGGGCCAGTCCCGCAACAATCGCCTGATCGTCACCGAACATCCGGTCACCTGAAAGCTCCTGAAAATCGGAGAAGATTCGCGGAATATAGTCGAGAGTATGGGGTCGGGCCGGATGTCGAGCGAGTTGGGTGATCTGCCACGCACTGAGCGATGAAAAAATCTCCCGAGTCAGTTTTTGACTCTTGAGCTCCAACTTCTGTATCTCGCTTTGCAGATCGAGTTCACCCGCGCTTTCGACACGCCGTAACTCCTCGATCTTTGCTTCGAGATCAACAATCGGCTGTTCGAAATCCAGTGAATTCGCCATGATGTAGTTATTTTAACGCCTACGGACAACCCATCGAGTCTTAAGCAGTAATAGGGCTTGAATCGATGACATCCTGGAGACTAGCGGTTGGGTCGAAAACAAGCCTGACCCCGTCCTCACCCGCCAATTCCCGAAGGGAATCGAGTAAATCAGATCGGGGAAATACCTGCCACTCAGGCCCCAAGGTCATGCGCACTTCATCGCCGCTCGAACTCAGGTAATGCAAGGCAACTTCTGTTGTTCCTGGCTGATGATTTACCAGCAGGCGCTGCAATTCTTCCAGAAGTGCCGACCCTTCCCCACTCGACGATAGGTGGACAGCTATTCGTTGCAAAAGAATAGCTCTCGAATCCTCTAGACCCAAAACCCGATCTGCCTTAACAGCAAGCAATCCTGAGCGCTCGTCTGTTCCGCAGATACCCCGGACAATCACCACGCCTTGCGAACCGAGCGTTGCTCGGACCTTCGAATAGAGTTCGCCAAACACACTGACATCTGCTCGACCGGTCGGGTCATCTAACTGAAAAAACGCCATTGTCTCACCCCTGCGGTTTTGAAAGGTCCGCAGGCCCGTAATCAACCCTGCCAATATAATGGTACGCTCTGGCTGCGCCCTGATTTTCCCAATTGGACCGCTTGTCATCTCTGCGAGTTCCGCCCGATGGTGATCTACCGGGTGGCCGGTCAGATATAGGCCAAGGCTGAGCCGTTCCATTTCGAGTGTTTTCCTTTTTGACCATGGCCTCACATCTAATGCAGATTCAACAACCGCAGTTACCGATCCAAGGCCAAACATATCGTCTTGCCCCGAGGATAAGTTTGCCCCATGTTGATTGGCCGTATTCATCGCCGAATCGAGAAGACTAAGAAGTTCGGCTCTATGCCGGCCAAAACTATCCAAGGCTCCAGCACAAATCAAAGCTTCGAGAGTTTTCCTGTTGACCTTTTGACTGATGATGCGACGACATAGGGAAAAAAGATCTGAAAACGGCCCGTCTCTGGATCTTTCGCTCAGAATATCTTCGAGCGCTTTCTCACCCACTCCTTTGATCGCACCTAGCCCGTAAATGATTGTATCGCGCTCGGCAACTTTGAACCTTAGCCCTCCGTGATTGATGTCTGGTGGGTTTAGTTTCAGCCCAAGCGCCTTCGCTTCATTCACGAGAATGACGACCCTATCCGTGTGCTCCATATCAGCTGACAAAGCGGCCGAGAGAAATTCTGCGGGATAGTGGCACTTGAGCCAGCCGGTATGGTAGCTAAGAAGTGCATAGGCGGCAGAGTGCGACTTGTTGAACCCGTACCCTGCAAATTTTTCGATCAGGTCGAAAATGTGTCTGGCGATCGCGCCCTCGACCCCTCTTGCCATTGCGCCATCAATGAAGCCTTGCCTTTGCTTCTCCATTTCTTCGGCCTTTTTTTTACCCATTGCGCGGCGCAACAAATCAGCGGCACCCAGGCTATAGCCGGCAAGCAGTTGAGCAATCTGCATGACTTGTTCTTGATACAGGATTACCCCATAGGTTGGCTCCAAAACCTCCTCAAGCGCTTTGTGGACGTAAAGAACAGGCTCACGGCCGTGTTTCCGGTTGATGAAGTCATCAACCATTCCGGACTGCAGTGGTCCGGGGCGAAACAGCGCCACCAACGCAACGAGTTCGCCAAAATGATCTGGCTTGAGACGTTGGATCAACTCCTGCATGCCACGTGATTCCAGTTGGAATAATGCAGTCGTACGCCCCGTACAGATCAGGCGGTACACCTCCGGATCATCCAATTCAAGCGAGTCAAGCACAATCGGATCCTCACCGGATCGCGCTCTCCGATCATTTACCAGATCCAATGCCCAGTCTATAATGGTGAGCGTACGCAGGCCGAGAAAGTCGAATTTAACCAGCCCGATCGCTTCAAGGTCGTCTTTATCGAACTGAGTCACCGGTTGTGTCATGCCCGGATCCCAATACAACGGAGAGAAATCGGAGATTGCACGAGGCGCGATAACAAGGCCGCCCGCGTGCTTTCCCGCATTGCGTGGCAACCCCTCGAGGCGTCGGGCGTTGTTAATCAACTGCGACACTTCTGCCTCGCCACGGTAACGCCGTCGAAGCTCGTCATCCTGCTCCAATGCACGCTCAAGGGTCATCCCCACTTCAAAAGGAATCAGCTTGGCCAGCGAATCACAAAACCCGTAAGGCAGACCCATCACTCGACCAACATCGCGAACTACCGCCCTGGCCGCAAGGCTGTTATAGGTAATAATTTGAGCGACCTTTTCTGCGCCATACTTACCGCTTACATAGTCAATCACCCGATCCCGCCCAACCATGCAGAAATCGATATCAAAATCAGGTAGTGAAACCCGTTCCGGGTTTAAGAACCGCTCAAATAGGAGTCCATAGCGGATCGGATCAAGTCGAGTAATTCCAAGAGCGAACGCGACCAGCGAGCCTGCCCCCGAACCCCGGCCCGGGCCGACCGGAACACCGTTGCTGATAGACCAGCGAATGAAATCCGCGACGATGAGAAAATATCCAGCAAACCCCATACCATTGATAGTGTCGATCTCAGTTTCCAGTCGTTCCTGGTAAATTAGGGGATCAAGATCTGGTTTTGTTTGTTGAAACGTTTTCAGCCCCGCTCTTGCCTGAGCGAGCAACTCTTCTTCAGCTGAGCGTCCTTCTGGCAACGGAAACTGGGGCATATGAGTGGACCCAAAATCAAGAAATACGTTACAACGGCGTGCAATCTGGGTAGAGTTTTCAAGAGCCGATGGTAAATCTGAAAATAACTCGGCCATTTCAGCGCCGTTTCGAAGATACTGCTGATCCGTAAATCGCCTTGGCCGCCTGGGGTCGTCGATCACTCGACCTTCGTGAATACAGACACGGATCTCATGGGCCTCAAAATCATCCGCACGCAGGAAGCGGACGGCATTGGACGCGACCAGCGGGGTTCTGGTTTTTTCGGCCAGATCAAGGGCGCCCGCTTCATACTCACCCTCTCCGGGGCGCCCAGTCCGACTTATTTCCAGATAGTAACGGTCGCCAAACACAGCCCGGTACTGCATGAGAAGCTCGAACGCCTGGTCTGGGTGCCCAGCCCGAAGCAACATGGCCACATCACTGTCAATGCCGCCTGAAACGACAATCAAGTCGTCTGCCGCGTCAAACAGTTCGCTCCTTTTGACTGTAATTCCCTGACTCGACCGAGGGCGGATGTAAGTCTGGGTAAGTAGCTGTCCCAGATGTTGCAGTCCATTGTTGTTTCGACACAGCAGGATCATCTGACCGTTTGCTGAATCGTCAGCATCGCCACAGACTGTAATCTCGGCGCCCAGGAGTGGTTTGACGGACGCCTCCTTACAGGCGCGATAGAACTTAACCGTGGCGTACATATTAGAAACATCAGTCATCGCAACTGCGGGCATGTGCGCATCCCGAACGGATGCCGCCAGTTCCTTAACTCTGGCGATGCCATTCACAAGCGAATATTCGGTGTGAACATTCAGATGTACAAAAGGCACTGGGCCGTTCATCGTGCCATACTTTCCTTAAATATCATGGTGGAGATTCTTTTAGGATACTGCTAAAACAGGTTTAAAAGACTGACGATGCTCTCGGCACGGACCCAGAACCTGTAAGGCCTTAAGGTGCGCCTTCGTAGGGTACCCCTTATGACGAGAAAATCCATAGCCGGTAAATCGCACGTCGAGGCCCCTCATATAACGGTCACGAAACACCTTGGCCAAAATAGAAGCCGCCGAGACCACCGGCTGGCTCTGATCGCCACGGACTATTGCTTCGCCTGGATAAGGTACCGAGGGATAGAAACGGCCATCGACCAGGACGTAGTCCGGGATCTGCTTGAGCCCAAGAATTGCTCGGCGCATCGCCAAAAGCGTTGCCTGATGGATGTTCAACCGATCTATTTCTCCGGGAGAAGAAGCACCAATTGACCAACCCGATGACAATTGTCGAATTTTCCGTTCCAAAACCTCTCGATGCTTCTGGGTCAGAGTTTTGGAGTCGGCTAAACCACTTAAGCCTATAAAATTCGGCAGTATTACCGCTGCGGCCACTACCGGGCCAGCGAGTGGTCCTCGACCCGCCTCATCAACACCGGCAATCACCGGTCCACAAGCTCCGATCATCTAAACGCAAGCTCCCCGAGAAGCCGAGCAATGTTTTGATTCGCATCTCGCTGGAGCGCGACGCGAATCCCGCTTAACCCTTGGAGCATTTCGTTACGGTGGTCGGGCGAATTCAGCAACCTGGCAACAGCGGTGCCTAGATTAGTTTGATCGACCTGGTTCTGCAAAAACTCTGGCACCAACGGTGTCGGCATTAAATGATTGGGCATCGACACGTATTGTGTCGTGGCCAACATCCGGGCAAACCAGAAGGACGGCGCCGACACGCGATAAGCAACGACCATGGGGCACCCGACCAAAGCTGCCTCAAGCGCAGCCGTCCCAGAGGCCAGCAACGCCGCATCACTGGCTGCAAGCGCTATTCGTGCCTGCCCATCAAGAAACCTAAGCTGTGGCAGAGATGCATTGTGTCCAACGGCTTCAAAGAACGTCTGGCGGATTTTTTCGCTAGCAAAAGGCAGCAAAAACTCAAGGTCTGGATCGGCCAGCGCTAACTTGTGTATCGTCTGCGTAAACACAGGAGCCAAGTGCTTGATTTCAGATACCCGACTCCCGGGAAGAACCGAAACCACACGTTTACCAGGCGAAACAGCCAGGCGCCGACGTGCGTTCGCTCGATCGAGGTCGGCCACTTCGTCCGCCGCTGGGTGTCCCACAAAAGTGGATGGCACCCCACGCTCACGGTAGAACGACTCCTCAAAAGGAAACAGCACCAGCATGCGGTCCACCGCACGTCGAATCTTCCTAACCCGATACCCACGCCAGGCCCAGACCGTTGGGCTGACAAGGTGTGCGACCGGTATTCCTGCGACGCGCAGCCAAGACTCCAGTTTTAAATTGAAGTCCGGGGAATCAATTCCCAAAAAAATGTCCGGCGGGTTTTTTAGGAAATCCTGAAAGAGCCTACGACGAAGCAACAAGGCCCGCGGCAGTTTGCGCACGATATCCTCTAGGCCCATCACCGAAAGCTCGTGGATATCGCACAGAGATTCCAGCCCTTCCGCCGCAAGTTCAGGCCCACCAATGCCCCGAATCGTTAATTTGGGGTAGCGGGTCCGTAACGCCCTGACTACTCCGCCCCCCAATTTATCCCCAGAGGTTTCGGCCGCAACCACCCCTAGGCAAAAATCACCTTCCACTGGGCGAGCGCTAACGAATAAGGCCGCGCCGAGACTCGCCAGCAAACGTCAGCAATTGTGCGCTGGGCGAGCCACCTTGTGAACCGGTGTTGCAGGAAATCGACTCCGTATCAGTGCGCGCGGCATTGCGGAAGACATCCTTGTAGGTTTTTTTTAATTCAACGATTTGATCTTCGCCAAAACCCCGGCGGCGAAGGCCGCGCACATTGACTCCATAACTTTTCGCTGGATTACCTGCCACAATGACGTAAGGCGCCACATCTTTTAAAGCGACGGTACCAATCCCAGTGAGGCAGTGGGCGCCCACCCTACAAAACTGGTGAACCAGTGTGAAGCCGCCCAAAATTGCGTAATCACCCACTACAACGTGCCCGGCGAGGCTTGCGCCATTAGCGAAAACGATGTGATCTCCCAGTACGCTGTCATGCGCGATATGACAATAGGCCATGAGAAAATTATGGTTGCCGATCTGGGTAGTACCTGAACCTGCGGGCGAGCCTCGATTCAGAGTTACATATTCGCGAATCACGTTATTATCACCCACCTCAAGGACGGTATTCTCCCCAGAGTATCCGGCGAACTGCGGATCTTCCCCGATCGAGGCAAAAGAATAAATACGGTTGTCCTGCCCCAAGCGGGTTCCCGCTCGAATCACGACATGTGATCCCACGCGAGTGCCTGAACCAATCGTTACGCCGGCCTCAACGATCGTAAAGGGCCCTATACTGACATCTGAGCCAATTCGTGCATCCGGGTGGATGGCAGCGCGGTCATCGATCACTCAATTGGCCTGTGTGTAAACAGCACATCCGAGGTGCAAACGGTCTTCCCGTCCACCGTTATAAGCCCCGAACAGCGCCACAGGTCCCGCCGGTGAGCCCCAAGCGTAATATCAATCACAAGTTGATCTCCGGGCTCCACGGGAGATCTGAACCGCGCCTTGTCGACACCGGCAAAAAGATACACGTTTTTGCGGCTGGCTGTCGCATCAATAATCAGACTAACCAAGACAGCCGAGGCTTGCGCTATGCTCTCAAGCATGAGCACCCCCGGAAACACGGGTCGATGAGGGAAGTGGCCGCCAAAAAATGGCTCGTTAATGGTGACGTTTTTTAAAGCTCTAAGACTCTCCCCCGGGGTTACATCGGTGATCCTATCGATAAGTAGAAATGGATAGCGATGAGGCAGAATGTCCTCGATTCGATGAATGTCGATTTCCATTTTTTATCAAACAGTCCGGTTGCCTGAAGGCCGCAAACCAATCGTCAAAGCAAACTGCCGCGAAAGAAGCGAGGGCGGTTGGCAAAGATCGGGGGGCATCTTTTAAATCGTCACCTATGGCAATTGCGCAAGGCGCTCAAGCACCTCATCAGTGAGATTCACCGCCTCGCTGACGTAGACTGCTTGCTCAATTATGAGGTCATAGCCTTCTTCTTTGGCGAGCTCGACGATAATTTCTCGGACCAGAGTCTGGAGCTTTCCTATTTCTTCATTGCGCCGCAGGTTATAGTCCTCGCGGGCTTCCTGCTGCGATCGTTTCAATCGTCGTTTCAGATTGTCTAATTCCCGTTGCCGCGCCTGCGCATCGCTGGCACTAATAACCAGAATATTTTTTTCAAGGTCGGCCTCCATCTCCTGAATTCGATTGTGCTGTTTCATCAGGCTTTGATTCGAGGGTTGGAATTCGATCTCCAATTCTTCCAGGACTCGGCCACCCTGAGGCGCCTGCTCGATCAGTCGCACGGGATCAATAAATCCAATTCGGACAACTTGTTGCGCATTGGCTGCCGAAACAAGCAAGGTAATAGTAGCTAAGAACGGCAATGCCCAGTGCTTGCCGGTTTTTCTTTTGGTGTTTTTAAACATCGGCTCGGACTCAGCGGGTCAGCGCACTGTACCCAAGGTAAATTGAATCTTTTTGACGTCATCCCCTGCTTTGTCATTCAGCGGATAGGCGTAACTCAATGAGATTGGCCCGACCGGCGAGAACCAGTGAAACCCAGCCCCAAGGCTCAACCGCAATTGGTCAAACTCGAAATCTTGATCTTCCCCGAAAACCTGACCACTGTCGAAAAATACGCTAAGGCGTTTATCATTACTGTCTTCAAGCCCGGGAATGGGCGCAAACATTTCCATACTCGCTACCGTACGGATATTGCCGCCCAACCGGTCTGAGTCCAGATTGCTACTAACAGGACCTAATGAACGGGACTCAAAGCCTCGAACGCTGGAGGCGCCGCCGGCATAGTAGTTTTTAAAGAACGGTAGTTGCTCAAGGCCTCCATAGCCATCTCCATAGCCTACATCACCGCGTAAATTGAAAACCAGGCGGCCGGCAAGCCTGCGATACCAACTACCCCTAAGAGACACTTTATAGTATTCAAGATCGCTTCCTGGTATGGCGACCTCCCCTGAGATGCGCCGGTAGAAGCCAGTTTTGGGGAAAAAGATGCTGTCCCGCGTGTCTTTAGAAAACCCAGTAGTCAGGTTAAAGTTGATACTGTCCGGGTGCAAGTCTATGAACGACAGGTATTCAGGTGGGGTGTTGAGATTCTCCTCAAGTCCGATTTGCTCGAACGCAGCGCTGAAACTCAACGCATTGTATTCCGACATAGGAATTTTGTAGCGAATCCCTGCGCCGTTGGTTTGCGACGAATAATCAGCCGTTGTCGCCGAATCCGTATCAATCTGCTCACGATTAAGAAAAAACGCGCGGCTTACGCCTTCTGCGGTGTGGTAAGGGTTGCGGTATTCAATATCAAAAACTTGATCGATCTTGGAAATTTCAACCTCAAAACTCAGCTCTCGTCCTGTACCGAAGAGATTCGCTCGATGGACCTCAGCTACCAGAAAAAGCCCGTCAGAGTCTGCGTAGCCGGCGCCAAACATAAAATTACCAGTCGCCCGTTCCTTTACAGAGATGGCCAGATCAACCTGATCCACAGCTCCGGGAACCGATGCCGTTTCAATATTGACATCATCAAAAAAACCTAGGCGTCTAATCCGCTCACGCGAGCGTCGGATTTTTTCAGCAGAAAATACCGACGATTCTAACTGTCGAACCTCGCGTCGTATCACTTCATCGCGAGTAGCCTGGTTTCCTGAAATATTGATTTTGCGGACATAAACTAAGGGCCCAGGGTCGACGGCAAAGACAAAGTCGACCCGCTGGGTATCCTCACCAATATCTGTGATGGTGTTGACATTGGCAAACGCGTATCCATGATCGCCCAGTAGCTGCTCTATAGCTGAACGCGATGCTACCAGGTCTTTCCGAGAAAAGGTTTCACCTTTGGCCATTGAGACCAGTGCGATCAAATCTTGTGCTGAAAAGCCCCCGCCCCCCTCAACGGTTATTTCACCCACTGAAAAACGCTCTCCTTCGGCAAGCGCCAGGCTAATAAAGATGTCCTGTTTATTCTGGCTAATAGAAACATCCGACGTGAGTAGTTGAAAATTCATGAAGCCCCGGTCAAGGTAAAAACTTCGCAAGCTCTCAATATCTGCAAGCAACTCCTCCTTGGCGTATCGACCACTTTGGGAGATCGCGCTGTGCCAGCTTTCCTCGCTCAATGACATTTCGGAGAGCAACTCGGACTCGGAGAAAGCCTCGTTGCCGATAATGTTGATCTCTTTAATCCGGGCAATACGTCCCTCGTCGATGTCAAGCGAGATGGCGACCCGGTTAAGATCCAGTGGTGTAACAACCGCATCAACGTTTGCAGAATAACGTCCGCGGGCAAAGTACCTCTCCTCGATCGCTTGCACCAGTTGTCCAAGCAACGGGTCGTTAAAAATCTGCCCTTCGGCAACGCCGGTCTGGCTAAGCGCCTCATCAATCTTTTCGTCCGACAGGTCTTTGTTGCCGCTGTACTCGACGCTTGCAATCGCGGGTCGTTCGGCGACGATGACGATAAGCACGCTACCTTCCTGGCGAAGTTCCACATCACGAAAGAACCCGGTGGCAAATAGCGCCTTGATTGATTGACTGGTCAGATCGTTGTCAATCGTGTCCCCTACTTTGACCGGGAGGTAATTAAAAATAGTACCCACTTCGATATTCTGTGCGCCCTCCACACGAATATCGCTCACTACGAAGCCTTCTAGTGCTTGGGCGCTGAGCAGCCAACCACTCAGCAGTAGGGCTGCAATTTTCGTCAGTCCGGATATTGCATTAGGCGAATTAATCATTTGAGGTGTTATCTCAGCAGGCTCAGGATGTCATTATAAAACGCCAGGGCCATCAACAGGATAATTATACCTATCCCCAGTTGCTGACCCCATTGCATAACCCGCTGGGAAACCGGTTTCCCCTGAATTGCCTCAACCAAAAAATAAACTAGGTGGCCTCCGTCTAATACCGGAATTGGAAGGAGGTTCAGAATGCCCAGACTGACGCTTAGCACAGCGAGGAAAAGCAAAAACTGGACAGCCCCGAGCTTTGCAGACTGGCCAGCGTAACGGGCAATCGAGACCGGTCCGCTGATACTTTCGGTAGATGCCTTCCCCACCAGCATATCTGCCAACACCCGCACGGTCAGAGATGACATCAACCAGGTCGTCTCAACCGCGTGGGTGACGCCGGCAACTGGCCCGTACCGAACCTGCACCAAGTGATCCGCCAAGCCTGTCCCCGGCTGACTTTGAATGCCAACCCGGCCAATAAGCTTGTCCTCGATCCGGGTCGATTCGGGGGTAATCCGTACCGTCAAAATCTCCCCAGCCCTTAAGACCCTGAAGGACAGTTCACGCTCTGGATTCGCAGCAACGACTTTAACCAAATCGCCCCAGCCCTCGATTGCTTTCCCGTCGATCTTTTGAACCAGGTCATTAACCTGTAGGCCAGAACGCTCGGCTGGACCACCTTCGAGAACGGCTCCCACGGCTGCCGGGAGTACCGGTAGGCGAGGGATGAGCCCCACAGTTCTTGCAAGTACTGAGGGCTCAAAGGGTGCACCCTTAAACGCGTCCGCAGGGATTGTCAGGCGGATCAACTGACTCTCGCCACGTTCTACATCGAAATGCAGCGCTCGTTCACGCGATACCTGATGAAGCAAATAAAGCCGATGTTGGCTCCATCCCTGAACAGCACGACCATCAATCCAGACGATTCGGTCCGCCTCACGAAATCCAGCTGCGGCAGCAGGGCTACCCGGTACCACGGTCTTGACGATCGGAGCAAGATCACTACCGCCAATCAGTCCGGTTATCCAATACAGACACACGGCAAGTAACAGGTTGGCAGCCGGTCCTGCCAAAACAATCGCTGAACGTCGGACAAGGCTTTTTCGGTTAAATGCGAGATGTCTTTGACTGGGCTCGACCTCGCGTTCGCGCTCATCAAGCATTTGTACATAACCGCCAAGCGGTACCAGTCCGATCGCGTATTCGGTTTGGTCAGGGTGCGCTTGCCAGCGCCATACGGTGCGGCCGAAACCAACCGAAAACTTGAGCACCCTAACGCCCATCCAACGAGCGACAATAAAATGCCCGAATTCATGAAAACTGACTAATACAGCGACCGCCAGGAGAAAAAAACCCAAATTGGTTATTACACTCATGATCTACACTCAGTTGCCTGAAACGGTTTTAGGCCAGGATTTGGTCTGAAGAATCTCTTTGGCAACACGCCGAGCCATAAGATCGACGCTGAGGACCTGATTAAGGTCTGTGATCGATTCATAGGGGCAACCCTCAAGAACTCGCTCTATCAATTCCGGAATATTCATAAAACCCAGTATTTTATCCTGGAAGGCCTGTACCGCAATCTCGTTCGCGGCATTCAGGATGGCCGGAGCATTACCGCCCGTCCGCGCCGCCTCGCGAGCAAGTCGCAAGCAGGGAAAGCGTTCGGTATCCGGTCTATCAAAATCCAACCTAGCGATCTCAGTCAGCTGGAGGGGTTTTGCCCCAGATACAATTCGCTCTGGGTAGGATAACGAATACGCAATTGGAATTCGCATGTCCGCGCTCCCCATTTGCGCCAACATCGATCCATCTTGAAATTCAACCAGTGAATGCACGACGCTTTGTGGGTGAACAACCACATCAACCTGGGACTCAGGCAAGTTAAATAGTGCGCAGGCTTCAATGAGTTCAAGGCCTTTGTTCATCAGCGTGGCGGAGTCAATGGAGATCTTAGACCCCATCTTCCAGTTTGGATGTTTTACCGCCTGCTTGACCGTTACCCGCCCCAACTCGCTTGTTGGGGTTCGCAAAAACGGTCCTCCAGAGGCCGTGAGCGTAATCCCAACGATCTGACGTCCCAGTTCGGGAGTCGAATCCGGGTTGCCGCCGTCGAGAATCTTTTTTTGGCTGGCTTTGGGAAGACATTGGAACACCGCATTGTGCTCACTGTCAGTTGGCAGAATCTGTGCGCCGGTCTCATTGGCTTTTCGAATAAGCAGTGGGCCCATCATAACCAGCGGCTCTTTGTTGGCGACCAGCACCCGCTTACCGGCACAAACGGCCGCATAGGTGGAAGCCAGCCCTACGGCCCCAACAACTCCGGTTACCACGGTATCGATTTGCTCGGAAGAAGCAATCTGCACGAGCCCATCGGCGCCCTCCAACACAACGGCCTCACCTTCTGTCAGCCCTGCTACCTGGCGAACCGTTTTTGCGAGCCCTGGCGCGACAACAATCGTTTTCGGGCTAAATTCTCTAGCCAGCTTCCCAAGCGCCTCTGCCTGGTGCCAGCCGCTGAGAGCCAAAACCTGGAAACGGTCGCGATGGAGTCGAATAACCTCCAAGGTGCTCGTCCCGATTGAACCGGTTGCCCCTAAGACAGCGACGGACTGAAACACGCCTGCTCTAGCCAAGGGTCGCGGGATTGAGCCAAAAAAACCAAAGGCCAGTGAATATCGGCACTGCTCCCAACAAGCTATCAATTCGATCCAGCAGGCCACCATGGCCTGGCAGCAGTTGTCCGCTGTCCTTTTTCCCACTGGCTCGTTTCAGCATGCTCTCTAGTAGATCGGAAAGAACTGCCGCAGCACTCACCAACACCATCGCCAACACTAACCAAACAACGGAAACCGCCGGCCCAGTGATGATTGTTACTCCCACTACCCCCGTAGCGACCGCAAGCAAGCCTCCGCCTAGGGCGCCTTCAACCGTCTTGCCCGGGCTAATGTTCGGAGCCAGCAACCTTGAACCCCAACGCTTACCTACGCCGTACGCACCGATGTCGCCTATCCAGATGACCCCGCATATTGCCAGTACCAGATGAGGGCCGAAGTTCCCTTGCCCATGCAAGACCGGCACCATTGCCAGACCTGGGACGATCACAACGACTCCCAATATTAAACTGGGGGAAATCATCTGCTGGCTATTTCGATATTGCCGAACCGCGACCACTCCCAGCAAGATGCCCCATACCACCGCCCCGGCCAACATGGCTTTAGGGGAGTAGTCAAACACCCGCCATCCCACCTGAACGAGACCCCCAATCGCCAAAATGTACAGCCACGCGATGTGACTTTTCTGCGGCGCCTGTGGCAAGTGAATCCACTCCCAAGCGGCTGTCATTGCCACTACCGTTGTCAGTAACGCGACGAGCGGCGTCGGCAGATACAGTATGCCGGCGACCGCTGCGAGGCCCAGCACAACTGCAGTCACAAGCCGCTGCCTGAACATTCAACCGGCCATCAAATTCATGTTGTGACTTGTTCGCCGGTCTGGCCAAATCGGCGCTGTCGGCGTTTGTAGGCGTCAAGCGCTTGTTCAAACTGCGCTTCGCCGAAGTCAGGCCACAGGCTGTCAGTAAAAAAGAGTTCGGTATAAGCCAACTGCCACAACAGGAAATTACTGAGTCGGATTTCTCCCCCGGTTCGAATGAACAGATCGGGGTCGGGGAGGTTCCCGGTACTCAGGGTCTGACCCAGAGTCGACTCGTCGATCTCGCTCGCGGTCATACGTCGTTCTTCGCAGGCTGTTGCAAGTTCTCGAACTGCTTTGGTCAGATCCCAGCGCCCCCCATAATTCAACGCAATGGTCAGCGTCATCGCCGTGTTACTAAAGGTTTGCTCACCCGCGCGTGCGATCAATTCCTCGACTTTTGGGCCAAAGGGTTGAAAATCCCCGATGACATTCAGCCGAATCTGATTCTCCTGAAGGCGGGAAATCTCGTTTTCGAGCGAGGTGATGAGCAGCCGGGTCAAAAAGCGAACTTCTTCTGGTGGGCGTTTCCAGTTCTCGCTACTAAACGCAAAAAGTGTCAGGTACTCAACGCCAGCCCGGCCACACAGGGAGGTCATTTGCCTGGCAGTCTCGACGCCACGGCGGTGGCCTTGAATTCTGGCTTTTCCCCGGACCTGCGCCCAGCGACCGTTGCCATCCATCACCACGGCCACATGCCGCGGTATCAAGCGGGCTTTTGTCGGGTCGCCGGATGCCTCGCCGCGATCAATGTGAGGCGGCGCTTTAGCACCCAATTTCAGACCTCCATTACCTCAGTTTCTTTTTCCGAAACCAGTCGTTCGACCAGTCCGACGAAACGATCAGTCAGAATCTGAATTTCAGCTTCGGCACGCTTTTCCTCATCTTTTCCGATTTCTTTTTCCTTTACCAGATCGCGCGCGTCGCCGAGTGCGTCCCGTCGGATGTTCCGAATAGCAATCTTGCCGTTCTCTCCTTCGTGCCGAACGATTTTTGTCATCTCGATTCGCCGTTCCTCGCTCAAGGCTGGCAAGGGAATTCGGATGACCTCACCGGCGGTCATCGGGTTCAGTCCGAGGTCTGACTCCATTATTGCCCTTTCAATCGCGGCAACCATACTTTTCTCCCACGCTTGGACTTGCAAAGTTCGGGCGTCGGAAACACTGACTGTCGCAGCCTGCGCTATCGGCACTGAATTACCATAGTAGTCAACCATTATGTGGTCCAGGAGCGCGGGACTCGCCCTTCCGGTTCGAATACGTGTGAACTCGGCAGCAACCGCTTCGCTGCTTTTTTTCATCCGCCGTTCAGCGTCGTTCAGGATCTCGTTGATCATTCCGTCTCCCCTTCCCAGGTCACTAAAGTACCGACTGGCTCTCCCTGGACCGCGCGAGCCAGATTACCGGGTTTAGCAATATCAAGAACGCGAACCTTCAATTTGTTGTCACGGCAAATCGCAAACGCGGTCGAGTCCATAATGGCTAGGCCCTTTTGCATGGCAATATCAAACGTGACCCGATCATACCGTATTGCTGATGAATCGGTCTCCGGGTCGCGGTCAAAAACCCCGTCTACGCGGGTAGCCTTAATGACAGCAGTCGCACCGATCTCTAATCCCCGGATACAAGCGGTAGTATCGGTCGTGAAATAGGGGTTCCCGGTTCCACCTGCCAGGATTACCAGTATTCCCTGCGCCAGATCTTCCCGGACCTGGTGAGGGTTATACGACTGAATGACGCCGTATACCGGCAGCGCTGAAAAAACGGAAACCCGAACACCAGCACTCTTAAACCAATCGTGCAACAACAACCCGTTCATCACTGTCGCCAGCATCCCTACGTGGTCGCCGGTTACCCGGTCGAGTGGCCAGGGTGCCGATCGGCCGCCACGGAAAAAATTCCCGCCACCGATAACAACCGCTAAACCTTCAGCTTGGTCGTGAGCTCGGGCGACCTCGCGCCCAATGTTGGCTACGGCAGTGCCATCGACACCGATACCTGAGGACCCACCCAGCGCTTCCCCGCTCAGCTTAACCAGAAAACGGGCTCGAGACGAACCGCCCCGTCTTTGCACGGATCAGCCCGCCTGCGCCTGCGCCATTACCTCCGAAACAAAATCGTCGGCTCGCTTTTCTAATCCCTCACCCACTTCGAACCGAGGCACTGCGACGACAACGGCTTCGTGCGCCCTCAGTAAGTCCCGAACTGTTGTATCCGGGTCTTTAACAAAAGGCTGACCCAACAATGTGTTGTCCTTCAGGAACTTGCGCACCTTCCCTTCAACCATTTTTTGAACAATTTCGTCACTCTTGCCGCTGTCGATCGCTTGCGCCCTATAGATATCCCGCTCCTTTTGGAGTACATCGTCAGGCATCCCGGTTTCGTCGATACACACCGGTTGACTGGCTGCCACGTGCATCGCAATATCGCGACCGAGGCTGGGGGCGTCTGAATTGACCATCTTGACCAACACACCAATACGGGTGCCGTGAGAATAGCCAGATACTTCTCCTGGCTCTCCCTGGACCACCTCGAATCGCCTAACAGAAATATTTTCCCCAATCTTTGCGATCAAGGTCTGTCGAGTCTCCTCGACTGATTTCCCCCCAGCGAGCAACATCAACGACGCGGCCGATATATCAGCCGGGTGTTCGGCCAACACCGTCTTGGCCAGTTCTTCTGAGAATGCGAGAAACGATTGGTCTTTCGCAACAAAATCAGTCTCGCA
>CBFIBN010000020.1:0-19411 GCA_965660775.1 Arenicellales bacterium | reverse complement strand
AACGACACAGCATCGGAACCATCAATAATACGGTGATCGTAGGATAGCGCGAGGTACATCATCGGTCGGATGACTACCGCGCCATCAAGCGCCATGGGTCGCTCCTGAATTTTGTGCATGCCCAGGATTGCACTCTGCGGTGGGTTGAGGATGGGGGTAGACAGCATCGATCCAAAAACTCCCCCGTTGGTGATCGTAAAGGTGCCCCCGGTCAGGTCTTCCAGGCGCAAGGCGCCAGCTTGGGCCTGTTGGCCGAATTCAACGATCCTGGATTCAATATCTGCAAGCCCCCGCTGATCTGCATCGCGTAGGACTGGAACGACAAGTCCCCGTGAAGAGGACACTGCGATGCCAATATCGTAAAAGTCGTGGTGGATGATGTCGTCACCATCTACTGCAGCATTAAGGATCGGGAAACGCTTGAGCGCTTCAACACAGGCTTTGACGAAGAATGACATGAAGCCCAGACGTACCCCGTGAGTCTTTTCGAAGGTCTCACGGTAGCGAGCACGCAATGCCTTTACCTGGTGCAGATCAACCTCGTTAAAAGTAGTCAGGATCGCGGCATTATGCTGGGCCTGAACCAGTCGAGAGGCGATAGTACGGCGTAGCCGACTCATCGGCTCGCGACGGCTTTCGCGCGGCCCGGTCGGTGTTATTGAGCCCACATCGGCCTGTTGAGGGACGCTCAGATCTTCTTTTAGTATGCGCCCGCCCCGCCCGCTACCGGATATTTGATTCAGGTCAATATCTTCAACAGCCGCCTGGTGGCGTGCTGCCGGCCCAGCGGGCGCTGTACGCTCAGTGGTGGTGGATGCTGCTGGTTGCTTTTCTTGGGGTGGCGGCAGTGAGGTAGTGTCATCTGCGGACTGTTTTTTGTTAGAAGGGTTAGCCACGGGACTGTCTGTGTCATCAGTCGTTCCAGTACCAACCGCTTCTTCGAACAGGGCGATTACGTCATTCGCCAATACCGTCTCGCCTTCGGCGTGTAATATTTGAGTAATAACCCCATCACGTGGAGCGGGCACCTCAAGTACGACCTTCTCGGTTTCGATGTCCACCAGGTTGTCATCCCGGCGAACCGGATCACCAATCTTGGCATGCCAGTGGAGCATGGTGGCGTCTGCCACCGACTCGGGCAACATGGGGACTCTGATTTCAACTGGCATTGGATTGTGTCTCTTCAGATTGCTCAGTTTTGGAAAGCCGTTCAGCCCCCAGCGCCTCGCTCACCAACTGTTTTTGTTCTGTAAGGTATTGCTGATAGGAGCCAGCAGCCGGCGCTGCTGAAGCTTGGCGGCTGACATATTCGAGGGACTGATCGCTCGTCACAGCTCGACTGAGGTGGTTTTGAATTCGATGCCAGGAGCCCTGGTTGCGTGGTTCTTCCTGACACCATACCACCTGGCTCCGGTTGGGGTAGTGATTCAGTATGGTTTCAAGATGATCCTGTGGAAACGGGTACAACTGCTCGATACGTATGATCGCGGTATCGATCTGTTGCCGTCGGCTGCGCTCCTCAAGTAGATCAAAGTAGACCTTCCCTGAGCACAGAATGATCCGCTTGACTACCGTGCGATCCAGGGCGTCGATTTCATCAAGCACTGGGTGGAAAGCGCCTTGAGAAAGATCAGAAGCCGGCGAAATGGAGGCGCGGTGGCGCAGCAAACTCTTGGGCGTCATAACAATCAGCGGCCGGCGCAGTCGTCGGATCATTTGCCGGCGGAGCATGTGAAAAAACTGAGCCGGGGTGGTCGGTATACAAACCTGCATGTTGTTGTCGCCACAAAGTTGCAAAAAGCGCTCGAGGCGTGCAGAGGAATGTTCCGGGCCCTGGCCTTCCATGCCGTGTGGCAGAAAAAGCGTGAGTCCGCACAATCGTTGCCACTTGGCCTCACCGCTGCTGATGAACTGATCAATGACCACCTGTGCGCCGTTGGCGAAATCGCCGAACTGCGCTTCCCAGATTGTGAGTGTACGAGGTTCGGTGGTCGCATAGCCGTACTCAAAACCCAGAACGGCTTCTTCAGATAGGAGCGAATCGATTACCAGGAATTGCGATGGATCATCACCGATGGTACGCAGCGGTACATAGGGATTTCGGCGAGCCTGATTCTTAAGTACCGCGTGGCGATGCGAAAAGGTTCCCCGCCCCGAGTCCTGCCCTGAGATACGTACAGCGTAACCATCCTGGATCAAGGATCCATAGGCCATGGTCTCGGCAAAACCCCAATCCATTGGTATTTCTCCGGTTGCCATCCGGGTACGGCCGTCCAGGATACGGCGTACCCGTGGGTGAAGATCAAAGTCTTCAGGTAAGGTCACCAGTTGGTCATTGAGATCAATGACCCGTTCGGCACTGATCGTGGTATCCACCGGATCAGTCCAGCGCGCGGTTATATAGGGCGACCAGTCGACCAGGTACAGCGACTTATCTGGGTCGGTGGCGGGGGGATGAACCACCTGTCCCTGGTCCAGCGCGTCGCGGTAACGCTCAACCATAGCATCACTCTCTGCGGTGGTGATCACGCCTTCGTCGGCAAGTCGGTCGGCATACCGTTGACGTGTGGTCGGCAGGTTACGGATAACGCGGTACATGCTCGGCTGGGTAATTGC
The DNA here is from genome assembly GCA_965660775.1 of Arenicellales bacterium. GTDB lineage: Bacteria > Pseudomonadota > Gammaproteobacteria > Arenicellales > UBA868 > UBA868. The sequence continues at coordinate 16,795 of CBFIBN010000020.1, read as the reverse complement.
CGGCTCGTCTGCTTCATTGTGACCCAGTCGGCGGTAACAGACCATATCGACCACGACGTCTTTGTTGAAAGTCATGCGAAAGTCGTGAGCCAATCGACTGGCGAAAATTATGGCATCGGGATCATCGCCATTAACGTGAAAAATGGGTGCCTGAACCATTTTAGCCACCTCAGTACAGTAAGGCGTCGAGCGGGCGTCAAGCGGATTTCGGGTGGTGAAGCCGATCTGATTATTGATGACGATATGGACAGTGCCCCCGGTTGAGAAGCCGCGCGTGTTAGACATGTTGAGTGATTCCATCACCACACCCTGGCCGGCAAAGGCCGCATCCCCGTGGATAAGCACGGGGAGAACAGTGTTTTTTTCGTCGTCTTTGCGCCTATCCTGGCGGGCTCGTACCGAGCCCTCGACTACCGGGTTAATAATCTCCAGATGAGAAGGGTTAAATGCCAAGGCCATATGCAGTACACCGCCAGGCGTTTCAATATCGGCAGAAAATCCCTGGTGGTACTTCACATCACCGGTATTCATCTGACTTGCGTTGCTGGTGGTTTTACCTTCGAATTCACCGAACAGTTCCTCGGGCGATTTCCCCAGTATATTGACCAGTACATTGAGCCGGCCCCGATGAGCCATTCCGACGACGATCTCTTTGATGCCAGTTCCACCGGCCCGCTGGATCAGATCGCCGAGCATGGGGACCAGAGCCTCTCCACCTTCCAGGGAGAAACGTTTCTGCCCAACGTAACGGGTGTGCAGGTAACGCTCGAGACCTTCGGCGGCCGTCAAGCGCTGCAACAGGTGTCGGCGAAAATCGACACTCGTCGAGGCCCGCACGGGTTCGCATTCCAACCGTTTCTGTAACCAGCGCTTTTGTGCCGTATCGGTGATGTACATGTACTCGATACCCAGTGGCCCGCAATAGGTGGCGTCGCACAATTCAAGGATCCGATTGAGCGGCATCTGCGCCGGCCCAAACGCAAGCGATCCGGTATCGAAAAAGGTAGAAAGATCGGCTTTTTCCAAGCCCTGGGCTATTAAGTCGAAATCCTCTGGCACTTCAGGTCGTGCCAGGCCCAACGGATCGGTATTCGCAATACTATGTCCGCGGGTACGGTAAGCATTGATGAGGCGCAGCACTGCTGCCTGTTTGCGGCCGTATTCGGCATGATCCGTTGCGTGAAGATCGCTGGCCGGTGTGGCAGAGTTTGCAGTGGGCTCATTCGCTAGGACATGAAAAACCTGCTGCCAGCGCGAATCCACACTGTCCGGGTTATTCCGGTAGCGGTTATGAAGGTCTTCGAGGTAGGTGCGATTCCCCCCGGAAAGAAAATCTGCGTTGGCTGCCGATCCCCGGCCAGTCTTTGTGCTCATCCGGCAGGCGTTACTTGCTTGCAGCTCAAAATGGGTGTTGCGGGTCTGTCGTCAGGGTAAGAAAGGATCAAGAAAAATTATACGCTATATCAGTTCAGTGTGAAATGAAATTGTGGTCTCGTAGCTCAACGGGTCCCGGTATGACCGAAGCCGCCCGTTGACCGCGCGCTCTCGTCAAAGACCTGTACTACCTCAAAGGCTGCCTGCACTACAGGTACGATCACCATCTGGGCAATACGGTCACCGGGATTAATCTGAAAGGCTTCCCCGCCGCGGTTCCAGCAAGAGATTTTGATTTCTCCTTGGTAGTCGCTGTCGATTAGCCCCACCAGGTTACCCAGAACAATGCCATGTTTGTGGCCCAGCCCCGAGCGGGGCAGCAGCACCGCAGCATGAGACGGATCACCGATATGAATGGCTATGCCGCTGGGAATCAATTCGCACTGGCCTGGTGTGATTGTCAGCGGGGCGTCAAGGCAGGCAACGAGGTCAATACCTGCCGAACCTTGTGTGGCATATGCCGGAAAGGCAAATTCCTCACCCAGGCGTTTGTCGATGACTTTAAGTTGAATTTTTTGCATGATATCGTCGCGCGATTTCTTCGACCAGTCGCCTGGCAAGCTCAGTCTTGCTATCGTGGCCAAGATCGACTTGATCGTGCTGGCTGATCAGTGCCAGAGTGTTATGGTCGCTGCCGAATGGGTCGTGATCGCCACCCACCTGATTTACCGCAATCAGGTCGAGACGCTTGTTTTTTAACTTCTGGCGGGCATGCTCAAGGGGCTGGTCAGTCTCAGCCGCAAAGCCGACGGTAAACGGCGGATTTGGTTGTTGTGTCACCGTCGCCAGGATATCGGGGTTGCGCACAAATTCAACCGTAAGCGTTTGCGCGTCTTTTTTCATTTTTTTGGGCGCGACCTGTGCAGGTCGGTAGTCAACAACGGCTGCCACTCCAATAAAGATGTCGACCCCCGATACACCCGATTCGACCGCGCTAAGCATCTCTTTCGCCGTTGTTACGGTCTTCAATTCAATCCCAGTGGACGGTGTTATCGTGACGGGGCCGCTGATCAGAGACACGCTTGCGCCAGCCCGTTTTGCTGCGCTAGCGACCGCGTAGCCCATTTTTCCGGAGCTGTGATTGGATAAACCGCGAACGGGATCAAGCGCCTCCCAAGTGGGGCCGGCCGTAACCATGACTCGAACGTTCTCCAGAGGTCCCGGGTTTTGGGAATGGGTCAAGCATTCAAAAATCTCGTCCGGCTCGAGCATCCGTCCGGGGCCTGTGTCACCGCATGCTTGTAGTCCTTCGGCGGGGCCCAGTAGCACAATGCCGTCTGCTCTAAGGGTTGCCAAATTGCGCTGGGTGGTTGGTTTGCGCCACATGGCCTGGTTCATCGCTGGCGCCAGGATTACCGGCGCCGAAGTCGCCAGGCAAACGGTACTCAGCAGATCCGAAGCCAGGCCGGCAGCAAGGCGTGCGATAAAGTCAGCGCTTGCAGGAGCGACCACAATGGTGTCGGCCCAGCGTCCAAGTTCAATATGACCCATTCCAGATTCAGCTTCTGGATCCAGCAGGGTGTCGCGAACTGGCCGGCCGCTGAGCGCTTGTAGGGTGAGTGGGGCAATAAAGGCTTTGGCGGCCTGGGTCATAATGACCTGCACCTGGGCCCCTTGCTTACATAGCTGGCGAACAAGCTCAGCAGATTTATAGGCGGCGATGCCGCCAGTGATGCCTACAATGAAGTGCTGATCAGCGAGACGGGACATGGTTTGAGAGTCTAACGGTTGCTGGCGCGTCGGGGAAATCACAGGGTGTTGATAGGCGTTTGGCACCAAAAGTGTAAAGATTGGTCCGTTCCCCTAGGAAAAAGGATCAAAATCTGGTATAAAACGCGGCCTTTACAGGATACAGCGCGGGTATTTAAGCCATGGCTAGAGTTTGCCAGGTAACCGGTAAGCGGGTGATGACGGGAAACAACGTATCACACGCACATAACAAGACCAAACGGGTCTTCAAGCCGAACATTCATGATAGACGTTTTTGGGTTCCAAGCGAGAATCGCTGGGTTCGCCTACGCATATCTCATCAGGGTTTGCGGATTATAGATAAAAAGGGTATCGATACCGTGCTTGAGGAGCTTCGTGGTCGAGGCGAGAAAGTTTAATAAGCCAGAGGGAATCGAATAATGAGAGACAAGATCAAACTGGTATCGTCTGCAGGAACAGGCCATTACTACACGACGACCAAGAATAAGCGCAACCAGCCTGAGAAGATGGAAATTCGCAAATTCGACCCAGTGGTGCGTAAGCATGTAGCCTACAAGGAAGCCAAGATTAAGTAAATCCGGAAACTTGCCGGGCTCAATTCCCGAAATACAGGTACAGAACCCTCGCGACGCGAGGGTTTTTTTTGGCTCGACGTCAGCGGGCGCGGTAGGTGATTCTCCCCTTACTTAGATCATAAGGGGTTAATTGCACTGTGACTTTGTCGCCGCGCAGGATACGGATATAGTGTTTACGCATTTTGCCCGAGATGTGGGCGATAACCACATGCCCATTTTCGAGTTCGACGCGGAACTGGGTATTAGGTAGGTTCTCCAGAACCGTGCCTTCCATTTCAATATGTTCTTCTTTTGCCACGCGATAAAGTGGGCCTCCGCCCGCATTTTTCTCAAGAGCGCGGAGTATACCCAAGTTCCAGACTTGCCTACAGATTGTCAAAATCTGGTGATATGTGCTTAATCACTTCGGACCACCAACCTGGCGCATTCCTTATATGATTTAAGGGGGCTGATTCTGTCACACGTACGGGTTTCGCCAGGGCGCTTAAGGCATAATTAATGATTCCTTTTTCAGCCCTAGCTCGAAAGAGCTTTTTCTAGGACAGCGACATGGTTGAACTATTCTTCTGGCCAACGCCCAACGGGATGAAAGTCTTGATGCTCCTTGAAGAAGCCGGCATGGATTACCGAATTACCTCGGTAAATATTAACGAGGGTGAGCAGTTCAGTAAGGAGTTTCTGCAAATTGCACCTAACGGGCGAATACCGGCCATTATCGACCATGCCCCGACCCAATCGTCCGGAGCGATCTCAGTCTTTGAATCGGGAGCGATCCTCATCTATCTTGCAGAGAAGGTCGGGCGGTTCCTACCCGATTCCCTGGTCGAGCGCACAGACGTACTGCAATGGTTGATGTGGCAGATGGGTGGTCTGGGCCCAATGCTGGGTCAGAATCATCATTTCACCCGCTATGCTCCCGAAGAGGTGCCCTATGCGGTCCGGCGGTACAGTCAGGAAACATCTCGATTGTACGCGGTATTAGACGGGCGCCTTGCCGAGCGGGAGTTTATCTGTGATGAGTATTCCATTGCCGATATGGCCTGCTACCCGTGGATTCTGCGTTACGAGTGGCATAAAACCGATATCGATCAATTCCCCAATGTTAAGCGATGGCTTGAGTCGATCCGCCAACGACCCGCTGTAGTTGCGGCTTATCGGGAGGCTGAGAAAATCAATAAAGGCAAGGCAGTGACCTCAGGGGCCAAAAATATCCTGTTTGGCCAGGATGCAACAACCATGCGCAAGGCGATGGGTACTACGCCCGGATCGGAAAGCTAAATTTCACGCGAACGCATCGGTTAGCACGAGGGTCTTAAGCATTGGGATTTTCAATCAGCGCCAAAGCCTGTATGAGGTACATGGCCAAATTTCAGTTTTGGGCCTGCGGGAAAATAAGTTTGACACAAAGGCCGGGGTCGTTGCCGGCGAGGGAGACCCGGGCGCCGTGGTGTCGGGTAACAGCGCTTACCAGGCTTAGCCCCAGCCCGTTGCCGGCACTCGAGCGGCTGACGTCTCCGCGATAAAATCTCTGAAACACCTTGTCCTGATCTGCTTCGGCTATGCCTGGACCACTATCACACACCGACAGCACAGGTTGGCCCCCGTGATGAGATATGTTGACCTCGATAATGCCCCCGACAGGCGTGTATTTAACGGCGTTATCTAGAACGTTTGCCAACGCCTGGAACAGCATGTCCCGGTCCGCGTGCACTATCGATTGGGTGCTCTCCAGCAGTTTAAGTTTCTGATGTTTTTCCTCTGCCAGTGGCTCATACAGTTCGACCACATCTGTGGCCAATTGACTAAGTACCAGCGGTTGAATGTCGGTGCTGATCGATTCAGACTCAATGCGTGCAATGCGGAGCAGGGCATTAAACAGACCCAGCAGGCGATCGGCTTCATTTATCGCCTGTTCGAGCGCCCGGGCCTGTTCCGATTCCAACGCGCTTGACTCGCGCAGGGATTCAAGGCGTTGACGCAGTCGCGAAAGGGGAGTTTTGAGGTCGTGTGCAATATTGTCACTGACCTGGCGAATACCATCCAGGAGTTCTTGGATCTGATCCAGCATGCGATTGAGATTGGCCGATAACTGGTCGAACTCGTCACCGCGTGATCCGACCGGCACGCGCCGACCCAGATCTCCAGCCATGATCCGCTGACTGGTGTCGTTAATGCTGTCAATCCGTGTCAGCATTCGCCGACTGATGAAAAAACCCCCAGCCAGGCCAAGCACCAGCGTTAGAGCCACACCCCAACCCAGTGCTGTAATGACCCGTAGTCGCGCGGCATTGAGTTCCTGGATATCTTGTCCGACCAGCAAGCGAAAACCCCCGGTCAGCTGAAATTGCCGTGCCCGGGCCGGGTGCAGCCCTGGCTCATCGCGATCACGGGCCTCGAGATTGAAACTCAGCCAGCCATCTCGCACAGCCACCTTTGGCCAGCGATTAATATTTCCAACAATGACTCGACCGAGTGGGTCAGTGAGTAGATAGATAGACGTGCCGGTAGGCTGTTGTCGGTCGATTCGGTTAGAAATCAGGTGCCGCAACCCAGCCAGGCCGCGGTGCTCATAGCGCTCAGACAGGGTATTGATTTCGGTACGGATAGCGGCATCTGATTGATCTGCCATGTAGCGCACGCTAGACCAGTAGATAAAACTAAATAGCACGAGTACCGACGCGGTGAAAAGAGCCACATACAGTAGCGCAATCCGAAAGGTGGAGCTTCTGAGAAAACTAGTCAGGTTCACGCAGCATGTACCCGGCGCCGCGAATGGTATGCAGCAACTGCGTTGGGAACTCCCGATCTATTTTGGATCGTAGCCGGCTGACATGGACATCGATGACGTTTGTCTGCGGGTCAAAATGGTAGTCCCAGACATTTTCAAGCAACATGGTTCGGGTGACGACCTGGCTGTTGTGGCGCATCAGGTATTCCAGCAGTCGAAATTCCCTGGGTTGAAGGTTGATGAGCCTCCCGTCACGACGAACCTGTCGGGCCAGTACATCCATTTCCAGATCGGCTACCTTGAACTGCGTCGCCACTGCACTCTGGTGGGCGCGTCGGCCTAGAGCCTCTACTCGGGCGAGGAGTTCTTCGAAAGCAAAAGGTTTTGGCAGATAATCATCGCCGCCGGCTCGAAGCCCGGTGACCCGGTCTTCAAGATCACCCAGTGCACTCAAGATCAGCACCGGTGTGTTGTTGCCCTGTTCGCGCAGGTTTGCAATCACCGATAGCCCGTCCATTGCCGGAAGCATACGGTCGATGACAAGCAGATCATAAGATTCGTTGGTCGCCAGAGCCAGGCCGTCGGGGCCGTTGTCCGCGGTATCTGTCACATGGCCGGCTTCCCGCAGGCCGCGGGAAACGTAGCGAGCCGCTTCGGGGTCGTCCTCTATCAGCAGAATACGCAAGATAGCAATTTCACGGTCTGGGGTATCAGTCCTGAAATTCTAACCGAGCAGTACGGGCCGAGGGGAGTCCCTCGGCCAGTGACTGAAAAGAGCAGGCTAGCCTGCTCTAACGGCGACATAACGTTGGTTGCCGTTGCGCTCGACCAGCAGCAGAATCGCCTTTTGTTGTTCATCGGTGCGAGCGAGATCAACCTGATTGAGGACATCTTCAGGCGTATCCACTGAGTTGTCACCCACTTTCAGAATAATATCTCCTGGCCGCAGTCCCTTGTGGGCCGCCGGGCTTCGTGGTGCTACGTCCTGGATCAGAACGCCACTGCGGCCTTTTCCCAGGCGTTGCCGATTAGCCTCATCCAGCATCGATAGCTTCAGGCCCAGCTTGCGGGTGGGCTCTTGCTCTTGCTGACTGAGGGCCTGGCGTGAACCTCTAAGTGACTCCAGGGTTGCCGTGATTGTCAATTCTTTTCCAGAACGCCACACGTTAAATGAGACAGGCTGGCCTGCAGGGGTTTTTGCTACCAGGCGCGGTAAGTGACGCATACGTTTCACTGGCTCGTCATCAACACTCAGGATAACGTCACCGGTGCGAAGATCACTACGAGCAGCCGGGCTATCGGGGTTGATTCGCGAGACCAAGGCACCACGCGGTTCATCAAGACCAAGGCTTTGGGCGATATCAGGTCCGACCGGCTGTATTTCGACGCCAAGCCACGCCCGTGCAACCTGGCCATCATCACGCAGTTGGCTGATAACGTTCTGTGCGAGAGTTGCAGGAATTGCAAAACCGATTCCAACGCTGCCACCGTTAGGTGAAAAAATCGCGGTATTTACGCCAATGACTTCTCCTGCATTGTTGAATAGTGGCCCCCCCGAATTACCCCGGTTGATCGAGGCGTCGATCTGAATGTAATCGACATACGGCCCGTTGTTGATATCGCGCCCTCGTGCCGAAACGATCCCAGAGGTCGTAGTGCCTCCGAGGCCAAAGGGATTGCCAATGGCAATCACCCAATCGCCAACACGAGCGTGGTCAGAGTCGCCAAATGAGACAAAGGGTAATGGTTCGTCGGCGTCGATTTCCAGCAAGGCGAGGTCGGTGCGCTTGTCGCTTCCGCGAACTGTCGCAGCGAAGGCACGGCCGTCTTCCAGTATGACCTCAATCTCGTCAGCATCGCCGATAACGTGATGATTAGTGACTACAAGGCCTGCAGCGTCAATAATGAACCCGGATCCCAGTGAGCGGCCGTCCATGGGTCCACGTGGCTTCTTGGGTATCGCCTCGCCGAAAAACCGTTCCATGAATTCACGCATCTGCGGTTGCCCACCAAAGCCAAATTCATGACCACGTCGTCGTGAAAATGAGTTGTCAGAATTATCATTGTCCGGACGTGCTGAAGTATGCTGTACCGTGCGGATTGAAATATTAACGACGGCGGGTCGCACAGACTCGACCAGGTCTGCAAAACCAGAGCCGGCTCCGCCAGAGACAGTCATTACTGTGTCGGTGCTTTGTGGCAGTGCCGTGGCGGTTTGCCCTGCGTACAGTACTGCGCTGGCAGTGGCTATGGACGCAAGAGCGACGGCGGTGATCTGAGGTGCGAATTGTCGCAGCGTTCGTTGTTGTGACATGGGGTTATCTCCCTGGGTATGGTTGCTAAGTTCCAGGGCACCTTAAGCGGGCCTCCATTACTGCAAGCTAAACAAAGTATTACCGTTTGGTAATGCAATGCCACGCTCTGGAGATCATTCAGGAAAGCAGGTGTTTGAGGACCTGTTCGTAGATTAGTGAAAGGTGTTCCAGGTCTTCGATACTTACGGCTTCATCGACTTGGTGGATGGTGCGGTTAATCGGTCCCAGTTCTATAACTTGAGTTCCGGTAGGTGCGATGAACCGTCCGTCTGAGGTGCCACCGTCAGTAGAAAGCGTGGGTTGAATGCCGGTTACCGCCAAGATGGCGTTTTGAGTCGCGGCAACTAATTTCCCTGACAGGGTCTGATAGGGCAAACTCGGGGGATCCCAGTCTATGTTGAAATCCTTGGCGTGTGCTGCGCAGATTGAGTCAATGGTTTCACGGATTGACTGGACACTGGTGTCGGGGCAATGCCGTAGATTGAACCGGGCCTGAGCATCGCCAGGAATAACGTTAGTTGCGCCAGTGCCCCCGGCGATGTTGGAAACCTGAAAGCTGGTCGCCGGGAAGAATTCGTTACCCTCGTCCCAGCGATGTGTCGCCAGTTGGTTGATGATGATGGCCAGTCGGTGAAGGGGGTTGTCGGCCAGATGCGGATAGGCCACATGACCCTGGATGCCGCGAACTGTCAAGGTGCCCCCCAGAGAACCCCGGCGTCCGTTTTTTATGGTATCGCCCAGTTGCTGCGAACTCGTCGGCTCACCGACCAGGCACCAGTCAATTACATCACCTCGGGCGCTCAAGGTCTCAACAACACGTACGGTCCCATCTACTGCTGGGCCTTCCTCGTCACTGGTCAGAAGTAGTCCGATCGAGCCACGATGATTCGGGTGTAACTCGGTGAATCTCTGGCAGGCAGTGGTCATTGCCGCCAGGCTACCTTTCATATCGGCAGCGCCACGGCCGTGGAGAGTGCCGTCAACGACTGCGCCCTTAAAAGGCGGGTAACGCCAACTTTCTTCGGGACCCGTGGGCACCACATCGGTATGTCCGGCAAAAACGAATAGCGGTGATGTCGAGCCGCGACGCAGCCACAGATTGCGTACCGATCCAAAATTCATGGCCTCCGGCTCAAAACCATAAGGTGCAAGCGCGTCCGCAATCAGATCCTGGCAGCCCCCATCAGTTGGAGTGACTGAGGGTCGACGGATCAGCATCTGGGCGAGTTTAAGGGTCGCTGGCATCTGGGATTCTGGCAAGTTGCCGGTAAGGTACGAGCATATGGTTAAGACAATATTTTACATGCCCGCCTCAGGCATCGGCAGTATCACGGGGCCGCAGGTGGCCCAGCCAGCGCTTCTCCCAGAGCCTGAACCCAGTGCTGATAAAAAATACCAGCACCATGTAGAAGACCATAGCAGTGACAAAGCCTTCATAGGCCAGGTAGTAGCGGCCATTCAGCCAGCGGCCCACACCCAGGATATCCTGAAGGGTAATAGTGCTGAGCACGACGGAGCTGTGCAGCATGAAGATCACCTCGTTGGAATAGGCCGGCAGGGCCCGGCGAAACGCGCTGGGCAATACTATTCGCCACAACATCCGGGCCTGCGACATACCGCAGGCCCGGGCGGCTTCGATCTCTCCCTTGGGGGTATTTTCAATGGCCCCGCGCAGGAATTCTGTGGTGTAACCGGCGGTATTGAGACTGAAGGTGATCAGCGCGCACCACCAGGCATTAGATAGTATCGGTCCCCAGAGAAAACTCTCACGAACGAAGTCAAACTGGGCAAGGCCGTAATAGACCAGATAGGTCTGAACCAGCAGTGGTGTGCCACGAAAGAAATAAGTAAAGCCCCAGATAGGACCGTTGAACCATGGTGTGCGGTAAGCCCGGGCGATGGCCAGCGGTACGGCCATAACGCCCCCGATCAGCAGGGATAGGATAGTGATCTCAAGAGTCAGCAGCGCGCCAAAAAAGAATTTGTCTATGTGGTCAGCGACCAGCATGAAGTCCAACGGTGAATGGTTCTCGCTGATATAAACGAGATACTCGAAGAAAGTCCGTTCTTGCGCTGCGATTGCCATTAAGCCCGGTCGACTCCAACGTTGTAGCGCCGGTCCAGCCAGCGAAGGCCCACGTCCGAGAAGGCGGTAAGAATGAGGTAGATGATCAATACCGCAAACATGAAGGAGAAAGGTTCACGCACCGAGCGCCCAGCGGTAGATGCGTTCCAGACAAGATCATGCAGGCCAATCACGGAAACCAGTGCCGTGGCCTTAATCAGGACGAGCCAGTTGTTGGTAAATGAAGGCAAGGCATGGCGCACCATCTGCGGCCAGGTGATGCGTCGGAAAATCAACAGTGGTGTCATGCCACAGGAGATGCCGGCTTCGATCTGACCGCGGGGTATTGCAAGAATCGCGCCGCGGAAGGTCTCAGTCATATAGGCCCCAAAGACAAAGCCGATAGACCAGACGCCAGCAATAAACTGGTTGATCTCGACATAATCCCACCAACCTGTGGCGGCGCCCAGATCATTGACAACCTGCTGTCCGCCGTAGAAGAGCAGCATCATCAGCACCAGGTCCGGCACCCCGCGCACCAGTGTGGTGTAAATGCTGGCGATACGCCGGGATATTGGGTTAACAGCGAGTTTGGCCGAAGCGCCAATGAGGCCGAGAAGCACAGAGAGCGTCAGCGAGGCCAGCGCCAACTGTACTGTTACTGCTGTGCCAGACAACAGCAGGTTGCGGTACTCCCAGACGGCATCCATTTTGGGGTTGAAAAATGAACGGGCCCGCTGGGGGCCCGTTCAGATCGGATGAGCGTCAGTAGTTCAACTCAACCACCGTAAATATCAACCGCGAAATAAGCATCGTTCATCGCTTTGTAGGTGCCATCAGCCCGTATATCCAGGATGATCTGGCTAAGCGCATCACGCAGCGCGGAGTCTTGCTTGCGAACTGCAAAGCCTGCTCCCACTCCTTGGCACTCAATGTCGTCAATGGCATCGCCCAGGAAATCAAAACCTTTGCCTGCATCCAGAGCCAGGAAACCCTCGTATGCCTGAAGCGAGTCAGACAGTTGGGCATCGAGTCGGCCTGATGCCAGATCCTGCCAGACTTCTTCTTGTGTTCCATACAGGACCAGTTCGGCTCCCGGATAAAGCTTTTCAGCAGAACACTGGTGAGTGGTTGCCCGCTGTACACCCAGACGCTTCCCTTTGAGACCGTCAGCAGTGCCTTCAAACCCTGGGTTCGCCTTGGAGACTAACTTAGCCGGGGTGTTGTAGTACTTGATGGTGAAATCGATCTTCTTTTTTCGTTCCTCAGTAATCGACATGGAGGCAATAATCGTATCGAACTTTCTTGCCAGCAGAGCGGGAATCATCCCATCCCACTCCTGCTCAACCAGTACGCACTCTCGATTAAGTCTTTTGCAGACTTCCATTGCGAAATCAATGTCAAAGCCTTTCAACGAGCCGTCAGTCTCTTTCCAAGAGAACGGTGGGTAGGCGCCTTCAACGCCAACCCGCAACGGATCACCAGCGGTGGCAATGCCGCTTGCCAGCGCCAGCACGCCAGCCAGCCCCAGTGCTGTTAGTTTTTTCTTGATCATCTCTCATCTCCCTTTAGTTGTTGGAAATTCCAGCGTGGTAATGGTACACCGGGGCACCGCTTTGTGTCTGTCCCCGGCTAGTGCAGTGTGTTGGACAGAAATTGGCGAAAACGCACCGATTCTGGGTTGCTAAACATATCAGCAGGGGTGCCTTCAGACTCAATCGCCCCTTCATGTAGGAAAATTACCTTGTTCGATACATCGCGGGCAAATCCGATTTCATGAGTCACGACAATCATGGTCCGTCCCTCGTCGGCCAAGGCACGCATTACTTTGAGGACTTCACCTACCAGTTCTGGGTCGAGCGCGGAGGTTGGTTCGTCAAAGAGCATCAAATCGGGCTCCATGGCTAAAGCCCGAGCGATCGCCGCGCGTTGCTGCTGCCCCCCAGAGATATGGGCTGGATAGTAATCCTGGCGGTCGTACATACCCACTTTATCGAGCGTTGCCTGGGCGCGATCGAGCGCATCTGGCTTTGGCATCTTTAGCACGTGTATTAGCGCCTCAGTGACGTTCTCCAGCACGGTCATGTGCGACCACAAGTTGAAACTTTGAAAGACCATGCCCAGGCGCGCGCGTAACCGAATCACTTGAGCCATGTCACTAGGCGTGGGACGCCCGGATTTGTCGGTAGTCATACCGATAGTCTCGCCGTGTACGGCGATGTTACCGCTATCGGGTGTTTCCAGAAGGTTGATGCAGCGCAGAAAAGTGCTCTTGCCAGAGCCGGATGCTCCCAGCATTGAGATCACATCACCAATAGCCGCATCAAGGTGTACGCCTTTGAGCACTTCGACATCACCAAATCGCTTGTGGAGATCTTCGACCTTGAGCGCCAGAGTTGCCTGCGAGGTTTGGGTCATGAGCTTTGTGAAGCCTCAGGTCGGGCGTATGCCTCGAAGCCGTTCGCTTCGACGGCGCAGCAGTTCGACCGTCGTCAGCAGGCAGATCGATAAAATGACCAGTATTGTCGCAACCGAAAGGATAGTTGGGCTGATTTCCTGACGGATCCCTGACCACATCTGGCGCGGTAGAGTGATCTGATCAGGCCCGCCAATGAACAGTACGATTACGACTTCATCGAAAGAAGTGATAAAGGCAAAGAGCGCTCCGGAGATTACCCCGGGTAATATAAGAGGCATCTGTACCTTGAAAAAATTGCGAATCGGTCCACCACCAAGGCTGGCCGCCGCCTTGGTCAGGCTGGAGTCAAAGCCAACCAGCGTTGCGGTGACCGTAATAACCACAAAGGGAAGGCCCAGAATGGTGTGCGCGAGAATCAACCCGGCGTATGTGGATACCAGATTGAGTTTAGCAAAGAAAAAGAACATCCCTGACGCGGTGATGATCAGAGGTACGATGAGTGGTGAGATCATGATGGCCATGATCAGTTTCCGAAATGGCATGATCGGCCGGCTTAGACCGAGGGCCGCGAATATTCCGAGTGTAGTTGCCAGTGCCGTAGCGATGACGCCGATAAACAGGCTATTCTTGGCGCCGGTTTTCCAGTTATCGCTGCAGACTGTGGTGATCCCAGGGTCTGAGCAGTCCCCCATCATGATCCGATACCAGCGAAGCGAGAAAGCCTCAGGGTCGAAGCGCAGCATCTCTGGCGTGAACTGCAAAAAGGGCGCACTACTGAAAGAGATCGGGATCACGGCAATCAGCGGCATCACCAGAAAGAAAAGCACAAAGGCGCAGATGACAAGATAAATGTAGTGCCACAAACGCTGGGCCGGGGTCGCATAGGCAGGAAGCGCCATCGTCTTAGCCCAGTTTCATGTTATCAATGCCGACAATCTTGTCGTAGACCCAATACAGTACCATGATTCCGGCCAGAAGGATCGTGCCCATAGCTGCAGCAAGCCCCCAGTTCAAGGACTTTTGCATGTGGTACGCCACCATATTGCCAATCAGGCGTCCGTCTTTGCCACCAACCAGTTCTGGCGTGATGTAGTAGCCAATGGCGACGATAAAGACGAGTATGACTCCCGCGCCAATGCCAGGAAGCGTCTGCGGCATATAGACCCGCAGAAAGGCCAGCGATGGCGGCGCACCCAGGTTCTGCGCGGCTTTCATGTAACTCGGCGGGATAGTTTTCATGACACTGTAGATTGGCAGAATCATAAACGGCAGCAGGATCTGGATCATCACGATCACGGTGCCGGTGAAGTTGTACATCATCGGTAGGCGGTTTTCATCGGGAAGACCCAGCATAACCAGGGTGTCATTGACTACCCCCTCCTGTTGCAGCATGACCATCCACGCGACAATGCGTACCAGCAGCGAAGTCCAGAACGGCATCAGCACGCAGATCATCAAGATATTCGAATATTTCAAGGGCAGCGTGGCTAGAAGGTGGGCTACCGGGTAGGCCAGCAGCAGGCAGCCGACAGTGACGATCAGGCTGACCAGAAAAGTTCGCCACCACAGCATCGTATAGACGCGGCGCTCTTCGGGCTGCAATACGATGTTGGAATCCTTATCCCATTTACGATCTACCGCATTGAGATAATAGCCAGTTGTCTGCGGGTGTTGCATGGGAACCAGCGCTTGCCAGAAAGCGACGTCGCCCCAGCGCTTGTCTGCCTTGATCATTGCCTCCCGGTACGGTGGCTGATTGAGGTTTTTCAGTTTGCGGCTGGATTTTTTTATCAGGCTTTTAAAGCCTGGCCGCTCATAGTTCATCCGGGTGCTGGATTTACCTACAAGAAACTTATTTGCTGAAGAGAGATCCTTGTAAAGCGCCTTAAATAATGCTTCTCCGGGTTCACTGACGCCATCCCACTGGAGCAGTGCCTTATAAACGTTGGAGCAGGTTGCGTTTGTTAGCGGCGTCAGGTAAGTACAGATATCAAAATGGGCGCGCCGCGCATAGTTCTTTTTTTCTCTTGCGGTGCCTTCAAAGTCTTCTCCGGCCAGGGCAATTTTATATATAGGTATCCAGGTATCCGGCGATTGCCAGCGAGGATCAATCCGAATAATAGGATCACGGTAAGGACCCTTTTTGGGGATCTGAATTTTCCAGCTTGGATTATCGGGGTCAACTTCATCCGCAAAATTGTCGCCAATAAGGTATTTATTGAGACTCGAAAGGTCCAGGTACATTGCCTCAAACAAGGTTTCATCTGGTAATTGCTCGCGGTCCCACTGGTCAAGCATCGCGAAGGTTAAAGGCAATTGATGGTTGATAATCGTGTCGTCGGTACTGCGTGTAAGCAGATTACCAATGGGCACGATAAAAAGGCCCAGTAGGAAAATAAGTGGAGGCGCTACCAAGGCGATTGCTCGCCACTTGCTGCGGCGCATCGAGCGCTGCAAGCTGGTTTTAAGAGGTATACCGTCGGCAGTCAGCAGAGTCTGTGCCGACGCCGGGTGACTATTTGACATTGACATGGACCGGCGAGTAAGGCCCGACAATCATAGCCGGGGAGTGACAGAAAAGGGGTCAGCCGACTGACCGACCCCTTTCTGTATTAACAACTAATTGTCCGGAGTGGGCCCTTACTGACCCATCCAGGCCGTGAACCGCTCGGAGATCGAGTCACCGTTATCTGCCCACCAGTCAGGATCGGCAAACAAGTGCATTTGACTCAAAGCTGCCGGTGCATTGGGCATCAGCGGCATGATGTTCACGCCGGTGTTGAACCAAGGCTCACCAGCTTCGATGAGATCGATGCCTGAGGCGCGCATCGGCGCATAGGTGATCCACTTAGCTTGGCCCGCCTGCTGCTCTGGGGCACTCGCATGAATCAGGAACTTGAGTGCTTCGTCAGCGTTCGGTGTGCCTTTGAGCATGGCCAGCCATTCCTCTTCAAGAACCTGTCCATCCCAGTTGATTACAAAGGGCGCACCCTCTGAAAGCATAGCAGCGCCGATACGACCGTTATAGGCCAAGGCCATCGACACTTCGCCGCTGGTGATCAGTTCAAGCGGTTTCGCGCCTGACGACCAGAATACGGCGTGATCCTTGATTGTGTCGAGTTTGGCAAAAGCACGATCCATGCCTTCAGCGGTGTCTAACACAGAGTAAACGTCACCAGGTGCTACGCCGTCGGCCATCAGTGCCATTTCGACCAGTGCGTTGCCCCAGGTGTGAATACCACGCTTGCCGGGGAAGTTCGCGACATCGAAGAAGTCAGCGATCGTTTTCGGGTTTCCAGCAGCATTGCCATCAAAGGTGCCTTCCTGATAGAAGGGGACGTAAGACCAGAAAATCTGCGGTACGACGCAGTCATTCGGTACGGACACCATGATATCGTCGTCCATCGAAGTGCCGTCGGCTGCCGGGGTGAAGACATCACGGGGCAGTTCCTCAAAGAGGCCTTCATCACAGCCAACCCGAGCTTCGTGTGGCAGGACATCAACGATGTCCCACGTAACATTGCCCGATTCGACCTGGGTGCGTACTTC
>CBFIBN010000019.1:14325-19441 GCA_965660775.1 Arenicellales bacterium | reverse complement strand
TGCATAAATTCTATCCGATAGGCCTCCAGAACTAAGCGACTGAAGCCATTTAGCCTGGTCTCGATAATCGTATTCACCGCGGCGAATCTGCTCACGAAACGGCTTTCGAAAATTCTCGTAGCCCTTGAAGCCGGCTCTGCGCGCCATTCGAACCAAAGAATTGGGTTTTACCTTCGCCTTTAGAGCAATCTCACGGATAGAGCTCACCCCAATCTCGTTGGGATTCTCAAGAACATAGGCAGCGGTTTTCTGCAGTTCCGGTGTCAGGCTAGGCAGAGTCCGGGTCAGGCGCTCCAACACATGTGCGGGCTGAGAAACTACCTGGTCTGGTACACTTGTGTCTTTCATAACTTAAATTGTACACTTGTACCTTCATTTGTGCGACACCTGCAGGCGCTTGATTTGGGCTGATTAGTGCAGAGCCCAAATCACTGTCATTGCCTACTTTCTCGGACTATTACCCATGTACGAAAACCTATTTGAGCCAATAAGTCTAGGCCCAACCAAACTAAGAAATAGGATTTTTAACCCGCCACATGGCACAACACTGGGCGCTGGCGGTCTCGTCAGCGATGAGCTCATTGCCTACCACGAGGCCCGTGCAAGAGGCGGCGCCGGGCTCATTATCCTGGAGGGTATGGCCTTTCACCCAAGTTTTACTTTTGAATCGGCTTATCTCAATGCAGGGCGCGATGACATCATGCCGGGATTAGCAGAACTGTCCCGTGCCTGCGCCAAGCATAGTACCGCCGTCTTTGGCCAGTTATTTCATGCCGGCCGAGCAGTTCGCTACAGTCTTGATGGATCCCGGCCACTGGTCTACTCGGCGTCCGATACCCCCGATGATCGCTATCGCGTGGTACCGATCCCCATGCCGAATGACATGATCTGGGAAGTGATCGAAAGTTACGCTACGGCAGCCGCCCGTCTTGCTGAAGCTGGACTCGATGGTATTGAGATACTGGCCAGCCAGGGATACCTGATTGGGCAATTTCTTAACCCCAACACAAACCGCCGTCAGGATGAGTTCGGTGGCAACCTCGAAAACCGCATGCGTTTTCTATCTGAATCCATCGCAAGAACCAGACGCGCTATCGGCGACTCAAGAACACTGGGAATTCGAATTACGCTTGATGAAAAAACTGAATCTGGCGTGGAGAAAACAGAGGCAATCGAGATCTGCCAAATCCTGGAAAATGAAGGTCATCTGGATTATTTCAATGTTATTTCCGGATCCTGTGCATCACCAGATGGTTGGATACATGTCTTCCCGCCGATGGCTGTTCCGCATGCTTTCGTTGCAGAAGATGCCGCACAACTAAAAACCGTCATCTCCAAGCCAGTGCTGGTTGCCGGCCGAATCAATCAGGCCCAAACAGCATCTAAGATACTAAGCGAAGGAAAAGCAGACATGATCGGCATGGTACGGGCCTTGATTGCGGATCCGGACTTTCCCAATAAAGTCGCAGAAAATAAAAGCGAAGATATCCGGGCTTGCATAGGCTGCAACCAGGCCTGCGTTGGCCATCGACTGACCCATCACGCCATCTCCTGTATCCAGAACCCCGTCACCGGCCGGGAGCTGGAATTTAAACCTCAATCAATCCATGACAAGCGATTAGTCTGGGTTATTGGTGGTGGGCCGGGTGGTATGAAAGCCGCTGTAACCGCCGCTAATCAGGGGCATAAAGTGGTCCTTTATGAAAAGCAAACCAAACTCGGAGGGCAAGTCAATCTGGCCGAAAGGCTCCCTGGCAGATCTGAGTTTGGCGGTGTCACTACCAACTTGATGAGCGAGCTCGATCGAAGTGCTGTCGAGATCTGCCTGGCATCTTCGGCAGGCCAGGATGCATTACATGCCATAGGGCCGGATGTGGTCATCGTCAGTACAGGTGCTATCCCTCGCCTACCCGAGGCTGAAGTCACTGGCGTGCAATTTCTAAACGCATGGTCTGTGATCGCAGGCGAGAAACTCGCTGGCCAAAATGTGGTGATCGCCGACTGGAGTTCCGATTGGGCAGGACTGGGCGTCGCCCAGATGCTTGCTCTTAGCGGCCACAAGGTCAGACTGCTTTCAGGGGCAAGCACCTGTGGAGAATCCATTCCGGCCATTGTGCGGGATCAATGGGTCGGTGAACTCCAGAGTCTTAATGTTGAATTAACTTACTACGCGCGGTTTTTTGGGGCGCAGGATCGAACAGCATTTTTTCAACATACCATTAATGGCGAAGCGATTATTTGTGATGATGTCGACACGATTGTCAGTTGTTACCCGCCCCAGTCAAACAATGATTGTGACTGGATGAGCGACTTCAAAAACCCTGATACCCCGCCCTTTCAAATCAAAAAAATCGGCGATGCTTTAGCCCCTCGGACCGTTGAAGAGGCCATACTTGAAGGCTTTAAAGCGGCATGGGCCATTAGATAATCCATGCCTCACGACACCGACTATCGCATGTAGGGTGTAGCACTAACGGCGAATTCGCTTTTCATCAGGAGTCAACCCTATGAATGGAACTGAATGGCTTGACGAGGCACTATGGCAACGCCTGAATGCGCCCACCGCAGAGGGATCAACTCTGCCGAATGATGCTTATGTCGATCCCGCCTTTTTTGATGCCGAGCGGGAATGTGTCTTTAAAAGGAGTTGGGTGTTTGCCGAATTCGCCCATCATCTCCGTGGAACCGGAGCAGTCCGC
Organism: Arenicellales bacterium; assembly: GCA_965660775.1. GTDB lineage: Bacteria > Pseudomonadota > Gammaproteobacteria > Arenicellales > UBA868 > UBA868. The sequence continues at coordinate 16,742 of CBFIBN010000019.1, read as the reverse complement.
CCGGTAGAGGTGGCCGGGCAGTCGCTGCTTCTGGCCAAAGACACCGACGGGGTCATCAGGGCATTCCATAATGTTTGTATTCACCGCGGCGCTGCTCTTGTCGATAAACCAAAGTCCGACTGTCGTAACATCGTCTGCCCTAATCATTCATGGAGCTACAGCTTAAAAGGACAATTGCTGGCTCGACCTCATTTCTTTGGGGGTGACAAACATGATACTCAACCGGCCAATTGCGCCTCAACCAATCTTGTCGAGGTGCATTGCCATACCTGGCACGACTGGATCTTTGTCAATCTGGATGGACAGGCCGGATCGTTTTCATCGTATCTCGCTCCTCTTCTAGAAAAACTGGAAGGCTATGATCTTGATTCTCTTCGCATGGGCGGGTCACTGAACTTTGACATCCAGGCCAACTGGAAGCTCGCGATCGAAAACTTTATTGAGCCGTACCATGTGTTTTCCTGTCATCCGTGGCTGCATTCGTTTGTGACGATGGCCGAACGGGATCCACCGACATTTGAAGACCATATCCTCTCATGTGGTTATACATTTAAGAAAACCGATCCAACCCGGGGCGAGGGCCTTCCCTACTTTCCGGAGCTCCCCGATAGTAAGAAAAACCGCGGCGACTGGTTCGTGTTATTTCCCAATTTTGCGTTTGAGATCTTTCCTGACCAGCTGGTGGTTTTTGTTCCAATCCCGGTAGACGCCAGTCACACCACAGAAAACATCAGTCTTTACTTTGTGGGTGACGGTGCCAACGGTGACCAATACCATAATGCTCGCAATGCCGTCATCAGGAACTGGCATGACTTGAATCTTGAAGACATTGGCATTCTACAAAGAATGCAAAGAGGTCGCCTTTCCGATGGATTTACCGGCGGCGTTCTCTCCCCTTACTGGGATCCTGTTCAGCAGCATTTTGCCCGTTTGATTTATCAGGCGATGGTGCCGACGAGTTCGACAGGTGGTTAGTCATACGCTCATTGCCTGGTTGGGTTACCGGCAAACTTGAGCAAGTGCTTTATAGATGCGAATAAATAAAATTGAAGTCTGGGATTTTAAGACCCCATTTCGGGATGGGCCCTACAACATGTCGCATGTCTCGCAAGACGCGATATATGGACAGATTCTATGTCTGCATACTGAACAAGGAATATCGGGCCTTGGGGAAATCGTTCCTGCCCCCTCTCTTGCAACTGAAGAACGTCTTTCGCGCTATGCGGAAGAGTCGACATTCCTCCCCGCCTTACTTGGTCAGTCAGAAGAGGCTCTCGCTGAGCTTATACAGCATATTCAGACAAAGGATAAATCATGGCGTGGGATTGCCTTTGGGCTTGAGACGGCTTACTTGGATCTGCTTGCACGCAAACATAATGTTCCATTTGCCGATATGTTGGGAGGCGCACTTAACAACAGTATAGAAGATTATTTTTCCATATCCGAAAGCCACAAGGACGGCATCAGTAAACGGATCTTGGCAGCAGGGCCAGAGCGAAAGGTGATTCAGCTCAAAGTTGGCGTCTATACCCTTGAACATGAGCTGGAATTGATTAGAACCGCACTGGATTTAATGATTCACTCTCAAACTTTGCTGGTAGACGCGAATGGGGGATGGTCTTTCGAGCAGGCGAGTCAGGCTATCAACGCTATCGAAGACCCTCGCCTAATCTGGGAAGAACCGTGTCGTCTTTATGAAGAAAACCAAAAACTGGTGCAGGGCCTTGGCGCACAAATCCTTCTGGACGGCCAGACCAGTACTGACTTGGATGTGGCTAAGCAGGCCGTGGATGATGGTATCGCCGCTGGTATATGCATCAAGCCGGCACTTATTGGCGGACTCAGTATTGCTCGTGAGATTCGTGATCTTTGTGTTAAGGCCGATATGAAAATGCGCATCGACGGACCCTGGTGTGGTGACATTGCCTGCACGGCAATACTGAATCTCGCCCTGGGAGCGAAACCCGATCTGTTAATAGCGGGATGCGATCTACGCGAACCCCTGATACTTAGCCCAGACCTGAGAGGACTTACCCATCCGCGCCCTTCACAGATCGCACCCGCATCATCTTCTGGATTCAACATTGACTGGGTTGGAGAACAACTCGGTCCAGCAACAGATACCTACGTTTGACAGACAATCGATTAAGGCCCTTAACCCAAAAAGCCGTTGCACCAAAGACTTCAGATGATTCAAATGACACATGCTGTGATAATAGTGACGAGAAGCACGGAAAATTAGTCCGTTGCCATTAGTAGGCTGTCACATAATCAAACTGGACTTCTCATGACTAACTCAAATGTTGCGATCGGGCTTCCCGTTACCAACTGGAAGCCGCCGCCCTTTCCCCGCAAGGAACCCCTAGTGGGGTCCTATTGTCGGCTCGAGGGGCTCGATCCCGAGAGGCATGGGCCTG
>CBFIBN010000019.1:0-14315 GCA_965660775.1 Arenicellales bacterium | reverse complement strand
CCAAGCCATGTACCTGATGATGAAACATGCTTTTGATTCAGGTTACCGGCGTTATGAATGGAAGTGTGATGCCCTGAACGAACGGTCGCGTCGCGCTGCGTTGCGCTTAGGATTGTCTTTCGAGGGGATTTTTCGCCAGGCAACAGTTTATAAAGGGCGCAACCGTGATACCGCATGGTATGGGGCTATTGACCAGGAATGGCCACAACTTAAAGCAGCGTTTGAGGCCTGGCTTGACCCAGCCAATTTCGATGATAATGGCATGCAGCGGAAATCGCTGTCTGAACTGACTGCCCCGATCCTGGTGTCCGTTGACCCATGAATCAGAAACTTCACACACAGGAATGGCTGCGCATCAGCGATGGTTATGATGCCGTAGCGAGCCGATCACGCTCGATCCACAGTGACTGCTACCTTGAGCCGCAATTCTTGCAGATCGAGCAAGAACAGATATTCGCAAAAACCTGGCAGTTTCTTTGCCATGAAGAACAACTGCGTGAACCCGGCAGTTATGTCACTGCCGATATCCAGGGGCAAAGCATCGTCGCCATGCGTGATACACAAGGCGAACTACGCGCCTTTTATAACGTGTGCAAACACCGTGGTCATGAACTGCTGAGCGGTGCCGGCAAAGTGAAAGCCATAACCTGCCCCTACCATGCATGGGTCTACAACCTGGACGGCAGCCTGCGCCGGGCCAGACGCAGTGAATTGATTGAGAATTTTTGTGAGGCCGACATTCACCTGGATGCCATCCGTGTGGAGACTTTCTGTCACCTGGTGTTTGTGAACCTCGACAACGATTCGTCGGCGCTGGCCGATGCCTCTGGCAACCTCGCTAAGGAGATTCTGTCTTATGCACCGGACCTGGCGGACCTGACCTTTGCCCATCGCCTGACTTACCGCATCCAGGCCAACTGGAAAACTGTGGTCGACAATTTCCTGGAATGCTATCACTGCCCGGTTGCCCACAAGGACTTCGTCTCGCTGGTCGAGATGGATACCTATAAAGTCACGACACACGGCATTTACTCAAGTCATATGGCGCAGGCCGGGCGTACCGATAACCAGGCCTATACCATCTCGGATGCCAGTGTCACCGACCATGCCGTGTGGTACCTGTGGCCTAATACCACACTGATGCGATACCCCGGCCGGGGTAACTTTATGGTCTGGCGCTTCATTCCAGTCGGGCCCCAAGAAACTTACGAGGAGTTCGATTTTTTCTTTGAAACCGCTCAGCCCGAACCTGCTGAACTCGAGGCCATTGCCTTCATTGATGATGTGCTGCAACCTGAAGACATTGGCCTGGTGGAGAGCGTACAGCGAGGAATGCGCACCCCAGGCTTTACCCAGGGGCGCTATCTGATTGACCCTGATGGTTCGGGCTTGAGTGAGCATGGAGTGCATCACTTTCACGGCCTGATCCTGGACGCGTACCAGCGGGCATGCAGCCCATGAACGCAAAATCATCTGCTTCGCTGAGTGGACGGGTTGCCCTGGTGACCGGTGGCGTCGGGGGAATCGGCACCGCCATCTGTGAACGCCTGTCGGCCGAGGGCGCAACCGTCTACGCCGCAGACATTAGCGGTGATTCTGGTTCAGTGCCCGCGCAGGTACTGCATGCTGAGTGTGACGTCAGCTCAGAAGCAAGCGTCAGCAAAGTGATGCAAAGGATCAACACCGAACAGAGCCGGCTCGATATTCTGGTGAACGCAGCAGGCATTGAGATCGAAAAAACAGTTGAAGAGACTTCGCTCGAAGAGTGGAACCGAATATTCGCCATTAACGTCACCGGAACGTTTTTGACCTGCAAGCATGGTCTTGCGCTGATGCGCCAGGCGGGTGGAGGCTCAATCATTAACTTTGGCTCTTACGATGGCTTTATTGCAGACCCTGGCCTGGCTGCCTACTGCGCAACCAAGGGAGCCGTCCATGCCCTGACCCGGGCGCTGGCCTGTGATCACGGCCCGGACAACATCCGGGTAAACGCCATCTGTCCCGGGTATATCGATACCCCGATGCTGCAAAGTTTCTTTGGTTCCAGCGGTGATATCGATAGCCTGAAAAATGAAGTCCGCCGGGTGCACCCGATTGGCCGTTATGGCACGCCTGAGGATGTGGCTAACCTGGTGAACTGGCTGGCTGGGGACGAGGCGCGCTATGCTTCGGGTCAGTTGTGGGTGCTCGATGGCGGACTGACAGCCCAAGCTCAACAGATGCGTCTGTAATTACCCCATGAGCGGACAACTTAAAAACAAAACTGCACTCATCACCGGTGGTAGCCGTGGAATCGGGCGATCCATCGTCGAATGCTTTGCCCGTGAAGGCGCCCAGGTGCTGACCTGCAGCCGAAGCGAGCCTAAAGAGCCATTACCTCAAGGCGTTTCGTCACTTACGGCTGATGTCAGTCGTAGCGACGAGGTAAAAAAACTGGCGGGCGAGGCCGTTAGTCGCCTTGGCAAAGTTGATATTCTTGTGAATAACGCAGGCGTGCAGGTAGAGAAAACTGTCGTTGATAGTACCGATGAGGATTTTGAAGCACTGATGGGTGTAAATACCTGGGGTGTTTTTGCACTCTGCCGGGAATTTATTCCACTGATGGCCGGTAACGGCGGCGGAACCATTATTAACATCGGCTCTATCAGTGCCAATCATGCCGACCCGTCGATGGCGCTGTACAACGCTTCCAAGGCCTTTGTGCACGGCTTGACCCGCTCAATCGCAATCGATCATGGTCACCAGGGCATACGCTGCAATGCAATCTGCCCTGGTTGGATCATGACCGAGATGGCCGACGCCGCCTTTGATCTTGCCGATGACCCGGATGCGGCCAGGACCGACGCCCTGGCTCGTCACGCAGCCGGGCGTTTTGGTCAACCAAAAGATATAGCGCAAGCCGCCCTGTGGCTTGCCTCCGATGCCGCAAGTTTCATGACCGGGCAGACACTGACTATTGACGGCGGCCTGGTCGCAGCATCCCCCCTACGCCCGGGGCTTTTCTAGCAAGCAGGCTTCCATCTGTCACACCCTTCCCTCACGGGTGGGGTATAAGCCAACGCTCAACCGTAATGAATTCGGTTAGCCGGCCAGGCCTTCAGCCGCCTGATGGGCTCCATTGGTTAACCGCTGCCTGGGCGACGCTTTTACCCCACTCCTGCAGAAAATGCCCGCCGTCTTTTACCTCAAGCGGGTCAGGACAGCCGCGGATAGTTTTTTGCAAAGCCATCATTGCCCGTGGCGGGATAACCGGATCCGTCATCCCGATCGCCATAAAGGTTTTACCGGTCCATTGCTGTGATAACCAGTCCCGGGCAGCGCGTGACAACGCGGCGCCGGGTGCATCCGGATGATCAGGCACCAATTCCGGAAAGGCCCGGGCCCCCGCTTTGTAGGTGGCATCCGGGAAAGGGGCGTCGTAGGCGGCTTTTTCGGCATCGCTAAGATGCGGGCAGGCCCGACCCAGTAATCGGCCTGCCGACATATCGGGATTGTCTCGACACCACTGGCGCCAGGCGAGAAAACCATCTCCCAAGGGCTTGTCCCCCGTGCCCAGAACAGTATTCATCAACAGCAATCGCGAGAAGCGCAATGGGGGCTCCATCGGCAACGTCAGACCCAGTATGCCGCCCCAATCCTGGCCCACCAGCGTGAGGTTTGTTAGCTCCAATTGGGTGAGGAAGGCCAATAGCATATTGCGGTGAAAATCAAAGGTGTACACCGCCTGATCTGTGGGCTTGTCTGATCGGCCAAAACCAAATAAATCGGGCACTATTACCCGGGCGCCTGATTCAAGAAAAACCGGGATCATCCGGCGAAACAGAAATCCCCAGGTGGGCTGACCATGCACGCACAAAAAAGTCTGGCTGGCATCACTAGGGCCCAGATCAAGATAATGGCAACGCAACCCTTCATAACCAGCGAGGTCATCAAGATAGTTAGGCGGGTAGGGAAAATCCGGCATTTGTGCGAAACGCTCTTGCGGTGTTCTTAAGGTGTCTTTCACTGCAGTTTTCCTCAATTACGCATCAGGCTATTGGTGACAGCTCACTGTCTTTGACAATGCGCTGATTACACCTGGTTAAGGCTTGTGTCGAAGTACTTGGCATTACAATATAACCTGTTACTTCAAGGAGCCCTTTATGTCCAAACACAATGCCCTGACGACTTTCGGCCGGACCGGCAATCCCATGTTCCGAGGCGAGGCGTTCAAACCAGACGCCACCTTTGAGGCAGCATCAACGCAGCGCATGACGCTGGCGGGAACTGTCAACAAAACGGGTATTCTGCTGGTGCTCTGCCTTGTGACTGCCTCTTTTACGTGGAATATTTTTTTCCGCAGTGGCGACCCGGCCGCAGTCACCGGCCTGTTGTGGATCGGACTGATCGGCGGTCTGGTGCTGGCGATGATCACAATTTTCAAGCGTCAATGGGCGGGCATTACCGCCCCCCTGTATGCGCTTGCCCAAGGCCTGGCGCTGGGTGGTATCTCAGCGATGTTTGAGGCGCAGTATCCCGGCATCGTAATACAGGCGATGGGCCTGACCTTTGGCACGCTGGGGATATTGCTGCTTGCCTACAAGAGTGGATTGATCAAACCGACCGAAAACTTCCGGCTGATGATCGTTGCCGCCACCGGCGGAATCGCTGTTTTATACCTGGTCAGCTTTGTTATGGGTTTTTTTGGCTCCAGTATCGGCTTCATCCACAGCAACGGTCTATTTGGTATCGGCTTCAGTCTTTTTGTGGTGGCCATCGCTGCGCTCAGTCTGGTGCTGGATTTTGACTTCATAGAGGAAGCCGCCGCACAGGGCGCACCCAAATACCTCGAGTGGTATGGCGCCTTCAGTTTGATGGTGACCCTGATCTGGCTGTATCTCGAGATACTTCGGCTGCTGGCCAAGCTGCGCAGCCGCAACTGATGGGCTGGAACGAGATCATATTTGGCGGCCTGATTGTCATCGGGCTTGGCGCCTTTTTCTTTTTCGGACGTTTTCGTGCCGGCAAGACACAACGCGATCGCTCGGACAAAATCCGCTGGCGCAAATCCTAGTACCACTAGGATGACAATACCCACCGACGCACTTGCGGGTGAAGTTTTTCTCTATGGGTTCACGGACGACTGAAAAAAACGCCACATCACATCCATTGGGGCGATGCCTCCCATGCCAGGTTCGTCGCCTCCCATCCACTCACGCCCAGCGCGGTCATGTGTCGCGCCTGGCGTTATTTTGGAGTTATCCGACTGGGTTTCTGACTCACTGACACCCAGATCATCTCCAGGCGCACCCCCGTCCCATAGGCAGATTGCGAGTTTGCGGCAGACCTTTCCCTGGGCATCTTTGGTAAAACAGCGCAACATCTTCTGCCCGGAGCCCTCAAGCTCAAAAAGCCGACGATACCCTTCGGGCACAACGCCGCCGACATCCAGCATGCCATATCGATCACCCATATCGGTCGGTGCAAAACCACAATCAAGATAACCGTCGTTATCGGCTACATATTTGGCGAACACCTGCAGCACCGATGGATAAAGCCACACGGAATTCCATCCGCCTCCTGCGTTGCCGGGATGGTCGGCGTAGGTTCGGCCGTCGTAGGGTTCAAACCGGTCGAAGATCTCATTGGCGTGCAGAATCCACGGTGAATTCCCCTCCGGCGGCGCATGGATCCACTTAAGGTGATCGTTGCGTCCTGCTTGATCTATCCCGCCCACAGGCGCTAGAGCCTTGAATACGCCGGATGTCTCTGGATGTCTGGAAAGCAGATAGGACATTAGACCGCCATTTGAGAATCCGGTTGCAAATATCTGCTCCGGATCCACACAATAGTGATCCATGGTCCACTGAATTATCGCCAGGGTAAAATCAATCTCTCGCTGGGTTGAGATCTCGTCATCTTCGCTGTTGGAACCACACCAGTCACACGGAATACCATCCACCAGCAAACATCCATCGTCAACAGCCTGACAGGAAGGGACCGCCCAATTCTGGCGGGTCCGACTGCGGCGCTTCTTCAACGCCCCCCAATTGAAATAATTGGTTTCAGTCATATCACCTGTTGGATAGAGGCTGATGAAACCGACCGCTTCACCTTTTGGCTCAAGCCTGTGCTTCCAGCTATGCTTGCTCGTGCCGCTCTCCCCGTAGCCGTGATACCCCACCACGACGGGGCACGGTGTGCAATTACTGCCATCACACCGGCACTTGTCCGGCACGGTCAGTTCCAGTTTTCTCTGGCCATAATCATTGCCATCCCCGATATCGAACGGAAACGGTGGCTCAATGCCAGAATCCCCCGTTGTGCATCCCAAAGATTGATCCTGTTGCTGCGCAAACGAGGGTTCGCCGCCAAGGAACAACACACCAAGACACACGCCCAGGGCTAGAAATCTGGCAAGATGCTTGGGTAGGAAATTGCTCAAGTCGAATCCAGTTTTAAGGGAACCGAAATCCTTTTCCGGCTGATGTACACGACCCCACCACCACTCTAACAGAGAGGCTCACTAACAACTCGAATCGTTCTGAACCCCGTCAGGCATGACAGTTTTGCACAATATCGCACCCGAAAGATTGGCGCCGGAAATATCTGCCCCCAAAAGATTGGCGCCGGAAAGGTCCGCACTCCACAATATCGCCCCAGTCAAAACCGAATTGGTAAATCTTGCCAACGCCAGGTTAGCTCCACCGAGGTTTGCTCTGGTGAGATTCGCACCAGTTAAGTTTGCCCCTCGCAGGTTTGCCTCCATCAGATTTGTGCGCACCAGAGTGGACTGACTGAGGTTCGCATCCTCAAGCTTTACCCGCATCAGATTGGCTCTGATCAGAGTGACTCTGCGAAGGTCTGCCCCACTAAGATCGGAAAGAAACAGATCAGCATCGGTTAAATCTGAATCCGAAAGATTAATTTGGCGCAGATTCCCCCACTTCATCGTCACGCCGCGAAGGTCCGCTGCTGCGAGATTGGCGCCAGTTAAGGTCACATGGTTTGCAAAAGCGCCGTACAGGTTGGCTCCTGCCAAATTTGTGTCTGCAAGATTCGACGAATTCAACCGGGCCCACTTGAGATTCACTCCGGCAAGATGCTTGTCATGAAAATCAACCCTCGTAAGATCGCACTTGATGCACGAATTGGCTTTTAACGCCTTGTCTGCATCAGCTGGGGAGAAAGCATAAGCCACCCACGTGGCTCCCATCGCCAACAGGAACAACCACTGAACCCTTAAGGGAACTCGCACTTCACATAAGCTCTTGGCAGCCATAATATTTTTGGATTTAGGGTGTTTTCAAAATGCCCTGCCGCTGTTGATAATCCGAATCTGTCTTTAGTGTGAGCAACTTCGCAGCCTCGATCAACCTTAGCCTGATAGTCCCGGTATGAGGCTCGAAAACCCGGCTCTCAAAAGAAGATACTGAGCTTGATCTGCCGGTCGGGCTTTAGCAGCGCTAGTGCAATCAAATGAGAAAGAATAACCGGTATGGTATATCTCGCCCTCGATCCGCACATACTGCGGGTGGGGTAACCCATCCCCTGAACAGCCTTGGAGCAATAGCCAAAAAAAAGCCCCTGGGGTTCCAGGGGCTTTTTTTTATTTAATGTCAGCGCCTATGGCAACCAGGCTCTCCAGACATCCGGGTTAGCATCCATCCATTTTCGCACTGCGTCTTCAACGGTCATCTTCTCGACATCCACGTCAAAGATCATCGGCGCCTGCTGAGCGTTCGATAGTTTCATGTTCTTTAGCATGGTGATGACGTCCGGGTGCTTTTTCGCAAAATCCGGATTCGCCGCCTGGAAGGTCACATCCTGGGGCCAACCACAGGTTGGCCAGCAGCTGCCGTCTTCATTCTTTGGTATGCCAATACCAACCAGATCATAGGCTGCGAATATCCACAATGGTTCCCAGGCGTATACCAGTATCGGATCACCTCGCTTAAAAGCGGCCGTAAGTTCCGCCCATTGCGCAGTGTCTGTGCCGAGTTCGACAGCCTCAAAATTTACACCGTTGAGGTCGAGTCTCTTCTGATCATCACAACCCCAACCGGCAACTGGGCAACCCACAAGTCGCCCTTTTGGAGCAGTTTCAGGCGCCGCAAAGACATCGGCATACTGGTTGAGCTTCTCCAGTCCACAGTTGCTACATTCACCTCTGGCGTGCATGCAAAGATCTGGTGTTGTCGCCTCGATGCCGCGCGAGCTATCGCCCTCACACATGTAACGCGGAATGTAGTAGTCACTAGCACCAACCACACCCGATTCGGTGACGTAAATGACAGAGCCGTCGCCACCGTATTCGGCAAAATACTTAGCCTTGGCATCCGCGTTGTAGCTCGGCCAGGTCTCCAAGGCGATGTCCAGGTCGCCAGCGGCCATCGCTTCCCAGCCCGCCGTGCCGGCCATGAAGATCTGCTTGACTTTGTAGTCCATTTCTTCTTCTAGGATGATCTCGGAAAGCTTTCCGAAAACAAGGTTGCCGGTCCAGTCGCCTTCCCAAATCTTAACAACGCCCTTGGCTGCATAGGATGTGGCCGGGATGAATGCCATTCCCAGAGCAACTACAAGGGCCACTGTGAATTTTCGTAAAATCTTACAATTGTTCATTGATTACCTCCGTTGGTGTTGAATCAGGCTTATTTGATGCCTGTAAACCGCTTTGTCTCTAAAAGTATAATTTAAAAAGGTTTCTTTGGGGAAGGGTAAGTCAACAGATCTTCAGCGCCCGCCAATAATTGCAATTCAAAGAGCATTATCAATCGGAGTTTCTGGCCCTGGATGCGTCACAGTAGGTTTGACTAATGTGCTCCGATATTGAGTCCTAATGCTTTTTGTTGGCGCGTGCTCAGGGCCTGCGTCAGTCGATCAAGGACGACCGCAAAAAACACGATGCCCAGGCCGGCTTGCAGGCTCTGGCCCGTATTGGCCTGGGAGAGTCCGACAAAGACTTCCCGTCCAATGCCACCACCACCAATCAACGGAGTTATTATCAGCATGGCAAGCGCCATCATCATGGATTGATTAACGCCCATCATAATTGAAGGCAACGCAAGCGGTATTTTCACTTTCAATAGCGTTTGAGAGAAGGTAGACCCGAACGAGGTTGCTGCCTCTATAGCCTCAGTCGATACCTCGCGGATCCCCAGATTAGTTAGTCTTATCACCGGAGGCAGTGCGTAAATCATGATAGCAATTACTGCCGAGACCACATTACCGCCAAAGAACATCAGCACAGGTATGAGATAGCAAAACGCGGGCAGTGTCTGCATCGCATCCAATATCGGTCGAATGATCGCCTCGAAAGTATTGTTTACAGCGGCAAGTATGCCCAGCGGTATTCCGATTATCATACACAGAACAACAGATACTAGTATCTGTGCCATCGAGAACATCCCTATCGACCATAAACCTGTCGCGCCGATAAACAGCAAGCCAAACACACACACGATTGCGGTAGCTCTGTTGCAGGCTAACCAGACACAAGCGCTGAGCAAACCAATCACATACCACCAGGGCAGGCCGACCAGAAATTCTGCGAGCGGATCCAACATCCAGCTGAAAACGAAACCACGAAACCACGTCGTGATGCCAATAAACAGTGTACTCGTTGTGAGTGCTTCCAACGCCGCATCGGCTGGCTTCTGGATTGAAAATTCCCAACTGGAGGGATAGCTACCAAGTCCGGTGACGTGGGCGTCGAAAAGATAGGCCAGTGTAAGAAGGGTCACTGAGGTCAGGAAATACCCGTTGGCGATGACCAGTCGATGGAGTCCACTGCTGAATTTGATACCTAACGGGCGTGTAATGGTTTGGGCAAAACCGGCCAGAACTTTCGAATACAGACCACTAATCGCGCCGCATATTACATAGACGAGTGTGAGGGCTTGTTCAAAAGTCTCGGCCCAGGGTTGCCCCTGAAGTCGGCTAGGGAGTAGCTTGAACCCTTTGTTTGGATCGTTGCCCTGTTGGCGTAGGCTTGCAGCGGTAGTGATCCGGTCGAACATGATCGCCATGAGGAGGATCGCGATACCCGCTTCTAAACCCTGACCAAATCTAAGCCGGCGGAGACCGACATAAACCTCATAGCCCAGTCCTCCGGCGCCTATATAGGCAGCAAGAACCACCAAGGCCAGTCCCATCATAATCGTTTGGTTGATACCCATTGCGATTGATGGCAGTGCCAGAGGGAGTTTTACCTTGAACAGCAGTTGCCTGTTCGTAGAACCAAAAGAGCGTGCTGCCTCGATCGTTTCGTGGGGCACCTGGCGAATCCCCAAGTTGGTTAACCGTGCGACAGGGGGTAGCGCGTAGACTACGATCGCGAGGACAGAGGGTGGAGAACCAATTCCAAAAAAGAATATTGCAGGCAGTAAATAGACAAAGCCAGGTAGTGTCTGCATGGTATCTAGAATGGGTCGGATTCCAGCTTCAAATCGATCGTTCTGAGATGCGAAAATTCCAAGCACGATTCCGAGTAGCGATGCGATCAGCACAGATACAAACATCACACTGAGGGTTGACATCGCAGCATCCCACAGATCCAGACTGGCCCAGGCCATGGTCGACAAAGAGCAGACTAAGGCAAGGCGCAGGCCGCCGAACCTAAAAGCGATTAAACCGATGCCGAGTACAATCACAGGCCAGGCTGTCAGCACCAAAAACGTCTCGACCGTGTCAATTAAATTGCGAATGACATTTGCAAATGCCCGAGTCGCCCACTGGTAGTTTTCCTTTAGCCAGGCTTGTCCGCTATTGATCCAGTCAGCAAATGGGAAGGCATCAACAATTTGTTGTGGAAACTTTTGCTCGTCTGGTGTGAACTGCGCGATTAAGATTGAAACAGCAATGACGGCTGTACTTATACCGATAGGCTTAATCAGGTTCCGTTGTTCGCCAGAGCGTTTCATTATTTGTTGGTGATGTAAACAGCTTGAGTCGTTCGTCTAATCTGCTATAGCCTAACTGCCTTCGATTGCCAGTAGTATCGCGCGATGGTCAACTGCACCCAGCAGTTTGTTATCGGAGTCGACCACAGGAATCGGATGGTTGAGACGGGTTGCGGTGGCAATCAGTGTTTCGATCAGAGCATCCGGTGATACGACAGTTTCTTTGTTAATGAGCTGGCTCATGGGTGAACCGGACTTCGAGTCAGCCATGGCTTGTTCACGAGTTAAGGTGCCCTGATAGCTTTTATTTGAGTCGACGATAAAAACGGCTTGAGTCTGATGTCTATCCATCATTTCCAGGGCGCCTGATACGGTTTCATTCTCACCACAGCAACAACAATCATTGTTCATAATGGAATTGACGGTCAGGACCTTATGGCGGGGTACATCTTCAGAGAAATCTCGCACATAGTCATCCACAGGATTAGCGACAATTTCTTCCGGTGTGCCAATCTGGACAAACTCACCATCCTTCATGATCGCGATGTGGTCACCCATTTTGATGGCTTCCAGAAAATCGTGCGTAATGAACACCATCGTTTTGCGCACCACCGACTGAAGTCGAAGCAGTTCATCCTGCATCTCGCGCCGGATCAGTGGATCGAGCGCGCTAAAGGGCTCGTCAAACAACATGATTTCCGGATCGACTGCCAGCGCCCGTGCGAGACCAACTCGCTGCTGCATACCACCTGATAGCTCACGAGGATAATTATCACCCCAACCGCTCAAGCCAACAGATTCCAATACTTCTCCGGCTTTCTCGAGACGCTCATCCCGAGGCATACCCCGTACCTCAAGGCCGTAGGCAATATTTTCGATGACACGGCGATGAGGGAGCAAACCGAAGTGTTGGAACACCATACTCAATTTATGTCGACGCAGTTCGATCAGGTCTTTTTCGGGCATGGTCACCGTATCTATCCCATCGACTAAAACCTCACCGCGCGTGGGCTCGATCAAACGAGAGATACATCGAACTAGTGTTGATTTACCACTGCCAGAGAGTCCCATCACCACAAAGGTTTCACCGCGCTCGACTTGAAACGAGACGTCCTTGACCGCGATAACGTGTCCGGTCTTTTCCTGCACCTCAGCTCGCGACCAGGCAGGATCGACCTCCTTCAGGATATTTGCAGGATTAGTCCCAAAAATTTTCCACAAGCCCTTGCAGACGATCGGTGAATCTTGTTGTTTTTCCTTACTCATAATTGTCACAACCTAAAGAAATAAATCAGGCACATTTTTCAGTCTTTTATCCCCATCTTGCTCAGCCTTGGTCACCAGATTTTTCCGTATGACCCACACAGGTCTTACATCTCGAGCAGTTCCTGTGCCATCTCGACAATGGCTCGACTATAGGAATCATCTGAAGCACTTTCGTTTTCCAACACACTAAAAAATACGACAACCGTCGCGTTATCGGGATTCACCATCAGCAGCTGTCCTCCCCAGCCACTGTGCCCGATCCATTGTCCATTGGTCTTGAGCTGATTGCCGTAGTGTATGTAATTGTCGGGCGGGGCGAAAGTCGGGCCGGTACAGTGCCTCGTCGCCTCCATCAACTGATGACTGCCGATCGGCTCACCCGACATTCCCCGACCTTCTCGAGCAAAAACTAATCCATAACGGGCAAGATCCCGGGCCGTCATGCACGCGCCTCCGTTGGTATTGGGGACACCGTCACGATCTGTAGACATGTAAAAAGTATGTTCCAGCCCCGCGGCTTCGACTATTTCGAGCAACATCGCTTGTAATGATTTCTTGCTGGTCCGCTCTACAATCCAGGCCAGCACATCTGTATTGGCCGATTTGTAATTGACCAAACCGGACGAGTTGGCAAGATCACTACTTTTAATAGTGCAAAGAAAATCCCGATTGCAGATATCTGCCTCGCCGCGCGATGGCAGACGCCAACCCATAGCTGCATTATGCGCAAGCGCCATGGTAGAGCTGTCTGCGTAGTCCTCTGAGTATTCATTGACTATGTTCATATCCAGTACATCCTGGATTCGTCCGCCGGCATAGCCCGAGCCAACCTCAGGCAAGTAATCTGCAACAGTCTTCTCTACGTCGATCAGACCTTGTTCAATACACGCGCCCACCATCAGATGCGTGAAAGTCTTGGTAATCGACATAATCGAGTGCGGCTGATCGGCGGCAAAATCACTTGCATAGCGCTCATGCAAAAGCTCATTGTCCCGGACAACGATAAGAGCAGAAAACGCCGGATGACTTGTGAGTCCCCTGACGGAGGCCAACTTGGCAATTGCCGACTCAGGCGTGCTTGTGAGCTTTAAGACTCGCGACGAACGAAAACTACAGGCATAACGGACGATCTGATGCAGATGGTGGAACCCATGGCGCCGGTAAGGGGGCGTATTCCAATGCTCAAGATAATCATTGACCAGCGATAAATCTTGATTTGCTTCGGTTTCGTTCAATACTGCGCACTCTTTCTCGGATCAGGTTTAAACACCGAGGGTAGGGTTACATGTTTGTGCCTAAAAAGCGAGCACTTGCTTTCTTGTTGCAAGGATTGGCGATATCAGTAAGTCCAACCTCATCATCAGGTCTGCTCCTAAACCCAGGTAAACGGATCAAGGCCGGATGACCAGCCCGGGCATCTGCCCAGTCAGCGACACCCACTATCTGATTACCAAAAAAGCAGGCTCTTCGCCATATGCGTCGTTTCACAGGTTATGCGCTAACCTAATATAGGCAGCCAGATTTTCTGAATTACTCCCGTCGCAGAAAATCCTGTATGGTTACTGCTACGTTTTCTACACGCTGCTAATGGCCCTACCATGCTCAGGTCAGGTACTCGAAGACTTACGTTGACTCTTTTACTGTTGTTAGGAGTCAGTGCAAATGCCATTGCGACTCACGAAATGTGGGTTCAACACACCTATCCCCAGGATCAGGACAAATGGTGGTGGGACGATGATTGGTGGGAGCATGGCTTGTTACCAGTACCTCGCAACCATCAGGTCGTAGTCGAGGAGGCTTCCTATGAGAGTGGCGCCGATGAGATCCCAGTTACCATCTATCGGCCTGCTGGACCTGGACCTTATCCTGGCGTCTTGTTCCAGCATGGTCGACGCGGCCTGGATGATTTAACTGGACTGCACCCCAGAAGGCTTGCAGCTCGGGGCTTCGTGGTGGTCGCACCGGATATCTGGGGCGGGCGCTTTATGAACACCTACCCAATCGGGCACGATTACACCGTCGAGAAGGACGTTGCCAGGGGTATTGAATTCCTCATGCGCCTTTCGGGCCTGGCCGGTGATCGCGTCTGTGTTGTGTCCCACACCAGAGGCGGTTACATGACCTTGAAAGCCCTGGTGAACGAGAACATGCAGGAAAAGGGAGTTGCCT
>CBFIBN010000018.1:0-20169 GCA_965660775.1 Arenicellales bacterium | reverse complement strand
ACGGTATCCAGCATTTGTTCGACCAGCAGCTGGTCGTCTACCTGTTGGCCCAAGGCTTGCGATCCCAGATCCAGCACCTCGTGTGCCGCTTGGCGGACTTGGTCTTCGCTGGCAAGGTTCAGCCGTACGGCTCCAGCTTCGGTTTTGTGTGGAAGCTGGTTGTTGACGAGCTTAAGAGCGACTGGAAAGCCGATCCGGCGAGCGGCTTCGCTTGCTGTTTTGGAATTGACCAGTTCACCCCCGGGAACGGGAATGCGGTGCGTTCGCAGCATGTGTTTGCCCTGCCATTCATCCAGGGTGACCGGCTGTGACCGGTCGGGTGTATAGATTTTGGGAATAAAAGGGTCTGAGCCGCTTTGCAGTTTTTGGCTCACCCGGCCGAATACGGCCGAAGCGGCGATAGCTATGGTGGCTTCGCTGATACCCTGCAACGGCGCGATACCGTTGTTGATGAGGGTTGTCTGGGTTTCGTAATCGAGATTCTCTGGCAGGCTGGAGCACACGGCAGCCGGTATGCCGGCGTGTTGTGTCGCGTGAATAAAGGCGCGGGCATCGGCCTGGTAGTAGGGGCGATCGTCACCGATCTCAATCGGGGGATAGTCCTGTACCAGTAGTGCTGCATCGTAGCCGGGTGCGAGTGCCGCGCTGAACACATTTTTCAGGGTTTCTTCCTGCCCCCAAAGCGGTGTGGTGTAATCAAGCGGATTGCCCACGGTCGCAATGTCAGGAAGCCATTGGCGCAGGGATTTTTCCGTTGCGGCATCAGGCGTATCGAAGACCAGGCCTTGACTGTCGGCACAGTCGGCGAGCATGGCGACGTCACCGCCTGAGCAGGTGAATGCCGCAAGCCGCTTACCTGCCGGTGCACCGGCTGTGGTCAGCATCTGCAGGGTTTCCAGTAACAGGCTGGGGCTTGAAGCACGGGCAACGCCGATTCGATCAAAAAGCGCCTGGTAGCAGACGTCTTGCCCCGCCAGCGAGCCGGTATGGGTGAGCGTAGTCTGGGATGCCAATTCAGATTGCCCCACCTTGAGTGCGACCACCGGCACCTTACGCGCCATGGCGCGGGCAACCGCATCCGCAAAACGGGGTATGTCGCGAAGCGTTTCTATGTACAAGCCAAAACCAGTGACAGCAGGATTATCTACAAGGGTGTCGAGGTAGTCTTCAACACCTAAAACGGATTGATTCCCAGCACCGATCACGTATGAGAAATTAATCGACCGTCTGTTGGTCAGCAGGTAGCCCGAGAGCATGCCGGATTGAGAAATGACGGCGGGGCCGCCCGTGACCCGTTTGCCGCCATGACTGAATGGCCACAGGTGCGCCTCGGTGACGTAATTCAATAAACCGAACACATTGGGTCCAGCCAGCGCCATCTCGCCACAGGCTGCGATCAGATCGTGCTCGAGATCAGCGCCTTGTCCACCCAGCTCGCTAAAACCGGCGGTATAGCAGACGATGCCACCGGCACCTGCGTCCCGCAGTTGTGTGAGCACCTCTGAGACGCCATGGCGTGGGACGGCAAGAAAGACTGCATCCGGTGCTTGCGGCAAATGCTCGACACTGGCGAAGGAGGGTATCTCACCGAACCGGCCCGGCCGTGGGTTGACGCCCCAGATTTCGCCGGCGAAGCCACTCGTGGTGCACTGTTGTGCCGCCGATACAGCCGCATCGCCGCCGATAAAGGCAATGTGACGCGGCGCCAGCAGCCGATCGAGATTGACACGTTGTTCTGGGGTCATGCGCCAAGCGGTCGCAGCAGTGATCGGCTGATAATGTGTCGCTGTATTTCAGATGTGCCTTCCCAGATTCGCTCAAGGCGTGCGTCACGCCATAGGCGTTCGATCGGGAGATCTTCCATCAGGCCCATGCCGCCGTAGATCTGGACCGCGTTATCGGCCAGACGGTGCAGCATCTCGGAGGCGAACAGTTTGCACATCGCCGCATCCGTAGGTGTCATTTGTCCCGCATCAGCTTTTCTGGCTGCATGCATCACCAGGAGGTCGGCGGCCTGCAGTTCGGTCGCCATGTCTGCCAGCTTAAAAGACGTTCCTTGGAATTTGCCGATGGGTTGACCAAATTGCTTGCGGTTCGCAGCCCAGTCCAGCGACAACTCCAGCAGTCGCTCCGCGCGACCGCAGCAGCCGGCTCCAACCCATACCCGGCCCATTTTGATCCACTTGTCGGCAAGCTTCAGGCCTTCGCCTTCTGCGCCGAGCATCTGACTCTTATCGACTCGACAGTCATTAAATGACAATACGAAATTGAGGTACGCCCGCTGGCTCACACAGCGTGGCCCACGCGTGATATCAAAACCTGGATGCCCGCGGTCTAGCAGAAACGCACTGATTCGTTTGCGTGGACCACGAGGGGTTTCATCTGTGCCAGTGGCGGCAAAGACAATCGCAAAATCGGGTTCGACGTGGCTGCTGACAAAATGCTTGGCTCCGTTGATGATCCAGTCATTCCCGTCGGACTGCGCGCGTGTTGCCATCGACATGATGTCAGAGCCGGCACCTGGCTCTGTGATGGCGAAGCACTCAACTTTGTCTCCTTTTACGCAAGGAAACAGATAGCGTTCTTTTTGCTCATCACTGCAGGCCAATAGCAGTTCGGTGGGGCGCCAGGCAAAGCCATGCAGTGCGTGTGTGACCTTGCCGAACTCGCGTTCCATGATCGCCAGGCTGGTGCAGTCGAGCCCACCGCCCCCGACTGATTCGGGCAGATTGGCGGCGTAAAAACCCTTTTCAAGGGCTTTGTGCTTAATGCGTTCACCCATCTCAGCACTGACTTCACCTGCACGCTCAACCTCGTTTTCCAGGGGCATCAGCTCTTCTTCGACAAATGCCTTAATAGAGTCGGTCAGCATCCGCTGTTCGCTGTTTAGTTCGATGTCCATGATTCCCCCAGGATTCAGGCTTAAAGCGGTGAAAAGGTTTCACCCGAGCGCATTATTGCCGGACCGGCGCAAGCCGTGGCCGCTCATGATATTGCCTTGTGCGCGTTATTGCCATATCGTGCGCCTTTGCATTTTATTCCGACTGAAGACCAAACCAGTCGACTCCAGGGAAACAAATGGACGACAGAGCACAAGAACTGTTGGTTGAGCGACATGGCGCGGTATTAGAGATTACGCTTAACCGCCCCAAGGTAAATGCTATTGATTTCGACTTGAGTCGTAGAATCAATGAAGCGGTGGTCATGCTGCGCGATGATCCCGAACTGCGGGTGGGCCTGGTGACGGCAACTGGCGAGAAAATGTTCTCTGCGGGATGGGACCTTAAGGCGTTGGACGCCGGAGAACTGCAGTTGGATAACTGGTGGGAAGCCGACGCAGATCTGCCGGGCGGGTTTGCAGGATTAACCGAGATGTGGAACCTTAATAAACCGGTTATCGCCGCCGTTAATGGGCTGGCCATCGGTGGCGGGTTTGAACTGGTCATGGCTTGTGACCTGATCGTTGCGGCAGACCACGTGTTTTTCCAGTTACCTGAGATGCCATTGGGCATTGTGCCGGATGCCGGAGCTATACAGCGGCTGCCGCGGCGGATTCCGTATAACGTTGCGGTCGAGATGCTGCTGTTGGGCCGGCGTATGAGCGCGGATGAAGCGGCCAGCCATGGGCTAGTGAACACGGTGGTACCAGCGGCCGAGTTGATGAATACCGCACGCCAATGGGCGCAACAGATCGCCGAGTCTGCACCGTTGGCGGTGCAGACGGTCAAGGAAGTGTTGCGGGCAATTGAAGAAGACACCATAGAAGGCGCTTTTAATACCATGCGCACGGCCGATTTACCGGTTTACCGCAAGATGTTGCGCTCAGAGGATGCCAAGGAAGGGGTTAAGGCATTTGTGGAAAAACGCAAACCTGTATTTCGCGGCGAATAACCGCTGCCGGAACAAAAGGGGAAAGCAATGACGGAAAAGGGGGTTCAACGCATCGCACTGGTAGGTGGGGGCGTTATTGGCGGCGGTTGGGCCACGAGATGCCTGGCCAAGGGGTTGGAGGTGGTGCTCACCGACCCCAGGGCCGAGGCACGTGATTATGTGGAGAAAACGATTGCCGATGCCTGGCCGGTTCTGGAGGCTGCCGGATTAACAGATACAGGAGATCCAAGCCGGTTGTACTTCGCCGATGATATCGCCACTGCGGTTACGCAGGCCGATTTTATTCAGGAAAATGTTCCCGAGCGTGAAGATTTGAAAATTGCGGTTCACGAGGAGATCAGCCAGCATGCCAAGAGCGACGCGATCATTGCGTCGAGTTCCTCCGGGCTTTTGCCCAGTCGTTTGCAATCACGCTGCCGTCATCCCGAACGACTGGTCATCGGCCATCCTTTTGCGCCGGTGTATCTGCTGCCATTAGTCGAGGTGGTGGGCGGTGAGCAGACTTCGGCAGAGTCGATATCCCGGGCCGGGCAGTTCTACAGTGCAATTGGTATGAGACCATTGCACGTGCGCCGCGAAATCGAAGCCTATATTGCGGACCGGCTGCAGGAATCGCTGTACCGCGAGGCGTTGCACCTGATTGATGAGGGTGTCGCAACCGTGGCCGAAATTGACGCGGCCGTGACAGGCGGCCCGGGCCTGCGGTGGGCGTTTATGGGTACATTTCTCGCCTGGCACCTGGGCGGCGGTCCGGGCGGCATGCGCCACACCATCGAGCAGTTTGGACCGGCGCTTAAATTACCCTGGTCGCACATGAAGGCCCCTGAATTAACCGATGAACTCAAGCAGCGGATCGTTGAAGGATGCGAGATGGAATCCGGGACCCGCGATTTTGGTGATATGGAGCGCCGCCGAGACCGTTGCCTGGTTGAGATTCAAAAAGTGCTGCGCGAGCATTGGTACCCGCCCAGCGAGGATGGTTGGCCAAAGATGGGCTGAGCCAGGCCGGGGAAACCTCAAGTTGGCGCAACACACTGACAATACATAAACGAGACCAAGGAGTAACAAACATGGCGATGAATACCAACATGGTAGTGACCTGCGCTATCACCGGGGCGGGTGACACGGTCGATAGGCATCCTGCGATTCCGGTAACACCGGAGCAAATTGCGACTTCAGCCATTGAGGCGGCAGACGCCGGGGCAGCGATCGTGCACTTACATGTGCGCGATCCGCAGACCGGTAAAGGCAGTCGCGATATTGCACTGTTCAAGGATGTGGTTGAACGGGTCAGAAATAGTGGCCGCAATGTGCTGATCAACCTAACGGCTGGCATGGGCGGTGACCTGGTTGTTGATGATGATAATCCGCAGGTGCCGGGAGAGGGCACCGACCTGATTACTGCCGAGCAACGTATGGCGCATGTTGAGCTACTGCGTCCGGACATCGCCACCCTGGACTGCGGCACGATCAATTTTGATAACGCCAACTATGTTTTTGTTCAGACCCCCAACATGCTGCGCACCATGGCGGCACGTTATGCCGAGATTGGTGTCAAGCCCGAGATGGAGGTGTTTGATCTGGGACATTTGCGGTTTGCTAACCAGATGGTCACTGAAGGCTTGATCAAGGGGCCGGCCATGTACCAGATCTGCCTGGGAATCCCCTGGGGTGCCGGCGCCGATCCTGCGACCATGAATGCCATGGTCAATCAGTTGCCCGGCGGTGTTTTCTGGTCTGGTTTCGGTATCAGCCGTGCACAGATGCCAATGGTGGCTCAGGCAATGTTACTGGGGGGTAATGCCCGGGTCGGGCTGGAGGATAACCTTTACCTCGAAAAAGGGGTGCCGGCGAGTAATGCGCAACTGGTTGAAAAAGCCGTCCGGATTATTGGTGACCTCGGTGGCCGGGTGTGTGATGCCGATGAAGCACGCGAGAAACTTGGCATCTCTTAAAACTTAAAACTGATCTACCTCGCGCACTGCGCGCGAGGTAGATTATTGTGAAGGGCCAACGGCAGGCCCGTTGTTTGGCGTCAGTTCTGGGTGAACTCGGGCATCACCTCGTTGATGAACAATCCCAGTGAGCGTTTCTGTTCTTTCATGCCCAGTCCGAGGCTGGCATAGTAAGTGAACTGGTCTATGCCCAGATCATCGTAAATCCGCAGTTTATTGACGATCTCTTCGGGTGTGCCAAACATCAGATGTTCGTGAAGCATCTTCGGGTCGTATTCGTCCCGGTTTTCCAGCGCGGACAAATCGATCATAGCCGGAAAGCCGTTGTCGACGCCGCCGGCGTTCTTGAACAGGTT
Source organism: Arenicellales bacterium (assembly GCA_965660775.1). GTDB lineage: Bacteria > Pseudomonadota > Gammaproteobacteria > Arenicellales > UBA868 > UBA868. The sequence continues at coordinate 13,967 of CBFIBN010000018.1, read as the reverse complement.
CTCAAACTGGCCTAGTTGGCGCATGGCCGCCTCCACGGGCACCATCCAGTCGTCCTTATTGTCATAGACGCAGGTGTGGCGCATGGTTGCGAATATGGGTCGATTGTGCCCCGGGTTTTCTTCCAGTGCTGTCTGTAATCGACCCAGGTAGGTCTTGACCTCGCTCATAGGCCGGGTCAGCGGCCAGGACATAATGTTGCATTGGTGTTTGACTGCATAGTCGTAGGTGATCGGCGCTCTGGCGGCTACCCAGATTGGCGGGTGGGGTTGCTGCACCGGTTTGGGTACCGAGGTGGATTCAGGAAAGCGCCAGAATTCACCCTCGTGGGCGTAATCGCCTTGCCATAACGCCTTTACCGCAGGGAGCATTTCCTGCATATAGCGCCAGGCGTCACTTTGTTTGAGTCCGGCGTGCATACGGTCGAACTCACGCTGATACGCTCCTGAGCCGATGCCAAATTCCAGCCGACCATTACTGTACAGATCCACCAGAGCAGCCTCGCCGGCCAGATTGATTGGGTGCCAGTACGCCGCGACGGCTACCGCCGTGCCGAGTCGGATGCGATCGGTGTGTGCTGCCCACCAGGTGAGTATCTGGAACGGATTGGGCGCAATGGTCATTTCCAGAGCGTGATGTTCAGCTGCCCAGGCAATATGAAAGCCACCTTCATCGGCCATCTGGACCATTTCCAGCGTATGCTGTTGGACATCGCGCATATCGGTATCCGGCGAAATACGCTCCATGTTGATCGCTAGCTGGAACTTCACCTGCTTTTCCTCGTGGATTATTGAACGTGAAGAGTCTAGCACCGCCGTGCCGGACAAAGTAAAGACACTACTTGATCTAGAGCGGGACCCGGCAAATAATCAGCACAGGGGATTAGCTGATTTTTCGAACCCTGCCATTAAAACAGACGGTCACGATGTAGTAGTCACACTTGGTGCTGTTGCCGGTTCCGGTAAGGTTCCGAGGAGGAAAAATGAGCGTAACACTTAAGCGAATGGGAGAGATTCTTTCGGCTTTTAACAATAAGGATATTGAGGCGATTGTCGAAAGTTTTGATGAGGACGGTGAGTTTTTGCTGGCGGCGGGCGCGCATCCCTACGGCGAGTGCTTCAAGGGTCGTAATGCCATTCGCACGGCGCTTGCCGAACGCTTTGCTGCCGTACCGGATATCCAGTGGGTGGATGCCCACACCTGGATCAGCGGTGAGCGGGCCGTAACCGAGTGGCGGGTTACCGGTACCGGCCCCAACGGCCAGATCAATCAGCTGGGTTGTGACCTTTGGACTTTCCGCAAGGGCAAAGTCTTAAAAAAAGATACCTACTACAAGCAGGTCACCGCATGACAAAGGGGTCGGTGATGGGTTCTGCTGAGGTGTTCAGCCAGACGGTTTTTGGACGCGTGTAGTCATAGATGGCTTCCATGCCTGATTCGCGGCCATAACCACTGTCCTTGTAGCCGCCAAACGGTGCCAGCGGTGAAACCATGCGGTAGGTGTTGACCCAGACGATTCCCGCTCGTACAGCCTTGCTGACACGTAAGGCGCGACCGACATCACGGGTAAAAATTCCTGCAGCAAGACCAAAGCGTGTGTCGTTGGCTTGGCTAAGCGCATCGGCCTCGTCATGGAATGTGAGTGCACTGACCACCGGTCCGAACAGTTCGTTCTGCACTACACCGATCTGCTGGTTTGGGCAGTCCACGATGGTTGGCTCTATATACCAGCCGTTGTCGTGCCCTTGGGGCGTTTTGCCACCATAAATAAGTGTGGCACCGTTCGCGGTAGCATCGGCAACAGTGGCATGAATATTGTCAATCTGGGCTTGGGTAGCCAAAGGCCCCATCTGACTATCATCGTCCAAGGGGTCGCCGATACGGATCTTGGCTGCTTTTTCTGTTACCCGTGCCAGCACCTCATCATGGATGGATTCGTGTAGCAACAGGCGGGATCCGGCGACACAACTTTGCCCACTGGCGCTGAAAATGCTGAGCAATACGCCATTAACTGCGCTTTCAAGGTCTGCATCTTCAAAAACAATCACTGGCGATTTGCCGCCCAGTTCCAGGGAAACCTGGGCAAAGTTCTCAGCAGCGTTGCGCATGACATGGCGGGCGGTCTCTGGTCCTCCAGTAAAACTGATGCGATCAACCAGTGGGTGGCGGGTGAGTGTTCGACCACAAGGCTCTCCGTGCCCTGTAACGACGTTGAAAACCCCTGGCGGAAAACCAGCTTCCTCGAAAACCCGGGCAAATTCGAGCATTGGTGCCGAGGCATGTTCTGATGCTTTGAGAACGACTGTGTTGCCAGCCGCCAGGGCTGGACCGATCTTGACCGCGACCAGAAAAAGTTGCGAGTTCCAGGGTACGACAGCAGCGACGACACCCAGCGGCTCGCGCAGGGTCATCGTCATCATGTCTGGTTTGTCGATCGGTAGCGTCTCACCGCAGACTTTATCCGCAAGGCCGGCGTAATAATGAAAAAAATCGGAAATGTAATTAGCCTGCCAGCGGGTTTCCTTGAAGAGTTTTCCAGTATCAACGGTTTCACATCGTCCCAGTGATTCCGAATGTTCGCTAAGCACGTCAGCCAGGCGGCGCATCAGTTTGCCTCGAGCCGTTGCGGTCATGCTTGACCAGGGGCCCTCGGTAAAGGCCCGGTGTGCCGCTTCCACTGCACGGTTGACATCGGCCTCGCTGGCTTCAGGCACTTCAGCCCAGGCTTTGCCGGTAGCGGGGTTGGTGCTGGTAAAAGTCTTGCCGTCCTGTGAATCAACCCATTGACCATCAATAAACATCTGATATTGCTTCAGTTCAGTCATCGGCTGCTATCCTCTTTGTTCCAGCGGTTTGTATGCGATGCATTCAATTTCTACACGAATGTCCACGAGAAAATCACTGATCAGTGCTGAACGCGCCGGTGGACCATCAGGGAAATACTCAGCGTAGATTGTGTCGAACCCCCCGAAATCATCACGCGAACGCAGCCAGACCATTGATTTGACCACATCGCACAGAGCGCAGCCGGCTTCAGCCAGGGTCTCACGGATGTTTTCAAGGCAGGCCCGGGTCTGCTCTTTGATATCGCCGCTGGTCATGACCTTGCCGTTGACCATGGGTACCTGCCCTGTCAAAAAGACAAAATCGCCAGCCCGTACCGCACGCGATAAGGATAACTGGCGGCCATTAATCACCAGTGGCTTGCCGATAATCTCTTTTTTTGAATTACCCATTGCGCGATGCCATTACCCTGCTAACCTTCCCGGCTAAAATAACACAGGTACCCGGCCAGCCGGCCGTCTTTCTACGACTTTCACGAAACCCTATTAAAACTATGCCCCATTGCAGCGACTTCAGCCCTGGCGGCACTTGGTATGACATCACCGGGGTGAGTGGTCGGGGTGAGCCCGTTGTGCTGATCCATGGGGTTGGGCTTGATCACACTATGTGGGATCCACAGGTGCAGGCACTGGGCCAGTCACACCAGCTGGTCCGTTACGATATGCTGGGCCATGGGCGAACGCCCGCCAGTGAGATAAAAGGAATATCCAGCTTTGTCGCGCAGTTGGTTGAGCTGTTGACCCACCTCCAGATAGAGCAGCTGCATCTGGTCGGGTTATCCATGGGCGGGGTGATCTCCCAGGCTTTTGCCGGGCAGTTTCCGCTGCGACTAAAGACGTTGATTTTGATGAACACCGTTTACCGGCGCACCGAGGAAGAACTGCGTGGCATGCGCGAACGCCTGCAGATCACACGGGAGAAAGGTCTTGCCCCTATCGCTCAGGCTGCGGTTGATCGGTGGTTTGATGATGAATTTAAAGCCACTTATCCTGACCGAGTTGCCGAGGTGCGCCAGAGACTACTGGCGAATGATGTGACCGCTTATATGGCGGCTTATGCCGCTTTGGTAGAAGCCGATAAAGAGGTCGGCGATGCGCTGACAAAAGTGCAGTGTCCGGCAATGGTGCTAACGGGAGAGAAAGACGTCGGGTCGACACCGGCAATTGCCAAGCGCATGGCTGCAGACCTAGCGCTGGCGGAAATCGTCATCCTGCCGGGACTGCACCATCTTGCATCATTGGAAGATCCAGCTCGTGTCAATGCGCGGTTGCTTAAGTTCTTGCAGGCAAACAGTTAGCCCTCAGCAGATCAGAATCGGCACATAGACACGGCGCATGACGACACGCCACTAGTTGAGAGAGATACATGCAGTCCAATCGCCTGCTGCACATTAATGACCAGCCTGGGAGTTACCCTGAATCGTGGTATGCGGCGACTGTTGATGGAGTTCTTGAGCTGGAACACCTACAAGGTGAGAAGAGCTGCGATGTAGCAGTGATCGGCGGCGGGTTCACCGGCTTGTCTGCGGCATTGCATTTGGGCGAACGCGGCTACGAAGTCTGCCTGCTCGATGCTCATCGAATTGGATGGGGCGCCAGTGGCCGCAATGGGGGTCAGGTTGGAACTGGACAACGGGTTTCCCAGGATGACCTTGAAGCGATAGTTGATCCAGAGCTTGCACGTGCGGCGTGGGATATCGCCGAGGAAGCCAAAGCGCTGGTTAAGCATCTTATTGAGCGCCACAAGATTCCCTGTGATTACCGGCGTGGCTCCATACATGCCAATCATCGGCACCGATACGACCGTCATTCAGAGCGTTTTGTAGCATTGTTGAATGAAAAATATGATTACGGTCAAATCCGCTATGTGCCCCGCGATGAGATGCAAACGCTGGTCGGCTGTGCCGACTATCACGGTGGCACGTTGGATATGGGCGCTGGTCATCTGCATCCGCTCAATTATGCGCTTGGCCTTGGTCGCGCCGCTATCGCTGCTGGCGCAAGGCTATATGAACGCTCGGAAGTGAGTCGTGTCGATAAGGGTGAGCCCGCGGTCGTACACACGGCACAGGGTCGGCTCAAGGCGCGTTACGTGATCTATGCCTGCAACGGGTATGTCGGTGAGCTCGAGCGCAATATTGGCCGGCATGTAATGCCGATCAATAACTACATTATCGCGACCGAACCGCTCAGTGACGATACCACCAGACGGTTGATTGCCAATAATGCCTGTGTTTCAGACTCGCGATTCGTTGTTAATTACTTTCGTTGTTCGGCTGATAATCGCATGCTGTTTGGCGGTGGCGAGAGCTATGGCTATCGTTTCCCAAAAGACATCAAGGGATTCGTTCGAAAAGCCATGCTGGAAATCTACCCCGGTCTTAAGAATGCCCGGATTGATTTTGGCTGGGGTGGTACTTTGGCTATAACCATGTCGCGGCTTCCCTACTTTCAGCGCCATGGCCCCAATGTGTTTTCCGCATCCGGGTACTCTGGGTCTGGTGTGGCATTGGCGACGGGTGCGGGGGCGATGCTCGCTGAAGCGGTCGATGGGCTTGCCACGCGGTTTGATGTCATCAACCGCCTGCCGACACCAGGCTTTCCCGGAGGCGGCGCCTTCCGCTCGCCACTGCTGGCACTGGCCCTGACCTGGTATGGCCTGCGCGACAGGTTATAGCGATATCCGACCGAAACAGCAGTTCTTGTTTGGCAGGGGTTGTGGGCGAGGTGTTTTCGGCTTTCTCAAGGCATAATCACCCTTCTTTTCATAGGAGATTGGTATGGACCAGGAACGTTTTGAGAAAGGCTTGGCAACGCGGCGTGATGTGCTCGGTGCAGAATACGTAGATAACGCATTAGCCAATGCCAGCGAATTCGCCCTCGATTTTCAGGAGTTGCTCACCGAATATTGTTGGGGTGCCGTCTGGGGCGATGATACGCTGGATCGTAAAACGCGTAGCATGTTGAATGTCACGATGATCGCAGCACTTAACCGGATGCATGAGTGGGAACTGCATTTTCGAGGCGCCATGGTTAACGGTGTCACTCGGGAAGAGTTAAAGGCCATTCTTAACCAGATTGCGATCTACTGCGGGGTGCCGGTTGCCGTGGAATGTCATCGTATTGCAAAGAAGGTCTTTGCGGAACTCGATGGCGAATAGGATGCAAGTGAGTTACATTTTTGTCATACCGAGCATGCTGTTCTCATGATTCCCTTTGACCAGCGTTTTGATGATACCTCCCGTATTTATAACGGAACTGGTTGAATAGACGAAATTAAGTTATGAGCAAAACATTTGAGACCATCATCGTTGATCCACAGGATCACCTGACCTGGATAACGCTCAACCGACCCCAAGTCGCAAACGCCTTCAATACCCAGATGGCTGAAGAACTGCTGGAAGTCTTCAGCGATTTTGTTTCAGGCTCCCGTCAGGCCCGATGTATTATTCTCACCGGCAGTGGGGATCGCGCGTTTTGTGCCGGCGGTGATCTGAAACAACGTCACGGCATGAGCGATGAGGCGTGGTACGCGCAACATGTGGTATTTGAGGAACTCGCACGGGCGCTTATCGATTGCCCAGCGCCCTTGCTGGGGGCAATCAATGGCGCTGCCTTTGGTGGGGGAGCCGAATTGACGCTGTCCTGTGATTTTGCCTATGCAGCCAGTCACGCCCGTTTTGCGCTGACCGAGACCACGCTGGGGATTATGCCGGGCATGGCTGGAACTCAGTATCTGCCCCGTGCCGTGGGTATACGCCGTGCCAAAGAGATCATACTCACCGGAAAGCCCTTCACCGCAGAACAGGCACTGCAGTGGGGATTGATTAATGAGGTGTGTGAGCCGGCCGCACTGATTGACGCTGTGCGAGTTGTGGCACAACGGATAGCCGACAACGGCCCGATTGCGGTGCGCAGCGCCCTTCAGGCGCTGAACCATTCGACACACGCGCAGCTTAAGGCTGATTATGAGGTGGAGCTGCAAGCCTACAACCAGACGGTGCCCACCGAGGATCGGCGCGAGGGTATTACAGCCTTCAACGAAAAACGAAAAGCGGATTTCAAGGGCTGCTAGAAATTTCCACCTGCTTTTGTGGAAAGCGGGTTAAGAATCAAAGGAGAAGACCGGTGAAAGCTATGGGAGTCACCGCAACGGTTTGTGAATTTGCCAGTTCGCTGAAACTGGAGAAAGTACCCCGACCTGTGGTTGAACGCGCTTGCCTGCTTGTAACGGACAGCGTGGGAATCGCGATCCGGGGCCGGCATGAGGCTGAGTCCACACCTGCGCTGTTAGCCGCGGTACAGCGCATGGGTATCGATCATGGCATCGGCGGTGTGTTTGCTGATGCTAAGGGTTATGCTTTTCCGGCTGCGGCGTTGATCAACGGCACATTGATTCACAGCCTGGATTTTGATGACACTCATATCGCAGCTACCGTACACCCGACCGCTCCGATACTTGCAGCTGCACTGGCGGCTGGCCAGATGGCCGGTGCCCATGGTGCCGATGTGCTGGCGGGGGTTATCGCAGGCTATGAAGTGGTGTGTCGGTTGGGACGAGCGTTAAAACCGGCAGATCATTACGACCGGGGTTTTCACCCTACCGCAACCGCTGGCGCTTTCGGCGCAACAGTATCCGCCGGACGGGTACTGGGCCTGGATACCAAGCAACTGGAGATGGCGTTGGGTATCTGCCTTAGCCAGGCAGCGGGATCTATGCAGTTTCTAGTTAACAGCGCCTGGACCAAGCGTTTCCAGGTGGGTAATGCGGCTATGGTCGGTGTCATCGCAGCTTCCCTGGCGGCTGAGGGTTTTATCGGCGCCGCGCATGCCATTGAGGGCGATTGCGGTTTCTTAAAAAGCTATACGCCAGATCCCGATCCGGAGCTTGCGATACACGCATTGCATGAGCACTGGGAAACCTTAGAGATCGGTGTTAAGCCGTACCCGTCATGCCGGTTCAGTCATGCTGCCATCGATGGTGTTATTGATATCGTCGGAAAGGGGGTGGCCGAATCGGATATTGCCCAGATTACGATTGGCCTGCCGCGCAAGGGTATGGATCTGACTGCGCTGCCGCAGGACTTTCGCCGCAAGCCCCAAGGCGTGGTTGGCGGTCAGTTTTCCATGCACTTTACGGCTGCCGTTGCAGCCCAAACGGGTAACCTTGCCTGGGATGACTACGCGCGTTATCTCGACGAGCCAGGCACATTGGCCCTGGCTGAGCGTATTGATGTCAGTGAGGACCCCCAGATGGAGGAGATCTATCCCGAACGTATGGGTGGTCGGGTGACTGTTCAGTTTTGTGATGGATCCAGTCAAAGCCGCTGCGTGGAGATACCCCGGGGTGAGCCCGAAAACTTTCCAAAAGACGTAATGCACCGGGCAAAGTTTTTATCTTTGGCCGAGCCGGTCATTGGTGATGCGGCCAGTGAATTACACCGGCAACTGATGTCCCTGGACCAACAGGAATCGGTCGATGCGCTTTTTGCAGCGGCCGCCTGAATCGGATTAACCCAGAACCGAGAGGCTGCTGGCCGGATTGGGCTGGCGGTTGCGCGAAAAAAATCCCAGGGCAATGGTATGTCCGGTACGCGCGAGGTGAAACGTCACTGGTTCATGGTCATGATCCTTGCCGTTTTCACATGCGTTGATCAGCGCCGTCATAAGTTCGCCTACCGCCGGCGCTGTCTTGAACTGGTTGCCGCTGGTGCCTATGGCGACATAAAAGCCCGCAAGGTCAGTGCGATCATAAATCGGAATCCAGTCGTCGCTGACATCCCACAGGTCAGCCACACCCGACAGGGTATTGGGAATGCCCAATGTCGGAATCCTCTGCGCCAGGCGGTACAGGGGCTCAATCGCTTGGGTTGAAAGATTGCGGTCGAAATCATCCGGGTCAACAGGCAGTTCAACTTCATCACGCGCACCCACACTGCCGGTGAGAACATTGTCTCCCGTGTCGGCACGCACATAACTGCCAATGTCTGTGTCGTACAGCATGATAGGGGTGTGATCTGCACTGGCTGCCTGAGGGCAGCGAATATGCACGGTTTCGTGCTGAATGACACGGGTCTTGATCTTATGTGCCTGCGCAAGGCCGGCCAGTGTACTGATCGCTTCAGCATGCGGTCCAGCAGCGTTGACCACGATCTGGCAGGAGATCTTCTCTCCATTTGAAAGTGTTACGCCTGTGACGCGGCCGTTATCGGTACGAATCCCTTCGACCGCGCAGCCAAAGCGAAATTGAGCGTGGTGTTGCTGGGCTGCCCGTTGCAGGTTATGGGCGGCCAGTTGTGGATCCGGACAGTAACCCCCTTTGGGGAAAAAGACACTTCGCAGTTCTTCTTTGGAGCTTGTTCCAAAGTCGGGGTTGTCTGACAGAACTGGCGGGCCGAAAGTATTCAGATCCCAATCGGGGAAGGTTCGCTGTAGTTTAGACAGCGGCCACTCCTCGTAAGGGATACCCAGTTCGCGCGAGAATTCGAGTTGATGCTTGAGAAAGCCATTGTTGGGAGTTTTGAATGTCAGTACACCCGCTGGATGAAACGGGGCAATCGGTTCATCGGTATCGAGATCGAGAAACGCAGACCAATCCTGCCAGCAATGGAATCCCTCCCAGGCCAGCGCGGTGCCCTCACGAGTAGAGTACTGGGTGCGCACCATCGCCAGTGAACTACTGGTCGCACCCTGGCCTGCCCCAGGCCGGGGGTCGGCCACCAATGTGCTCCAGCCGTTCTTGCTGAGGGCAAAAGTAATGGCCGTGCCAATGATTCCAGCGCCGATCACGACGGCATCGTATTGCGTGGGCATGAGGGGGTTGGGCTGGTGGGCTCCGAATCTCTGGAGTCAGGAGGCAGGGTAACTGATGCCTGGATCGTTAGCCAACATTTTCTGGCAGAGCGATATCAGACTGTAGGCAACCTTAATACTGCTAGAAACTTCAGCGAGTCAGCGGTCGGGATACATTCCGTAGAGTAGTGGGTTGAAGGTGTTGCTAATCTTTATTAATTGCAGTATTATTAAATAAGAACATTAGGAGAAACTAATGTATTATCCAAACCAGGAGAACTATACATGCCCCCATTTACACCTGTTGAGTCACTTATCGGTGGCGTTCTGCTTGGGGTGGCCGGGTTAATGCTTTTGCTGTTTAACGGCCGTATTGCCGGTGTCAGCGGCATTTTTGGTGGTTTGTTGAATTTCAAAAAAGGAGAAACTTTGTGGCGTGCCACATTTGTAGTCGGCCTGCTGGCCGGCGGTCTCGTTCTCAGTCTGATCTACCCACAGGCCATACGCTTTGAGATGACCTATTCGGCGCCAGCCGTTATGTTGGCCGGCCTGCTTGTAGGGATCGGTAGCAGGATGGGCAGCGGCTGCACCAGTGGTCATGGCATTTGTGGAATTGGCCGAGTTTCAAGGCGTTCGCTGGTGGCGGTACCGGTTTTCATGATCAGTGGGATGATGGCTGCGATCGCGGTCGATCGTCTTTTTGGAGGACAGATCTGATGGCCGTTATCATGATGTTTCTTTCTGGAATTATTTTTGCCCTCGGGTTGGGGATTTCCGGCATGACACAGCCGGAAAAGGTCACCGGCTTTCTCAATATTGCTGGCGACTGGGATCCCAGTCTGGCTTTTGTCATGCTCGGCGCAACCATGACCTATCTGGTTGGTAATTTCGCCGTGTTGAAACGCAAGTCGCCGTTGCTTGGGGACGCATTTATTTTGCCTTCGCGCACTGATATCGACAGGCCTTTGGTGGTTGGCTCAGCCCTGTTTGGCCTGGGATGGGGTTTGGTCGGATTCTGCCCTGGTCCAGCGCTGGTCGCTTTGGTGACCGGGAATGATTCTGTCATTATTTTTGTTCTGGCGATGGGTGTTGGTATGTATGCTTTTGAGGTACTGGAAACCCGTTTCGCGATGGAGCCAGACGGCGGCGCTGGCATTGTGGTACGTAACTGAGTACACCGGGGGGAGCAACAACACATGATGATTGAACCATTTTTTGACGAGCGCACCGGCACGCTCACCTATGTCGTGTATGACTCAACAACAGGTGATGCTGTTGTGATTGATCCGGTTCTTGATTACGAGCCGGCCGCATCGAAGATCTGGACCGAGTCGGCCGACAAAGTGATTGCTTACCTTAGAGAAAAAGATCTGAAGCCGCACTTTATTCTGGAGACGCATGCCCATGCAGACCATCTATCTGCAGCCCAGGAGTTTAAAAAAGTTTTTCCGCAAGCCATCAATGCGGTTGGTGAGCGTATTACTCTGGTGCAGCAGACATTCAAGACGGTCTTTGATCTGCCGGTGGATTTTCCAACCGATGGAAGCCAGTTTGATCGATTGTTACACGACGGCGAGACCGTGGCTGCCGGTACGCTGTCTTTCAAGGTGATTTCTACTCCAGGCCATACCCCGGCGTGCGCCAGCTATCTCATAGAGGATGCAGTATTTACCGGAGATGCTCTTTTTATGCCTGATATGGGTACCGGCCGTTGTGATTTTCCACTTGGCAGCGCGGCGGATCTATTTTCTTCTATCAGTAACAAGCTCTACACGTTACCGGCGTCTACGCGGGTATTGGTTGGCCACGATTACCAGCCCGGAGGCCGGGAAGTCGCCTGGGAAAGCACGATTGAGGCACAAAAAAAACACAACATACAATTGAAAAGTGATACCACCCAGAGTGATTTTGTTGAGTTCCGGCAAGAAAGAGACAAGACCCTGGCAGCGCCTCGTCTGCTGTTCCAGAGCGTGCAGGTGAATATTGATGCGGGGTCGTTACCGGCAGCTGACGATAGTAGCCGGCGTTATCTGAAGATTCCCGTCAACATTTTTCGGCCACCGGCCGAGGGTGAACTGACGCTTGATGAATGCAATCAAGATGTCGTGGATGATAGTGATGGTTAACCGTGCTGATTAAACGGGTACTGCCGTTTCTGCGATGGCGGCGTCTGGTCACGGCCAAGACGCTCAAGGCAGATATTCTGGCGGGGATCACCGGTGCACTGATCGTTTTACCCCAGGGCGTGGCATTTGCAACTATTGCCGGGATGCCGCCGGTGTATGGGTTGTACGCCGCTGTGGTACCAGCCATAGTCGCGGCGTTGTTTGGCTCCAGTCATCATCTGGTATCCGGCCCAACAACAGCAGCGTCGGTTGTTATGTTTTCGGCGTTGAGTCAACTGGCGGAGCCCGGCAGCACACAGTACATCAGCCTTGCGATTACCGTTGCATTTCTGGTCGGCGCGGTCCAGGTGGCGCTGGGTTTTGCCCGCTTGGGCGCGGTGGTCAATTTCATCTCGCATACGGTGGTGGTCGCGTTTACAGCAGGTGCCGCGGTACTGATTGCAACCAAGCAGTTGGGTTTTTTTCTTGGCCTGGAATTGCCCCGTGGACTGGCGTTTTACGAGATATTTCGCGAAGCAGGCCTTGCCTGGCACGCGTGGCAACCAGCCAGCATTATCATCGGGACAGCCACTATCGTCACCGGAATTCTCAGCCGGCGGTTTTGGTCCCGCGCGCCTTATATGATCAGCGCGCTGGTAGGCGGGACTCTGGTTGCCGTTGTTATCCAGACGACAAACCCAGGCATTGATATCGCCATGATTGGCGCTTTACCTAAACAGTTGCCGCCATTGTCAATGCCGCAGTTCTCGGTAGGGCTGTGGTCTGATCTTATGGGCCTGGTTTTTGCCATGACTATTCTTGGGTTGACTGAAGCGGTCTCGATCTCGCGCTCGATTGCTTTGCGCTCAGGCCAGGTACTTGACGCAAATCAGGAGTTTATTGGCCAGGGACTGTCTAACATTGTCGGTAGTTTCTTTTCCGCTTTTACGGCGACGGGCTCGTTCAATCGCACTGCAGCGAATTTTGCCTCGGGCGGCAAAACGCCAATCGCAGCTGCACTCGCTGGTTTGCTGGTATTGCCCATATTGCCATTGGTGGCGCCGTTGACCGGTTACCTGCCTTATGCCGCTATGGCCGGCCTGCTGTTCATGATCGCGTGGAGCCTGGTGGAGGTCTCCCAATTGCGCAATATCGTGCGTGCGTCGCGCGGCGAGACAGCGGTACTTTTGATCACCTTTTTGAGCGCAGTGCTGGTTGATCTGGAAACATCTATTTTGTTCGGCGTATTGCTGTCGTTGTTGCTGTACCTGCGGCGAACTTCGAAGCCGCGCTTGTTGAGTCGGGTTCCAAACCCGGATTCTCCCAAGCGAAAGTTCGTTACCAGCACGCGTTTGCCGGAGTGCCCACAGCTCAAGATGATCCGTATAGACGACTCTATTTATTTTGGCGCCGTTAATCATGTGCGTGAAATGTTTCAGCGTTTACGGGAGCACTACTCCGGGCAGCGACACCTACTGCTGCTTACCCAGGGTGTCGCCCAGGTTGATGTGGCCGGCGCCCAACTGCTGGTTGAGGAGGCGCGGGCTCGGCGTGCCATGGGTGGTAGTTTCTCGTTCTACCGTTTACGAGACAGCGCACGAGACGTGCTTGTCCGCGGAGGGTATCTTGAGCAGTTGGAGTTGTCGGGAGATTACACGTCTAAAGGAGACGCTATCCGTGGAATTCTGCCAACGCTGGATAAATCGATCTGCGCCAATTGTTCTAAAAGAATATTTTCAGAGTGCTCTACTTTCCCCATGGCAGCCAACAATAAAGGGGATCCCGAAGTTTGAACTTTTGTTTGCTTGACTAATAGACAACCCTTGAAAAATCTTAGTTGAACGCCATATCTATACCAGCAAAACAAGATGCATCGCAAAGGCGCGATGTGTATCAAGAAGACAACGGAGGTCCTCTTATGAATAATCTGGTGAGACCTGGCGAAAGAAATCGTAGCTGGGAAGTATTTGGTAATTTTGATGATCTGATGGGGCATTGGTTACGGGCACCGACAATGGTGCGACGCGGCCGCGAGGATAATGCGAAGGCGCCTGCCATAGATGTCAGCGAGAGCGAAAGCGCTTTCATGGTGAAGGCAGAGATCCCTGGCGTGCCCCGCGAGAATCTGGATGTAAGCATCAACGATGGCGTACTGACGATTCGCGCAGAGTGTCAAAAAGAAAACAAGGACGAAGAGAAAAGTGACCGACTGATTCGCCAGGAACGCTA
>CBFIBN010000017.1:0-20320 GCA_965660775.1 Arenicellales bacterium | reverse complement strand
TAAAAAGGCGCCATGATTCGCCTAATGAAGCTTGTGCCGAACCCGCAATGGCGCCCTGGCTGGTCAGGCCGATAACCTCATCAGCAACGCTCACTGAAAACCCACGCCTATTCCTTGGTTGGTTATTTCTGACTATTGATCAAAAATGAACTAAAATTAAACACTCATGAAACTTGGCTACTTGCTCTTTGCAGCGCTCGGATTGGTCGTCTGTATTACAATCTTCTGGATCGGTTGGAAACTCGCCTGGAAGGGATCTGACGATGATCCACATGTCAAATAGTCTTTCGCCCTGCACCCAATCGACGTTCGCTTTTTGCCTGCGTGCACTGCTATTTCAGGAATAACCTATGCGATTCACTATAATTCTCTTGCTGATTATCTCGCTGGTCGGTTGCGTTTATCCATTTTTCGCATCCGCTTGACCGATTGGGTCTAATTGAGCTTTGTACACTGCACGCATCCTTGCTGGCCTGTTGTGCGTGTCTTGCCTTTGCGGTTACTTTTTTAGCAACGACCTGCGCTGGCTGTACGGTGCTTTCAGCATCGCAGTTATACCGATCCTGGCACAACTTATCTGGCGAGAGCGGATTTCTGTGAAAGACCTATTTCGGCCCCGCAATCCCTGATACACGGCTCGATATGGATTACATCATATTACTCTTGGTTGGAATTGGCGTGCTCGTATTACTTATCGTGCACCAGGATATCATCCAGTTCGGGGAAGGCTACAACAAGATTATCAGTCGACTGTGCCCGCAACTAGGATCAGTCAATCGATCAATGAAAAACGCGGCCACACTTGGTTGCGCTGTGTTTTTCGGTGGCGTTATCGCTCACGCATACACAAGCGATGACAGTTGGGTGTGGAACGGTCTAATGTTCGCAATTGTGCCACCGCTTATTCAGTTATTTCGGGGAAAATGGAAAAAATCATCTAGTTGACGCTGATTAACCGAGTGCTCTCCGAAGCGCCAACTGAAACGGGGGTTTCGCAGCTGCATCGCAACTGCATCAAAACTACCTCACAACTACATCACAAATAATCCAATCATCCCAATCGCAAACACACCAAGCCCGATGATGAGCACGACCCTGCCTACACCTTGCATTTCACTCAAACCGCTACTCTGCTCACTCATAACAATCATTACTCATAATTAGATTCGCCAAGGCGGAAGTATATACCGCCGTGAAAGGTGGAGCCATTTGTTTGTGCACTCATAGTTCGATTTCTGACTAGAAAATCAATCAAAATCCCGTTAGGCCACCATGGGCTGCGCCAGTATCCACAGGCTTGCCATGGTGTACAGAACCATCAGCAAGACCATTGGTATCTGGCTCAAAAACGCGGCGTGGCCGCTGCCAAAGATGCGCCCTGCCACTACATGGGCAAGGTATACCGCGTACACATGGCCTAACACCACGAAGCTCACTGCCAGGTACCAGGCCACACGGGCGCTCAGCAGGTCAGTATCAACCTGGTAGTGCGCAGTCCCAAATAGATCCCAGCTATGCCCCAACGGATCAGATATAAGGGGAATCACATACTGCCCGGTAATGAGTAAAAACGACACATAGTGGGCCAGATGATAGGCAATCGCAATCGGGACCAAAGTCAGCACGAAAAGACTCGCAAGTTCTAGAGTGGTTTTTGGGTGGTCAACTCGGCTACTGTCACCATAACGGCTGGCAAACTGACGCATCAATGCACAAAAGACTAGATAAATCAGCAGGAATCCACCAGAAAATAGAACCAGTGCGACACTGCCTACCGATCGGATTTCGCCGGTCAGAGTTCGATCCAATACGTGAGTCCACAAACGGGTCTCCAATAAACCATCGAAGCTAACCGTCGCCAGTAACACGATGGCCAGGACCATCATTGAGAAAGTGACTCGCTGATCGTTCAACAACCCCAGCGCTGGCGGTCGCAGATTCCATTCCCAGCGGTCCGGCGCGGTTCTACTGAGGCAGTGGTAACCGTTCACGCAATCTTGCGTTTTACCTCGACAAACTGGACTGGCACAGCTATTGATCAGCGCCTTGTCATTGGCGACTCGTAGTTCCAGTGGTGCGAATCGAGCCAGTAGTCCAAAGACGATGGAAAAGGTATCTGCGTTCTGTAACCAGACGTCACGCCCGTATACGAACATGCCGGCCCAGGTGACGAGCGCGTAAATAACGATCGCGGCAGCTATATTTTCCGGTACGGTGCCATCAGCCCAGATTAATTCCGCCCAGAAAAATATCAGTAGTCCAGCGACTGCTGGCCACATAGCTAATATCGGCGGGTACGGGCGAGCCAAGGACAACTGGCCACCACTCGCCAAGCGAAAGAAAATCCACTCGGCCCAGGAGAAGATTGTTCGAAAAGGGTTAATAAGTGCCCATAAGTCCCCAATAAGGGCGCAGACGAATGCCACACCAACCCACCAGACCACCCATACCATCACCGGCGCGAGGTTAGAAAACGGGTCTTGGTCCCCAACGAATCCGGCCAGCACTGTTGCAACCAGGAAAATGACTGCCAATAGCCGGGCGGCTCCCAGTGGTAGCCAGTGCGCCAGGCCGCGCATAAGGCCAACCCTCAGCAGGTTTACGCGAGAATAGGTTGCTGCAGTGCCACGATCATGGTCAACCAGGCCAATAATCACGAAACTGAGTACGATTGTTGCACCGGCACCGATCACCCACAACCCTAACGGGATCGGCAAATCATAACGCTGTCTGAATCCATGGGCCACGACCGCTGGCGAAAATGCAACAGCACTGACCGCCAGGATAAATCTACACGCCGTACCCAAATTTTCTAAAACCTTGTTTGTCCGCATTGCACCTCCTGCAAAGACAACCAACGGGCTACTTATTGTGAGGTTCTACCCTCACCGAAGTTAGTGATAAACGAATAGCAAAAAGTGAGCACCGCTTAACATCAACTCTTGAGTCATTCGAGGGTGCCTGCTCTTCGCCTATCCGCATTAATCACAGTCGCGGTCGATATCACCCCAAGGCAATCGTGTACGACAAAGGATAGCTTGACCGATATCAGACTCAATGCCGATTGCATTTGTCAGGTCAACATCGGTCAAATCAGCGCTACCCAACCTCGCGCCGGTTAGATCGGCGCCCTGCAGAAAAGCACCCGATAACTGGGCTTCGCGCAGATCAGCTTTCCTGAGATTTGCCAAAAGCAGATAAGCGCCTTGTAGATCAGCTCGACTCAGATTGGCTTTGCGCAGATCTGCGTTGATCAACCGAGCACCGCGAAGATCTGCCCGACTGAGGTTGGCGCCGAATAGATAGGCACCGGTCAGATCGGCTCCGCTAAGTTCAGCCTCATCAAACCGCGCAGCGTTTAGATCCGCCTTAGCCAGTTTCGCTCCGTTCAACACCTTACGCCTAAGATTTGCGCCGCGCAGGTCGCAGCCTGGGCATTCATTAGTATCCAAGAGTTGCGTTAAGCGGGCATCGTAGGACTCGGTGTCGCCCCTTTGATTCTGGTCAACTCCCCCGGGGCGAAAATGCACTGCAAGCCGAATATACGATCGTCCGCTGCTATCGAAGAGGGCTTGTGGGGCGAGCTGTTGTTGGCTTGTTGGTAGCGACTTTGCGGCCTGGACCGTGTCGCTATAGCCCAGCACAGACAGCGCTGAGAAAACAACGAGCGAGCCCCAAAACTGACTAACTCGGTCTCTATACGCCCAGCCCAGTCTACGCATGTGTCCTGCGAATCCAAACAGTTCAGAAAGGGCCGCCAGGCAACCCAATAAATTTTCTCGCTAGCTGAGGACAGAGCCTCCAGGCCAACAATCTATTGGGACTGGGTCACCATATAGTCAACAGCCGCCTTGACTTCATCATCACTTAAAGCTGCATTACCGCCTTTGCCCGGCATCACGCCAGACGAGCCCTGAAAGCCCTTGATGGCGTTGGTATATAGCGAATCGGCGCCCGCCTCGATACGTGACGTCCAAGCGGCAGCATTACCTACCATCGGTGCGCCCGCAATACCTGCGCCATGACAGGCGATACACGATGCCTGATAGACCTTCTGTCCATCTACTGTAGTTTCAGTAGCGGCAGTTTCAGTAGCTGCAACTTGCGTCGGTGTCGAGGTACTTTGGGCCTGGGCTGTACCGATCTGGCCAACAGCAGCGAGTCGAGCTGCGATCCCCGAGCCGTCAGTCATTAGCGACTGGCGACTCGCTGCAGCACGCTCAGGGGTATTGAGATGATGCTCGACGAAAACGAATCCAAATATAAAGAGCGTCAAATGGAAAATGATCAGATAGATTTTCATGATTCTTGATTCTGTTCTAGTGCGGGTAACCTATAAAAGGACTTTACAGCGTTGACGTTATTCTGCACCACCAAAGAAGATCATTCGGGTGAGAAACGTGTGATCGCCTTCGAGAGTACCGATCGCCACAAAAACGAGCAGCAACAGTGGTGGCACGATGATCGTATAGACCAGCGCCATACGTTCCCAGAGCATATGCATGAAAACCGCGACGATCAATCCTGCCTTGAGCATCATAAAAACAATGATCAGAAACCAGCGAAGATAACCTTCGAACTGATAGTAGTCGACCATGTAGGAGAACGCGCTTAGTACGAACAGCAGGGCCCAAATCTTGAAATAAATGCCAAGTGGATGTTGTTGACCTTCAGATGATGTCATGATTTTCTTACCAGAGATAAAAGACTGCAAATATGAATACCCAGACCAGATCGACAAAGTGCCAATACAAGCCCATGATCTCGATCATGCCGTAATCCTGTTTCCGGCCTGTCATAAAACCGGGCTCTTCACGATCCATTTTGCCGCGTAAAACTTTGAAAGCCATGATGAACAGAAATATCACACCAATAGAGACGTGTGTCCCATGGAATCCCGTCACCATGAAAAAGATGGCTCCAAACTGTGGCGCCCCCATGGGATTCCCCCAGGGTCGCACCCCTTCATCGACTATCAGTTTGGTCCACTCGAAAGCCTGCATACCTACGAAGGTGGCACCGAGGAGAGCTGTTGCGAGTAACAACCAGAAGGTGACCATCCTGTTTTTTCGGTAACCAAAATTGACGGCTAAAGCCATCGTGCCACTGCTGGTGATCAACACAAACGTCATAATGGCGATCAGCAAAAGCGGGACATGATTCCCGCCGATATTTAAGGCAAAAACCTCACTCGGATTAGGCCACGGGATCGTGGTCGACATACGAACTGTCGCGTAAGCGATCAGAAAGCAGCTGAAGATAAACGTATCGCTGAGGAGAAAGATCCACATCATTACCTTTCCCCAAGGGGTTTTCTTGAATGCGCTCTGGTCAGAGGACCAGTCAGCGATCACACCGGGTGTGCCATCGAGCAGCGGTGCCCCAGCCATGGCGGCTTGCGCAGATTGCGTCATGTGTTTTTCTTCTCCTTAAGTGACCAACAACAGACCAAACATCACCAGCCAGACCAGCAGTAAAAAATGCCAGTAGACGGCACACAGCTCTACGCTCATTCGAATCTTGGCTGTTTCAGCACCACGCCACAATCTGAGTGATGCCCGCAACCAGGCAACCAGGCCGCCCAGCAGATGCAGGCCGTGTAGTCCAGTGATGAGATAAAAAAATGAGTTCGACGGATTAGTGTCTACAAAATAGCCCAGTGATCCCAGTTGTTGCCAAACCAGAAACTGGCCCACCAGAAACGCAAAAGCAAGCGCGCCACCTGCCAGCAACCCGCGCCGAACACGATCGGCCTGTTGATGCCCAGCCGAAGTACGGGCCCACTGCAGTGCGACACTGCTTAAGATCAGGATTGCCGTGTTCAACCACAACAGCGCCGGTACCGGCAGTGGCTGCCAATCGGCGTAGGTCATTCGGATAAAATACGCCGCCGTCAACAAACCGAAAATGGCGGTAACCACACCTAGGAATACTGACAGGAATACCTTGGCTGTCGGCAGACGAAACCCATGCGAGTCCGACACGTAGCCGCGTTCCGCGGCCCAAGGTTTTGTCGACAATGTCCTGAAAATACTCACGTTTTTAGATCACCTGCAGTCAAAAAACATCGTTACGGCGTCCAGCGCTAACTGGCGTGGCCTGTACCTTTGCCAGCGGGGACGTTCTGAGGAATAAAATCCTCTTCTGCGCCTGGCACACTGTAGTCATACGCCCAACGATAGACCGATGGCAGTTCTTTACCAAAGTTACCGTGTGTCGGCGGTGTGTCAGAGGTCTGCCATTCCAACGTGGTTGCACCCCAGGGATTTCCACCGGAGGGCTTGCCGCGTGTCGCACTGTGGTAAAGGTTATACAAAAACACCAGTTGAACACTTGCAACAACAATTGCGGCGATGGTTATTCCAACATTTACCATCTGGGCCGATTCGGGAAACCAGTCCGGCAGTCCGTTGGCGCCCGCGTTGGCAAAGTAGCGGCGTGGCACGCCCAGAATACCCAGGTAATGCATTGGGTAATAAATACAGTAAAGGCCGACAAAGGTCGCCCAGAAGTGAAACTTGCCCATTCCATCATTCAGCATTCGACCGGTGATCTTGGGGTACCAGTGATACACCGCGCCAAAGACCGCAAGAATCGGTGACACTGCCATCACCATATGGAAATGAGCCACTACAAAATAAGTGTCGGACAACGGTACATCAATAATCACGTTGCCGAGAAAAATACCCGTAAGTCCGCCGTTGATAAAGGTAAATACAAAGCCAATGGCAAATAACATAGGCACGTTCAGCCGGATATTACCTCGCCACAATGTGAGCACCCAGTTGTAGACCTTGATCGCAGTAGGGACCGCAATGATCAATGTCGTCGTCGCGAAGAAGAACCCAAAGTAGGGGTTCATGCCACTGACATACATATGGTGAGCCCAGACGACGAAACTCAGAGCGCCGATTACCACGATGGCCCAGACCATGAGCCGGTAACCAAAAATGTTCTTACGAGCATGAACACTAATGAGTTCAGAGATGATGCCAAACGCTGGCAGGGCCACGATATAGACCTCAGGATGTCCAAAAAACCAGAACAGGTGTTGAAACAGCACTGGACTGCCGCCGGAGTGATCCAGTTGCTGCCCCAAAGAAATGATAGCCGGCATGAAATAACTGGTTCCGAGCAAGTTATCCAGGCTCATCATAATGGCACTCACCAGCAGTGCTGGAAAAGCAAGCAGAGCTAAAATAGTGGCTGTAAAGATGGCCCAGATGGTCAACGGCATACGCATCAATGTCATACCCCGCGTACGGGCCTGCAGCACCGTGACTACGTAGTTCAGCCCGCCCATAGTGAAGCCGATAACAAAAAATCCTAATGAAATACACATCAGGGTAATGCCCCACCCAGAGCCAGGAGTACCAGGCAAAATGGCTTGCGGCGGATATAGCGTCCAGCCTGACCCAGTTGGGCCGCCAGGTACAAAGAAACTAGCCAACAGAATCAGCACGGCAAACAGGTAGATCCAATAGCTGATCATGTTTACGTAGGGGAACACCATGTCACGGGCGCCCACCATTAAAGGTATGAGGTAATTTCCAAAGCCGCCAAGGAAAAGGGCTGTTAACAAATAGATCACCATGATCATGCCGTGCATAGTCACAAACTGGATATAGGCATCTGGGGTGATGAAGGATACTGCCCCAGGCCAAGCGAGTTGGACCCGCATCAGTACAGACAGCACCAGGGCAAGCAAGCCTACGGCCATGGCGGTGATGGAGTACTGCAGCGCAATGATTTTCGCGTCCTGGGAGAAAACGTATTTACCTAGCCAGGTCTTGGGGTGATACAACTCCTCCTCGGCGACCTCTGCTGGTGGGGCGAAATCTTGTGCATCATGTGTGACGTCAGTTAGTGCCATGATAAATACCTTTACACTTTATTTTCTGTGTAATGTCTAAATTGAGTTAGGTGTTTTCTTAATTTCAAAACGCGATTAGCCCGACGTGGACTTGAGATAAGCCATGAGGGCATCAAGCTGGTCATCGGTTAATTGTGCTGGCGGCATGATCGGAGCGTAGCCTTTGACCACCTTAGCATTCGGGTTCACGATCGACTCCCTCAGATAAGCCTCATCGACCAGCACACTGCTGCCATCGATTAGAGTCTCGTTCTTGCCCACTAAACCCTTCCAGGTCGGGCCGACACCCGCACCGCCGTCCAGACTGTGACAGGCTAGACAGCCCTGATCTCTGGCCAGTTGCTCGCCCTGCTCGATCGGGGTTCCACCTGAAGTGCTGCCGACTCCAGCCAGCAGTTGCGCAAAGGTCGGCTGTGTCTGCAACCAAGCCTGAAAGTCGGCTTCCTCCTCGATCACCATACGACTGCGCATGTTGTAATGCCCGGAGCCGCATAACTCTGCACAGAGTACATCGTATTCGCCAATTTTGGTCGGTGTAAACCAAAAATACGTGATCATGCCCGGGACTAGATCCATCTTAGCGCGGATCTGGGTCACGTAAAAATCGTGTAGAACATCCTTGGATCTAAGCGTTACTTTTACTGGGCCACCGATTGGCAGATGGACCTCGGGACCACTGACCAGGATATCGTCCTGGCCATTGGGGTCATCCGGGTTTAAGCCAAATGGATTGCTGGCACTGACGTTGCGAGTATCCACAGTGCCGAACACACCATCAGCTCCAGGGTAGCGATAACTCCAGCGCCATTGCTGTCCGATTGCCTCAACGAGCATCGCATCTTCTGGGACATCCACATATTTAGCCCAAACAATTAAACCTGGGGCCAACATCGCAATGACCCCAACTGTGGTAAATGCTGTCAGCCACCATTCCAGTTTCTTATTTTCAGGTTCGTAATCCGCACGACGGTCCTTGCGATAGCGATACTTGTAGATGGCATAGGCCATGAACAAGTTGATAGCAACGAATACAAAACCACAGACAATGAATGTGATAGTGAGGGTGTCATCGATCATGCCCCAGTTGGACGCGATCGGCGTCAGATACCAGGGACTCATAAAGTGAAAAAGCACCGAGCCAATAACCAATAGGATCAGGACAATGACTAGAACCATTCGTTCAACTCCTCTGAAATAGTCTCAGAAAATAATATTTAAGTCCCACCCAACGCAGGCTATCTTAGCCACCAACATTAATGGTGCGATCATCCCATTGCTCTGGCGAGAAAAACAAGAGCGCCATAAAGGTGCCTTATGCCGCCACAAATTTGCTTTGAATCCAGCATAACCTCGGCCCGGATTCTGTCACAGAATATCCAGTACGGCAACAGATATGAGGTTTTAGAACGCTGCTAAAGTAAGTAGATACCTTAAATTAACCACTGCGTGTCAAGTTCCAGGTCGTGGCGAACACCTGGTGCGATATGACGGCTGGCACAGCCGTCGCAGCCGGGGAGAACGACGGGCGATGGAGCCAAAGTCGACGCTGGTACCGCCGGCTTCTTCTGAAGCCGTCGAATCGGATACCGGGGTCAGCCTGCACGTAGCGCCTTTGCTGCAGCGTACGATCTTCACTCTCACCCATCAATTTTCTGAAGCCGATTACGTCCGCGGCAAGGATAGCGGCTGGCTTGCGTCTTGGCATCGCTTTAGTCATAGGAGTAGATGGAACCCAAGCTGTCCGAATTGCACAAGAGTGTGGAGATGCGTCGCGACCGTACTTTTGGGTAACTCCGATAGTCATATAGACATAAAGAGATGTTTATGTCATTATGTCATATAGTCAATTCATTACGGTTTTGTAGAAAAGCTAATCCATGCAATTACTGACCACCAGCCTTCGTGCAATTGCTGAGCCAACACGCCTTCGTCTGTTGGCAGTGCTCAGCCAGGGAGAACTCGCAGTATCGGAACTGACCCGAATCTTGGGTCAGAGTCAACCCAGAGTGAGCCGTCACCTTAAACTGATGTGGGAGGCTGGGTTACTGGAGCGAATCCAGGAAGGATCCTGGGTCTTTTTCCGAATGTCCGAAACAGGACAAGGCGCTACCGTCGCTCGAGCCATTAAAGACATGATTCCAGTGGGCGATGCCCAGATACAACGGGACTTCGAACGCCTCGCTGATATCAAGCGTCGGAGGGTCGAAATTGCTGACGATTACTTCAGCCAGATCGCGAGCAATTGGGACGCCGTGCGATCTTTGTACGTCCCGGAAGTTGAGATCGAAACCGCGTTGATCGAGGCGGTTGGAGATCGGGAACTTGAAATCCTGGTCGATCTTGGCACTGGCACCGGTCGAATTCTCCAACTACTTGGTGATCGCATCCAACGAGGAATTGGTATCGACAGCAATCAAGAGATGTTGACGATCGCCCGGTCTGGTCTTGAGCAGAAGCAACTTTCCCACTGTCAGGTCAGAAAGGAGGATCTCTACCAGTTATCGATGGCGGACCAGGCGGTGGATCTTGTAACCATACATCACGTGCTTCATTTTCTGGACGATCCGCGGGCCGCACTGTTTGAGGCTGCACGAATCCTCCGCCCCGGCGGCCAGGCCCTCATCGTTGACTTTGCTCCTCATAACCTGGAGTACCTACGACAAGAATCGAATCACAGACGATTGGGGTTTTCAGACAAAGAGATCACCGCTTGGTGCCGCGCAGCCGGAATGAAGAAAAAAGACTTTCGGAGTTTTTCCTTAGATCGACAAGACGAAGGAAACGAACTGACAGTGAATCTCTGGGTAATGTCAAGAATCAGAACTGCGGTGCGAAAGGGAAGGCTGCGAGCCGTTCAATGAAAAAAAACCGAATCACTCGCATTAGTCGTGAATTACAAAATTCGATTCATGACACCAAACGTCGACTGGGGCAAAGGCCCTTCCCAGATTTCATCTCATTACGACAACACGTTTCAGTCTCGTTCGAATTTTTTCCCCCAACTTCGATCGAAATGGAGCGCAAGCTCTGGTCATGTATCGCGCAACTCGCCCCCCTAAGCCCACGCTTTGTTTCGGTAACGTATGGTGCTGGCGGTAGCACACGACCGCGTACACATGCCACGGTAGAGAGAATCCTCGCCGAAACATCGTTGACTCCGGCGGCACATCTCACTTGTGTCGGCGCAGCCCGTGATGAAGTGGACGAAGTGGTGCGGCGCTATTGGGACTCTGGGGTACGACATCTAGTGGCCCTTCGAGGAGACTCTGCTGACCCTGGCCACCCGTTTATCTCTCATCCGCAGGGTTATCAAACAGCAGCGCAGTTGGTTGCCGGTATTCGCAAGATCGCCGACTTCGAGGTTACCGTCGGGGCGTATCCTGAGACTCACCCTGATGCCGTATCCCCAGAAGCCGACCTTGACAACCTTAAAAGAAAACTGGATGCGGGCGCGAATCGCGCCATTACCCAGTATTTCTTTAATGCCGATGATTTTTTCCGATTTCTCGATCGGGCACGAAATGCGGGAATCAGCGAACCGATTGTTCCCGGAATCCTACCAGTGACCAACTTCGCAAGGGTCGTTGAGTTCTCCAATAAGTGTGGCACGACCATCCCGGTTTGGATGCAGGATCTCTTTGCTGGGCTGGATGATGCCCCCAAGATCCGGCAATTGATTGCTGCAACAGTCGCCATTGAGCAATGTCGGTTATTGCTTGAGCAAGGTATCGACGAATTTCATTTTTATACGTTGAACCGGGCGGAACTCACAAGGGCGATATGCCATGCGCTTGGGCTGCGGGATTATCGGGAAGACTCACTTTGCGAACTCAACGTCTCGGGATGATGACTGTGCCTGCTCGCAGACAACGGCTCGAGCAATTAGTGCAGACGCTTCGTGAGCGAATTGTCGTCCTGGATGGCGCTATGGGCACTATGATTCAAGGGTACGAACTGAGCGAAAATGAATTTCGTGGCGAGCGATTTCAAAATCACACCAGCGATCTTCGCGGTAACAATGACCTGCTCAATCTGACCTACCCTCATCTGATCGAAGAGATTCACCGAGAGTTCTTGTTGGCCGGGGCCGACATGATTCAAACCAACACTTTTAACTCAACCTCGATTTCCCAGTCCGATTATGGGCTCGAGTGTGCAGTGTATGACCTCAATCGATCTGGTGCTGCAATTGCCCATCGAGTTGCTGATGAAGTGGCTATCGAAACGAGCCGGCCGCGCTGGGTTGCCGGGGTCTTGGGGCCCACCAATAGAACGGCTTCCATTTCCCCGGACGTCAATGATCCAGGTTTTCGAAACATCACCTTTATTGAATTGCAGGCGGCCTATCAAGAAGCGTTACGTGGCTTGGTGGAGGGCGGTGTCGATCTGATCATGGTAGAGACGGTTTTTGATACGTTAAATGCCAAAGCCGCTTTGTTTGCCATTGAAAGATTTTTTGAAGACGCTGAGATTAGCCTCCCAATTATTGTTTCCGGGACGATCACGGATCTGAGCGGCCGCACCCTGTCAGGGCAAACGCCCGAGGCATTCTGGTATTCCATCCGCCATGCTCAACCCCTGGCAGTTGGCTTGAACTGCGCACTGGGCGCCAAGGATTTGCGGCCCTACATCGACGCACTGTCACGGGTCGCGGATGCCCCTGTCGTGTGTTACCCCAATGCCGGCTTACCCAACGAATTCGGGGGCTATGACGACACTCCCGAGTTCATGGCTGAAGTGCTTGGCAGTTTTGCCTCTGATGGCCTCGTCAATATCGTCGGCGGCTGTTGTGGCACGACCCCAGCACATATCAAAGCAATCGCCGACTCAGTTCGTTCGATTCCCCCTCGACATTCACCTGAAATTCCCCGGCATTTACGACTCTCTGGACTGGAACCACTTGAGGTCGGACCCGACAGCCTTTTTCTCAATATCGGTGAGCGGACCAACGTCACAGGATCTGCCAAGTTTCGGCGATTGATTGAAGAGGACGACTATGATGCGGCAGGTGAGATCGCTCGCGAGCAGGTCTTAAATGGGGCCCAGATTATCGATGTCAATATGGACGAAGGCATGCTGGATTCGGAAGCGGCTATGCAGCGTTTCTTGCATCTTATCGGATCGGAGCCTGACATCAGCCGAGTCCCGATCATGATCGATTCATCCAAGTGGTCAGTGATTGAAGCGGGATTGCAATGCGTCCAAGGCAAAGGGATTGTCAATTCGATCAGCCTTAAAGAGGGTGAAGAACCCTTTATAAAGCAGGCTACTCTGGTGAAACGCTACGGCGCTGGTGTCGTGGTCATGGCGTTCGATGAGAGGGGCCAGGCCGAGTCCATGGATCAGAAAGTCAAAATCTGCCAGCGCGCCTATCAAATACTGACGGAAGTTGTCGGTTATCCGCCGGAGGACATCATCTTTGATCCCAATATTTTTGCCGTCGCAACGGGTATCGAGGCACACAATGAGTATGCGCAGGCATTCATTGAAGCGACGAGGCTGATCAAAGCAAAACTCCCGTGCATCAAAGTGTCGGGTGGTGTTTCTAACTTGTCTTTTTCATTTCGAGGCAACGACCCGTTACGAGAGGCCATGCACTCGGTATTTCTGTATTACGCCATTCAGGCTGGGCTCGATATGGCCATAGTCAATGCGGGTAAGCTTCCCGTTTTGGAAGATATTCCGTCACTTCTGCGAGAGCGTATAGAAGACGTCCTTTTCAATCGCCATGAGGGCGCAACCGAACGTCTACTGGAAGTAGCTCAGTCCGCGAAGAGCGTCTCCAGTGAACGAAGTCAGGACTTGAGTTGGCGTCAGAACAGTACCAAGGAACGCCTGGTCCATGCTCTGGTACATGGGATTGATACCTTCATTGTTGACGATACCGAGGAGGCAAGAAGCGCCGCAAGACGGCCCCTGGAAGTGATTGAGGGCCCCCTTATGGACGGGATGAACGTGGTGGGGGATCTTTTTGGGTCAGGCCAAATGTTTCTCCCACAAGTCGTAAAAAGTGCCCGCGTCATGAAAAAGGCGGTAGCCTACCTCGAGCCCTTTATGGCAGCCGATCGATCAGGTTCGACTCGCCAACATGCTGGGACGATCGTTCTCGCCACTGCCAAAGGAGATGTCCACGACATCGGCAAGAATATCGTCGGCGTGGTCCTTGGCTGCAATAACTATGAAGTCATTGATCTCGGCGTGATGGTCCCCTCTTCCACATTGCTCCAGACAGTCAAAGAAACCGGTGCTGATATTGTCGGAGTTTCGGGGCTAATCACACCCAGTCTTGATGAGATGTGCCACGTTGCGGCAGAGCTTGAGCGCGAAGGATTCGACATTCCGCTGCTGATCGGAGGAGCCACCACTAGCCGGGTTCATACAGCGGTCAAGATTGCAACCCACTACACTGGACCGACGATATATGTCACAGATGCTTCCCGAGCCGTCGGTGTAGTATCCCAACTACTCGGAGACAACAGCATAGACTTTGTAGTCAAGACAGCGACTGAGTACGAGGCAATTGCTACGCAACGGGCTGCCGAGCGCAGGCAGGCCGTTCGCGTGTCGCTTAGGGCAGCGCAAGAGAATCGTTGCCAGATCGACTGGTCATCCTACGTTTCCCCGCAACCGAGCTATCTCGGTGTCAAAACCTTTGCGGACTATCCTCTGAGTGAACTTTGTAATTATATTGACTGGACACCATTCTTCAGGACTTGGGAACTGAAAGGGACTTACCCGAAGATTCTTGAAGATCGGGTCATGGGCGAAACAGCACGCAATCTTTTCGCCGACGCGAAGGGACTTCTCGAACAAATTGTTGAGAAACGACTACTCACAGCAAAAGCAGTCGTTGGATTTTGGCCTGCTAATAGCGTTGGTGACGATCTTGAAGTGTACGAATCCGATGATCCCACTCGCAGGCAGGCGATACTTCACACTTTAAGACAACAGATGCGGCAAGGTCGCGGCAAAGCCAACTTTGCGTTGGCCGATTTCATAGCACCGCTGGACTGTCAACACGTGGATTACATCGGTGGGTTTGCTGTTTGTGCTGGCTTCGGACTTGGCGAGCTAGTCGCTGAATTTGAGAAAAACCACGATGACTACAACGCGATCATGGCGCGAGCATTGGCGGATCGGTTGGCCGAGGCTTTTGCCGAGAGAATGCATGAGCGTGTCCGTACCGAGTTGTGGGGCTATGCGCGGAATGAAGGCTTTTCAACAGAGGAACTGATTCGGGAGCAATATCAAGGCATTCGACCCGCACCCGGTTACCCTGCATGTCCAGATCATTCGGAGAAGCGTACGTTGTTCGACTTACTTGGGGTGGAAAAGAAAATTGGCATTAAACTTACGGAAAATTATGCGATGTGGCCTGCTGCAGCAGTCAGCGGTTTCTACTTC
Organism: Arenicellales bacterium; assembly: GCA_965660775.1. GTDB lineage: Bacteria > Pseudomonadota > Gammaproteobacteria > Arenicellales > UBA868 > UBA868. The sequence goes on along the minus strand of CBFIBN010000017.1, from coordinate 5,043 downwards.
TCCCATCCGCAAAGCCGATATTTCGCGGTGAGCAAAATCCAGCGAGACCAAGTCAAAGATTACGCTCGGCGCAAGAATATGAACGAACTCGAAGTCGAAAAGTGGTTAGCCCCAGTGCTCGGTTATGAGACGAACCTCAGTGACATCGCAGCGTGATGATAAATGTGTCACCCCTGGCACGTATAACCGACAAGTCAGTTTTTTGTCGGTCCTGATTAACTATGGAAAGCGCGAACTGGATTGGAAACTGGATCGGAATCCTTGTGAAGGAAAACGCCTACCAGAACCCAAGACCAAACTGACGACGCTAACTTATAGTGACGCTGCAAAGATGATAGGCGCTGTGAATCAACAGCCTTCTCACACTGGCGACCTTATTGATCTGGGTTGTCAGATGGGGTGTCGAAAAAATGAGTTGCTGCAGTTGGCATAGGAGCGCGTTGATTTTAAGTGTAATGAAATTATTCTCCGGGCCGAAGACACCAAGACGGCAAGACCAAGAAGGGTGCCGAGCCCCGCCCACCCAGAAAATCAACGCCCAAACTCAGGTGACCGCGAAGCGACTGGCGCCCGTTAACGGTTTGCGAGCAAGGTCTGCGCGAGTTGTGCCGCCTGCCGCGCGATACTGGTAGCGCCAACCACATCACCAAGCGCAAGCCCGGTAGCGGGCCCAACACAAAACAGAGTGCGATACGGTTGGCCATTTGACGCAACGATGCGCAACTCGGGCGTGACCAGTGGCTGTCTCGTAGACCCCATGGCAGTAATCTGTCCCGCCGCAATCATCGCATCTATCAATTTATCTCGCCCAGCGCCGGTGCAGTTGACGATGAAATCTGCCATCAACTCCTCACCGCTACAAAGCTTAACCTGCCAACGCCCGCCCTCTGCTGCAGTCAGGCCACTAAAGCGATTTTTTATGATGTTGAGTTGTCCACTAGCCTGCATGGCCTTTGCGGCAACCGCTGCCTGCGGGCCAGCACGAAACCGTAGCAATGACCACAGCCAACCGAGTCGACGGTGTAGTCGTATCCGGTCCTTAGCAGGCAAAGCCTGCCACGCCAGATTGATATGCACCCGCAGCGCCTCGAACCGTTCCTGACACTCTTGCTCATGCCATCGCTGAGCACCTAGATGCTGGCGGATCGTCCGTATAAAACCCGAGCCGCGCAGCCCCTCTGGCCATTCATAGGCTGATCCAGCCAGCCATGCAGCCTGCCGAGGTGGCAGCAGGCCGTGGGGCGACAACAGGCTGATTGGCCCTTGGTGCCGCTGCATCACCAGTGCATAGAGGACATCCATCGCGGTCAGACCAGAGCCAACTACACAGACATGCGCCTTCGGCCTGACATCGGCGAGCCAATCTCCGCGCCAGGGCGCTCGCACCAGAGACGGCGCATCACCAGGTTTGATTCCCCCCGGCCATTGTGGATCAGGATTGCCGGTTGCCAGCACCAACCGCGCCGCCCTGTATTGTGCCGCGTTATCGCAAGTGACTATCCAGCCACGGCCCATCGCGGCAATGTGGGTGACTCGCGCTGTGGCCCGACGTAGAGCTCCGGCATCGGGAATTGCCGCCAGTTGCGCTTCCAGGTAGCGGGCGAAATCGTGGCGCCGGTAGAAGTGGCCGGCACGATCATGAGCGGCGGGATCCTGAGTATGTGCCGCTGCCCAGTTGGCAAAATGTTCCGGCTGATCTGGCCATAGCCGCTGCAGATTCTCACGCACATTCAGTCGGAAAGAATCGGCGGTGCAACCATAGGCCTGACCAGCACCCAGTGCGCCTGATCCAATCACCAGAACTTCACATGTGGGCAATCCTGCATGGGTCAGGTGCGCCACCGCCGCCGCCGCACTGTAGCCCGAGCCAATAATGATCACCGATGCGTCCATAGGACATCCCAGCCTTGTAAGCGCAAAAGAAAACAACCCCAGGCCTGACGCTGGAGTCTAAATAAAGATACTACTCAACCCGACAGAGCATATCCGGATCAGGCTTTGCATCCAACTCGCGCGCATAACGATGGCCCGAGTAAACTGCTGCAGCCATAATCGCTGGCGCGTCACAATCGCCGATGCGTCGTAATGAGCGAAACAGAAGTTCCTCATTACTTTCGAACCGCTGCTGCAAAGCATGATACAAGCCGTCATTAGGTTGCCGTGCCGTCACCATAATCAACGCATCTGCTTTGATTGACTGCTGATACTCTGTGTGGGTGCACGAGATGATCACCTCGTAGCCGTCAAAGGCCAGCAGCGATTGTGCTGTCTTAATTTCGACCCCAAGTTCCAATAGGCTTTTTTGCACCTGATACTGTTCGCAGGTGTATTCGCACCAGGCGGATACCGTATTCTCAGGGGTTACCAGTACCACCGGTAGATTGGCGCGGCGCAGTTTTTCTGCAATAACCCCGCCCATATAAAAACTGTCGTCGTCATATACAACGGTAGGCCCATCGGGTACACGTCCCGCCATAATGTCATCTGGGGTGAGAATATTCGTGCTGGGATCCAATGCTTTAAAAGGATAGGGGTGAGAGCGCCCAATACCATCTGCTCGCCATATAGCGCCCGTTGCGACAACGACATGATCCGCCCCTACCGAGATTGCTTCATCAACGCTGAGCTCACTTTCCCGGAAGATTTCCACGTTTGGCATGTGTTCTATCTGCCCCAAGCGGTAGTCGCGTACTCGGCGCCACTCTCCCAGGCCCGGCAGGCTCGATTCACGGGTCACCCTGCCCCCCAGCCCTCGAGTCGCCTCCGCCAGCATCACCTGATAACCACGCTGACCCAGCGCCCGCGCAGCCTCCAGGCCCGCTGGGCCAGCACCAACCACCAATACACTCGCATCAGAGTGTTTCTTGGCGATCGATTCCGGATGCCAGTCCCGGCGCCACTCCTCACCCATGGTCGGGTTCTGGGTGCATCGAATCGGAGTGCCCAGGCCATCACCTGTGTAACAGATATTGCAGCCAATGCATTCGCGAATATCTTCCGGGCGGCCTTGTTCAATCTTCTTGGGCAAAAATGGATCTGCAATTGAAGGGCGCGCCGCGCCGATGAAATCAACAATCCCGCGTTTGATCTGCGAAGCCATCGTATCCGGCGAGGTAAAACGCCCTACCGTCACGACAGGCTTGGTAGTGACCGACTTCACAAAGGACATATGCTCTTCAAGAGAGCCTTCCTTGATGAATCGCGAGACACCCATTTCCTGATAGTAGTTATTGATGTTGATGTCCCAAAGATCCGGTAGCTCTGCCAGCATCTCGAGCCGGTCGCAGCGTTCCTGAGTTAGCGACTCCGCTTCGCCATCATCGCCCCCCACTGAATAACGCACAGCAACCGCGCAGCGGTCGCCTACCGCATCCTTGGTATCTTCGATCAGTTCACGCAGCAGCCGAGTGCGATTTTCCATCGAACCGCCATACTCATCGGTACGAAGGTTGGTTTGGGCTGATAGAAAATGAGACAGCAGATAGCCATGGGTGGCATAGACATACACGATGTCAAAGTCTGCCTCCTTGGCGCGAAGCGCGGCCTTGCGATGCCAGCGGCGCAATTCACGGATATCGGATTTGTCCATCGCCCGGGGCTGATAAGGATGCCCTGCCAGATTAGGGATGCTGGCGACATCGATCGCAGTCTCACGAGTGTAGTGGTTCGCTGAGCGGGCTCCGCCAAACCAAAGCTCGACACCGGCAAGTGCGCCATGGCTGTGCACGGCTTCTGTCATCAAAGCATGGTCTCTGATGTGATCCTGATTCCACAATGCCGCATTGGGATGAGGCAGGTCGTCAGAGGCCGGGTGGATAGAGCACCATTCGGTGCAAACCACGCCCCAGCCGCCTTCGGCCTTCATTCCCCGAAGTGCCGCCGCCATCTTTGGGCGCAGCCAGCCCATACCGGTGCAGTGCGGCACCTGATAGAAGCGGTTTTTTGCAGTTACCGGGCCAATCTGTAACGGTTCGAACAGTAGATCATGGCCTTTATCGCGCAAGGTTATCAGACTCCTATACTTTCTATTAGCCAAGGCATCAGAGCATCCTAACAGTTAAAATTAATCTTTCCCCCAGATTTTCTACCCCCATACGGCGTGTACTTTCAGCCTTAGGCAATATTTTCCAAGGGGTTTAATGAGTCTCAAACCACAACATCACTAGAGCCTACTACTAAAAGCCCTTGCCACAGCTTGCGGGAAAGTCCCGTTATTCGATAACGCATAACCTGCCGTCAGGCCGGGCAGGTCTGCCTGCTCGCGAAATCCTTGGTAGCGCCGTCACTGGAAAAGTCTTTTTTTCGGGTGAAACTGCCTGCAAAGTACAGGCCAGCACGGTCAATGGTGGATCGGAAAGCAGTCGAGAGGCCCCGACCCGGGCTGCTGCCTACCTCGCAAAGACAACTTAAAAATCCCGCAGCGCTGGCTGACGGTCCAGTGCCACAGGCTCTGTATTTTTTCAGTGTGTGATCAGATTGCTTTAATCGCTTGAGCGCTGCAGACGAAACCAGGCGAAGTTCTGTGTCTTGTTGGCAGGCGTTAGATGTGTCTCCCGTCGCTCTTCGCGCAGGATAAATTGTGCGCCAAGTACATCCAGTAACGCGGCCGCGTCGTATTGCACGATATCCAGACCGCTACACCGCGTTGGGCCATCGACAGCAAACGTGCCGATAATTAAGTGCCCGCCCGGTCGCAGGCTTCTTTCCAGCGCCTGGCAGTAAGCCTGACGCTGCGTGCTCTTTGTCAAAAAGTGAAATACAGCCCGGTCATGCCATAGATCGACCTGTCGCTCAGGCTGAAACTGCGTTATATCACCAACGTGCCATAAGACCTGATCCGCCTTCTCACCCAGGCGTTGCTGCGCGACCGCCAAGGCATAGCCCGAAATGTCCAGCACCTCGATGTCCCCAAATCCTTGGGCCAACAAGCGATCCACCAACACGCTGGCACCACCTCCTACGTCAAGGATGCTCGCGTCACGCGCTATCCCACTCGCCTCGATAAGGGACAAAGATAAGGCAGGCTCTGCCTGATACCAGCTG
>CBFIBN010000016.1:0-20422 GCA_965660775.1 Arenicellales bacterium | reverse complement strand
AGGTAAACGTTTCATTAGAGCGAGGCTGGTCGTTGGATCAGGGTCGCCAGCGGTAATAAAAGTTACCAGGCCGCCTCGTTTCATTGCAGCGAGCCCAGAGAAAGTATCAGCGAGCCGGTCTGGACTGATTTGAGCAGTCACAAGTTAATCCCCAGGGCATGGGCAACTGTAAAAATATCTTTGTCCCCTCGACCACACATGTTCATAACAATGAGTTGGTCCTTTTCGAGTTCAGGAGCTAATTTTCGAACATGAGCCAAAGCATGTGCCGGTTCCAGAGCCGGGATAATCCCTTCGGTCTGGCAGCACATTTGGAAAGCATCCAAGGCTTCAGTGTCTGTGACAGATACATATTCCACCCGACCGACGTCATGCAGCCAGGAATGCTCCGGGCCGATCCCCGGGTAGTCCAATCCCGCTGAGATGGAATGAGCGTCGTTGATCTGGCCATCATCGTTTTGTAGTAGGTAAGTGCGGTTACCATGTAGCACGCCGGGCCGCCCACCAGTCAGTGAAGCAGCATGCTTATCGGTATCAACACCGAGCCCGCCCGCCTCGACTCCTATCATCCTGACAGGGTCATCAAGAAAGGGATGGAACAGGCCCATGGCGTTAGAGCCGCCACCGATACAGGCTACCAGGGCATCGGGCAGCCGACCCTCGGCACTTAGTATCTGTTCACGGGTCTCGCGGCCGATCACACTTTGAAAGTCCCGAACCATGGCCGGATAGGGGTGAGGGCCGGCCACTGTTCCAATGATGTAAAAAGTGTTTTCAACGTTTGCCACCCAGTCGCGCAAGGCATCATTCATCGCGTCTTTGAGTGTGCCGGTACCGCTGGTTACCGGAATCACCTCAGCGCCGAGAAGTTTCATCCGAAACACATTAGGGGCCTGACGTTCGATATCGGTAGCACCCATATAAACAACGCAGGGCAGGTCGAATAAGGCGCATACAGTCGCGGTCGCTACACCATGCTGGCCCGCACCCGTCTCGGCAATGATTCGTGATTTACCCATTCGCCGAGCAAGTAGAATCTGGCCGAGCGTATTATTGATTTTGTGTGCGCCGGTATGGTTAAGTTCGTCGCGTTTGAAATAGACTTTTGCGCCACCAAGCGCCTCGGTGAGGCTACGGGCAAAGTGTAGGGGGCTCGGCCTACCAATGTAATGCTCAGCGTAGTAATCGAACTCTTCCTGAAATTCAAGCGACTCGCACGCAGTGGCGTAAGCCGCTTCGAGTTCCAAGACCAGCGGCATCAATGTCTCAGCAACGAAACGTCCCCCAAAAATCCCAAAGTGGCCTCTCTCGTCGGGTCCGCTTCGATATGATTCGGGCTTTTCGGGAGCATTGCTATCAGGTGCCATCAATATTGTTTCCTATCCAGTTCGGCTTTCAGAGCCAATTGAATAACCCAACCCTTGCGCTCAAAATGTTCAAAGTGAGAGGTACAATGGTCGCTGATTCTCAGCGGTGAATTCTACATCACCTATCTTTTTTCGGGGCCAAGTCAATGATTGATCACTCTGATGCCTTGTTGGCCGGCCAGCGTTATGCGCTCGGCGTTGAGTACGATGGGAGTCGTTTTAATGGCTGGCAAGTGCAGTCGGGGGTGAGTACGGTTCAGGAGTCTCTTGAACGCGCTTTGGGCCGTGTGGCTTCACATCCAGTTCGTGTGATTACGGCCGGGCGGACCGACACGGGTGTACACGCGTCCGGACAGGTCGTTCATTTTGACAGCCATTCAGACCGGCCTCTTAAAGCTTGGTCGCGGGGTACCAACACGTTGACACCGCCTGGCCTGGTAGTGACCTGGGCAATCCCGGTGAGCGCCGGTTTTCATGCACGCTTCAGTGCGATCGGTCGGTCGTACCGCTACATTATTTTCACCAGGCCGATGCGCCCCACCTTTCTTCAGGGAAAGGTCACCTGGGATCACCGAAGTCTCAACATTGGCCAGATGGCTAAAGCGGCTGCCGCTCTGGTGGGTCGCCATGATTTCTCCGCGTACCGGGCCAAGGCTTGTCAGTCCCGACAACCGACTCGGGAAATAACGTCGCTTGAGATTGGTGGTTCTGGGCCATGGGTTTGGATCGATATTGAAGCTGATGGGTTTTTGTATCACATGGTTCGAAATATTGCCGGAGTATTGATGGCGATCGGGTCGGAAGAGCGGCCAGTCGGGTGGGCTCAGGAGGTTCTGGAGAGCCGGGATCGGCAGGCTGGCGGGGTTACAGCACCACCGCATGGTCTTTATCTCACCGAGATCCGGTACCCGGAGGAATTTGAATTGCCGCGAGCAACGCCGGCTTGCCGCTTTTGGTAATAGGGGTCCCGCGGTTTTGGCGCTAGCCGTTAGAATACACTGGTGCGGACTCGGATCAAAATATGTGGAATCACCCGTGCGAGCGACGCAGCGGTCGCAGTCGCGGCCGGGGTCGATGCAGTCGGCCTGATCTTTTTCCCCCCAAGTCAACGTGCCGTGAGCGTTAACGACGCAGCAGCCGTTGGCCGCGAGATTCCCGCGCTGGTCGACCTGGTCGGCGTGTTTGTCGACCCTGCACCGGGGCAGGTGGAGGCAGTGCTGGATCAAGTGCCAGTGACTGTGCTTCAGTTTCATGGTGACGAAACAGCATTGGTCTGCGAGCAATTCAAGTTGCCCTATATCAAGGCGGTGCGGATGAAACCGGAAATCGACCCTCTCCAAGCGGAGCAGCTGCATCCGAAGGCAGGCGCTTTGTTGCTGGATACTTACCGGCAACAGGAAATTGGAGGAACCGGTGCTTCCTTCGACTGGACGCAGGCTCGAGTCAAAACCCGGGCGCCCATTATCCTGGCCGGCGGCCTTTGCGCCGATAATGTTTCTCAGGCCCTAGTCCAATCAGGTGCTTGGGGGGTAGATGTCAGTACTGGTGTGGAGGTTACGCCGGGCGTTAAAGATGCTGAAAAAATAAAGATGTTTTGCCAAACCGTCAGGGAATTTGACGGGCAGTGGCGGGCTTCCTAGACCGATGAGTTGGTTTGATCGACTGATTCCGCCGAAGATCAAAGGTGTCGGGGTTGCCGCGCGCCGAGGGGTCCCGCAAGGTCTGTGGCGAAAATGCGACCAATGTAATGCAGTTCTTTATGGCGCCGATCTGGATCGGAGTCTTCAAGTTTGCCCAAAATGCAAGCACCATATGCGCTTGTCCGCAAGAGCCAGGCTACAGGGGTTTTTTGATGATTCCAGTTTTGAAGAGATTGGATCCAAAGTTCGCTCGGTAGATGCTTTACGTTTCCGGGATACCAAGCGCTATCGAGATCGCCTGGTTGATGCCCAAAAGCGCAGCGAGGAAACTGAGGCGCTTCTAGCGGGTAGCGGCCTAGTGAACGGGATACCGGTAACGGCGGTAGCCTTTGAGTTTAGCTTTCTCGGGGGCTCGATGGGATCGGTCGTGGGCGAGAAGTTTGTTCGTGCGGCAGATGAAGCGTTGGATCAGCAATCACCGTTCGTTTGTTTTAGCGCGAGTGGCGGTGCTCGGATGCAAGAAGGATTGTTTTCCTTAATGCAAATGGCGAAAACGGCTGCATCGCTCAATCGATTGCGAAAGGCGTCCATCCCTTATATTTCGGTGCTTACTGATCCGACAATGGGCGGGGTCTCAGCCAGTCTGGCAATGCTTGGGGACCTGATACTGGCGGAACCTCATGCACTTATTGGTTTTGCCGGGCCCCGGGTAATCGAGCAGACTGTTCGCGAGACTTTACCGAAAGGGTTCCAGCAATCCGAGTTTTTACTCGAGCATGGAGCGATTGACATGGTTGTGGAGCGCCCGGAATTACGGATGGTTATCGGTCAGGCACTGGAGACCATGGGTTTTGGTCCAATCGTAGGTCCCCGGGCAGAACTCGTTTTTCCGAACGATCATCCCCCTGCCTAAACGCTCCAGGAGCTGGTCGACTTCGATGGCTAGTCGTGCTTCTTGGGCCGAACGCCCGTTAGCCCAGTGGCTGGACTATATCGAGTCGATTCATCGGCGTAGTATTGACCTTACACTTGATCGGACTCGGCGCGTATTACATCGACTGCAGCCCCGTCTACCCCCGATAGTAGTCACGATTGCTGGCACCAACGGTAAGGGTACAACAGCAGAAATGCTTAACGCAGTCTACTGTGAGGCCGGGTACCGGGTTGGGTGCTACACCTCACCCCATCTGTTCAGTTACTGTGAACGAGTCAAGATTGATGGCAAGCCGGTGACTGAAGAAGCCTTGTGCGCCGCATTTGAGCGTGTCGAGCAGGCCAGATCTGGAGTTCCATTGACTTACTTCGAATTTGGCACGATCGCAGCGCTGGATCTTTTAGGTCATGCGGCGGTTGAAGTTGGTATTCTTGAGGTGGGATTGGGAGGTCGGCTCGACGCCGTTAATGCGATTAACCCGGATCTTTGTGTAGTGACCTCGATAGATCTTGATCACAAGCACTGGCTCGGATCGACCCGGGATGCGATTGGCCGCGAAAAAGCAGGGATCTTGCGCTATGGCGGTAAAGTGGTGGTGTCAGATCCCAAGCCCCCTGGGTCTGTCCGAAGTGCGTTGGAAGTCTTGCGTTGTGACGCGAGGATACTAAACCAGGATTTCTGGATTGAATGGGAAGGCGAGAACGTATGGCATTGGCGTGCTGATCGCGATAAATGGCCTGGCGTGGAATCACAATGGAGTGGGAAGGGTTCACAGGCAACTGACGGCAGGATGAATAATCTCGCCGGTACCCTAGCGGCCGTCCACCAACTACAAAGTCGGTTACCGGTTCAGCCAGGCGACGTCGCGGTGCTCAGCGGCTTGCAAGTCCCCGGTCGCCAGGAATTAATTAAAGGTGATGTAACCCGACTGTTTGATGTTGCGCACAATCATCACGCAGTCGCTGACCTTGTCGGGATGCTCCGTCGGGCCCGGCCACGCGGCAAGACGCGCGCTGTTTTTTCCCTGCTCAAAGATAAGGATCTCTTGAGTATCGTTGAAGAGATAAAGAGAGAGGTGGATTGTTGGTATCTGGCCGAGGTGGAGGACGAGCGAGGGATGAGCCTAGCGGAACTCCGAACTGGCCTGCAAGGTATGAGTATTGCAGACCTAGATAAGTGTCACGGCCCTACGGACGCATACAACCGGGCTGTTCTCGATTCAGCCCCAGGTGACTGGGTAGTGGTGTTTGGCTCGTTTTATCTAGTGGGTGCTATACTGAGATCGGTTTCTGAGAGGACCGCTGCGTAAATGGCTGCGTCACCGGATCTTCCGTTCAACTTAAAGCACCGTCTGATCGGCGCACTGATTCTAGTGGGCGGGCCGGTCATCATTCTTCCTCTGCTGCTAACCGGGACTGGGTATTTTCCTGAAAATGTCGGGCCCAGTGGTGACACGTTGTTGCAACCCAGTAGTGAATTTATCTCCAAGATTGATCCGGCAACCGATCCAACCGACCTCTTAAAAACAGGCGATTCGCGAAACGACAGCCTCTCCACCGGTAGCGAGAAAGAAGATCAACCCGAGCGCGAGTCAGATTTGCCGGAATCATCGGCACAATTGGCCAGCGGATGGGTTGTACGGGTTGGTGTGTTTGGGGAACTGGTCAATGCAAACAAGCGCCAGTCCGCCTTAGAGGAAAACGATATGATTCCTCAAAGCGAGGAGATTGAATTAAATGGGAGAAGGGCAGTCCGACTGTATCTTGGACCTTTTTCTACTCAAAGTGAGGCTGAGCGCGAAAGTGCTAAAGCGGTGCTCGTTACCGGCGAGCAGGCGTTTGTCGTGAGAACCCAATGAGTCATGCGTTACCGCTTGCAATTCTTCTAGCCACTGACGCTAATGCCTGAGTTAAGCGGGTTTTCGCCCCCAGGGCTTTTGGACCTCGTCTTGGTAGGTGCAACTTGCCTATCCCTTGGAATTGGCCTATTCCGAGGGCTAATTCGCGAAATTCTATCCCTGGTGTCGTGGGTTTTGGCGCTGTGGATCGCTTATTTATATAGCGATCTTGTGGCGGCTTGGCTCGAGACCTGGCTAAAAAACTCCCAGTTGTCGAACATCATAGGGGCGGTCACCGTTTTTCTCGGGGTCTTGCTTGCGTTGTCGCTCACCGGAAGTCTGGTCAGTCGTGCGTTCCGAGCTACAGGACTTACTGGTATGGATAGGCTGTTAGGAGCCGTATTTGGAACGCTTCGTGCCTTATTATTGATCCTTGCTCTTCTGCTGTTGGCCCGATTCACCCCCGCTTCGGCCCAGGCTTGGTACAATGAGTCCGTGTTGGTACCGTATCTCGAGCCGGCCGTTGAGTGGCTTTCAATCAAAGTCGGTCAATCGCTTAATGGCTCAGAAGTTACGCCCGGGTAGATGATCCTTGTAGTCCTTGATCATCCCACTAAATAGTTTTTAGTCAAAGGAAGAAACGAACAAAACTATGTGCGGTATTGTCGGCATTGTCTCTCACCAGCGGGTCAACCAACTCATTTACGATGCGCTGACTGTTGTGCAGCACCGGGGTCAAGACGCCGCCGGCATAATGACTTGCGACGGCCGTCGAGTGTTCCTGAGGAAAGACAGCGGTTTGGTGCGCGACGTGTTTCAGGAACGGCATATGGTACAGCTTGAAGGTAATATCGGATTAGGGCATGTTCGTTACCCCACCGCTGGAAGCGACAATCGTTCCGAAGCCCAGCCTTTCTACGTCAACTCCCCGTTTGGTATCGCGCTAGGACATAACGGGAATCTGGTAAATGCTCGCGAACTTAGCCATGAATTATTTCGCGACGATCTACGCCAGTTGAACACGGGTTCCGACTCTGAGGTTTTGCTTAACGTTTTTGCTCACGAACTAAAAGAGGCGGTTGGCCCAAGGCGTGCGAGACTTGAAAGCGATGATATTTTTCGCGCGGTTGCGCGGGTATATGAGCGCTGCCGCGGCGCGTATGCGGTCGTAGCTATGATTGTCGGATACGGCCTGGTCGCCTTCCGTGATCCTTGTGGCATTCGCCCGCTGATTATCGGTAGTCGTGAGCAGGGCGCAGGTCCATCTGTCATGATCGCGTCCGACAGTGTTGCTTTGGATGTTTTAGGGTACGACCACATTGGCGACGTCGCGCCTGGCGAGGCCGTGTTCGTTCGCGCCGACGGCACGGTTGAGCGAAAAATATGTGCACCCCGTCCAAAACTTTCACCGTGCCTTTTTGAATATGTGTATCTTGCGCGCCCCGACTCAATTATCGATCAGGTAGCCGTGTACAAGAGCCGGCTTCGCATGGGTGAGAAACTCGCGGCGCAACTTCGGGGCTCGTGGCCAGATCACGATATCGACGTTGTGATCCCCATCCCGGATACCAGTCGTACTTCTGCGTTACAGCTCGCCAACTCGTTGAGTCTTAAATATCGCGAAGGATTCATTAAGAATCGTTACATAGGTCGTACCTTTATTATGCCGGGCCAGGCAGAAAGGAAGAAATCAGTACGACAGAAACTAAACGCAATTGACCTCGAATTCCGCGGGAAAAACGTGCTACTGGTCGATGACTCTATTGTTCGCGGCACAACCTCCCAGCAGATCATTCAGATGGCCCGTGATGCAGGGGCTGCGAAGGTCTATTTTGCTTCAGCCGCTCCACCGGTACGTTACGCCAATGTTTATGGTATTGACATGCCGGCGCCGAACGAACTGGTGGCCAGTGGGCGTTCAGAGGAAGAAATCAGGGTTTTCATTGGGGCAGACAGATTGATTTACCAAAGGCTGGACGATCTAGTCGCAACAATCAAAGAGGGCAATCCAGACATTGAGCAGGTTGACGCCTCTTGTTTCGACGGTAAATATGTCACCGGAGATGTGACTCACGAATTTCTTCGCGGTGTGGCCGATGAGCGGGGCGATGCTTCTCGTGCACCGAACACCGGGGCACTTGATGTTGCGGAAATCAGCGCCTATCACTAGATCACGAGGCGATCGCTTATGCCGGCGTGAACAAGTTCAAGCGTGTGTTGATCAAATCGAATAAAACTTGGGGCCTGACTCCAGTCCCCTAAGACCACGCGGTGGACGCTCATAGACTCGGGTAAAGAAAACTGGTGAATTGCAGGTCGATGAGTATGGCCGTGAATAAGTAATTCAACACCATGCGAACGCATAACATCATCAACCGCCCTCTGGGTGACATCCATGATAGCCGAAGCCTTCAAGGTTTTCCCTGATTCGCTGCGATAACGTACAGACTTGGCCATCTCATCGCGGATGCTTATGGGTCGCGAAAGAAAATCATCCTGCCAGGTTTGGTCCCGCACCATTTTTCGAAAGATCTGATGACTGCGATCGTCTGTGCATAGGCTATCCCCGTGCATTAACAGTATCGGCCGGTCATCAAGCTGTAGTAGATGTTCGTCATCAAGCAGCGTGATTCCACAGCGTTCGGCAAAATCCTTGCCGATAAGAAAGTCACGATTGCCCCTCATGAAACTCGTGCTAATGCCTTGATCAGCAAGTTCGGTCAGGGTCTGCTCTACCTGATTTTGCTCCAGATACTCACAAGCGTCATCGCCTAGCCAATACTCAAAGAGGTCCCCAAGAATAAAAAGTGAATCGCCAGGGTTGAGTTGCTTCAGATAGGTGTGGAATCGCACCAAGAGGGCATCGTCGGCAGGCGTTAAATGTAAGTCAGAAATGAAATGAATCAAGACCAGTCTCCCCGGTAGGCCTAGGCACGCTTTTTACAAATAGGCGGATTACCCAGTTGGCGACCCGGACCGTTTTGGTTAACATTCGCCCCCCGTTTCCCTTTAAGATTCTCGTTATGCCGCTGCGTATTTATAACAGTCTCACCCGAACCAAAGAAATCTTTACCCCGTTGAGCCCAGGGGTAGTCCGCATGTATGTCTGCGGTATGACGGTCTATGATTATTGTCACTTAGGTCACGCGAGGGTTTTGGTCATTTTTGATATGGTGGTTCGGGTTCTCAGGGCGAAAGGCTTTGACGTCCGCTATGTACGCAATATAACTGATATCGATGACAAGATTATCGTTCGGGCGGCAGAGTTGAACGAGCCTTTCGACGTGGTAACAGAACGGTTTATCACCGCGATGCACGAGGACGAAGATCTGTTGAATGTTATCCGCCCAGACGAAGAACCCCGCGCCACTGGATATATTGCTGAGATCCTAAATATGATTCAAACCCTTGAAGAAAAGGGTTTTGCCTACGCGGCAAAAAATGGCGATGTGTATTTTCGTGTACGTGGATTTGAGGGGTATGGCGCTTTGTCAGGTCGCTCGCTGGACGCTTTGATGGTGGGAGCCCGGGTAGAAAAAGGCGAGGCAAAAGATGATCCGCTTGACTTTGTCCTATGGAAAGCCGCCAAACCCGGGGAGCCGAGTTGGCAATCACCTTGGGGGCTTGGTCGTCCGGGTTGGCACATCGAGTGTTCGGCGATGTCAACACGCTGCCTTGGTGATAGCTTCGATATCCACGGTGGCGGGATGGATTTACGTTTTCCGCATCATGAGAATGAAATTGCCCAAAGCGAAGGGGCAACCGGTCGCAAGTTCGTAAATACCTGGATGCACAACGGTTACGTTCAGATTGATCAAGAAAAAATGTCCAAGTCAACAGGCAACTTTTTTACGATCCGCGAGATCCTTGCTCAGGATGCCGATACCTCTCGCGCTGGAGAGGTGATACGTTTCATGATCCTGCTAAGTCATTATCGCAGTCCTCTGAATTATTCAGACCAAGGCCTGATGCAGGCGCGTGCCGGTCTGGAGCGACTGTATCTTGTTCTTCACAAAGGTAGGGAGTTGAATGCAGCGTGTGACGAAGAGTGTCCGGATCGTTACCGCGTGCGGTTTGATGAGGCACTTGAAGACGATTTCAATACTGCTGCTGCGATCGCCGTTCTTTTTGATGCCGCCAGGGAGATCAACCGGGACTTGGATGCCAACAATAACGACATTGCCGGGGTGAGAATCAGCCAATTACGCGAACTTGCGGGTTCGCTGGGATTGCTTTATCAGGAGCCTGCCCGGTTTCTTGGGTTGTCAGGCCACTTGGGCGAAAGCAAAGAGGATATTGACCTTAGAGTCGGCAGTCTGATTGATCAACGCACCCAGGCTCGGCGCGATGGCAACTACACGGAGGCAGACAAAATCCGCGTGCAGTTGGAAAATCAGGGCATTGTTCTTGAGGACCTTGAGGATGGGACGACAATATGGCGCCGGCATTGAATTTACAGCGTGCTACCGAACTGTTTATAATTTAAGTTGTTGGTTCGTTTCTGATTTCTATCGGCCACTAAGTAACTCCCACTCTTCTACCGAGGTTCATATATGGAACTGACCGGCGCTCAGATCGTCGTTCAAAGCCTGAAAGATGAAGGCGTCGAAATTGTTTTCGGTTATCCCGGAGGCGCGGCACTGCATATCTATGATGCCTTTTATGCCCAAGAGGAGGTGAGGCATATTCTGGTTCGCCACGAGCAAGGAGCAACCCACGCTGCTGATGGATACGCTCGGGCTACCGGAAAACCTGGTGTCGTGTTGGTGACGTCAGGCCCTGGCGTCACAAATACGATAACGGGTATTGCTACCGCCTTTATGGATTCGATCCCGATGGTTGTCCTGACCGCCCAGGTGCCGACGAGTCTGATCGGGGATGACGCCTTTCAAGAGGTTGATACTTTTGGAATCACCCGACCGTGCGTGAAGCATAATTACCTCGTTCGCGACGTCAAGGATCTCGCAACAACGATCAAAAAAGCATTTTTCATTGCGAATTCAGGCCGGCCTGGGCCGGTGGTTGTCGATATCCCTAAGGATGTCACAGCGAATAAGACCGAGTATCTTTATCCGAAAACCGTGCAAATCCGCTCTTATACCCCGGTCAAAAAAGGGCATTCCAAGCAGATCTCACGCGCGGCTAAGCTCCTGCTTTCGGCCAAACGTCCGGTGATCTACTCTGGAGGCGGTATCATTCTTTCCGGTGCGGCGGGCGAACTTGCAGCCCTGGTCGACATACTGGGGTACCCATGCACAAATACGTTGATGGGTCTGGGCGGTCTGGCGTCGGATCATCCTCAGTTTTTAGGCATGCTTGGCATGCACGGAACCTACGAAGCAAACATGGCGATGTACGAATGCGATGTGATGCTTGCGGTAGGTGTCCGTTTCGATGATCGAGTGACCGGTGACCTTAAGAAGTTTTCTCCGCACGCCCGAATTATCCACATCGATATCGACCCAGCATCGATTGGCAAGAACGTCCGGGTAGAAATTCCTATAGTGGGCGATGCCTCGGTGGTGCTGGAGCAGCTGGTGAGCGCGCTACGAGGGAGCGCCGATCAACCGGATGCCGACAGCCTTGGCCAATGGTGGGAACAGATCAAGCAGTGGCAAAGGCGCGACTCACTCGGGTATGAAACCAGCACGGAGGTGATCAAGCCTCAGTTCGTAATTCAGAAATTGCACGAAATAACAGGTGGCGATGCATTTGTTACCTCGGATGTGGGCCAGCATCAGATGTGGGCCGCCCAGTACTATGGTTTCAGCAACCCACGTCGCTGGATCAATTCCGGTGGGCTTGGAACTATGGGCTTTGGATTGCCTGCTGCCATTGGTGTCCAGTTGGCCCATCCTGAGGCCACAGTAGCTTGTGTAACCGGCGAGGCCAGCATCATGATGTGCATCCAAGAGTTGTCCACCTGCAAGCAGTACGATCTGCCACTCAAAATTGTTAATTTGAACAATCGATATATGGGCATGGTTCGGCAATGGCAGGAGTTTTTCTACGAACGGCGCTACTCACATTCATATATGGACTCGTTGCCAGATTTTGTTGAGCTTGCTGCCAGCTTTGGGCACGTCGGCGTCAAAATTGAAGATCCAGGAGATGTTGAGGACGCTTTGCGCGAAGCCATCGCCACCAAGGATGAACTGGTTTTTCTCGACTTTATAACGGACCAAACCGAAAACGTATATCCAATGATTGCTGCCGGTGCCGGGCATAACCAAATGGTATTAAAGCCGAGCGCGGATGGCTCGAAACCCCCCGAGCGGGAACTGGCCTGACAGATGAGACGCATCATCTCTTTACTGGTAGAAAACGAACCTGGCGCCTTATCCAGGGTCGCTGGCCTCTTCTCGGCGCGAGGGTATAACATCGAATCCCTTACGGTTGCCCCAACTGAAGACGAGTCCCTCTCGCGGATGACCATTGTCACCCGGGGTTCCGACGAGGTGATTGAGCAGATTACTAAACAGCTCAATAAATTAATTGACGTGGTTCGCTTACTCGACCTTACTGAGGGGCGACATATTGAGCGTGAACTGCTGCTGCTGAAGGTTCGCGCCCAAGGTGCCGACCGCGAGGAAATCAAAAGACTAGTGGATATATTCCGAGGCCGTATTATCGACGTCGATGAGGGAACCTACACTATTGAGCTCACCGGCCCGGGTGATAAGCTCGATGCGTTTATCGCTGCCTTGCCTTCAGCAGAAATTTATGAAGTAGTCCGCAGTGGGGTGTCCGGCATTGCCAGGGGTGATCGAGCCTTGCGTCTATAGGGTCACGGATTTATTAATTTACGAAAGTTAGCGAATTGAGAGGAAGTGCGAAAATGAAGGTTTTTTATGACAACGATGCCGATCTGAAGATTATTACCGGCAAGACCGTCGCCGTGATCGGGTATGGCTCCCAAGGACATGCTCACGCCAACAATCTTCGCGATAGCGGGGTCGATGTGATCGTAGGTCTGCGCGAGGACTCAGGTTCCCGGAGTAAGGCAGAGAAAGCTGGCTTGAAAGTCACTTCGGTCCATGAGGCGGTTGCATCGGCCGATATAGTGATGATGCTGGTACCGGACGAACTGGCCGCAGATTTGTATACGGAGTCCGTTGCTCCCAACCTTAAGGCCGGCGCCGCTCTGGCCTTCGCCCATGGGTTTAATGTGCATTTTGGTTTTATTGAACCTAGCCCTGAAATTGACGTAATAATGATTGCACCCAAAGGTCCTGGGCACCTGGTTCGATCAACCTACACGGAAGGAGGCGGTGTGCCCTGCCTGATCGCGGTAGAGCAGAATCCGAGCGGTACGGCCCGTGAGACAGCACTATCCTACGCCAGCGCCATTGGCGGTGGGCGTGCCGGGGTTATCCAAACGACGTATAAAGAAGAGACCGAGACTGATCTGTTTGGGGAGCAGACGGTTTTGTGTGGCGGCTTAACATCGTTGATACAAGCTGGATTTGAAACTTTGGTCGAGGCCGGATACGCCCCAGAGATGGCTTATTTTGAATGCTTACATGAGACCAAATTGATCGTCGATCTCATCTACGAAGGCGGAATTGCAAATATGCGCTACTCCATCTCCAATACCGCAGAATATGGTGACGTCACTCGGGGGCCTCGCGTCATTACTTCAGAGGTTAAGGCTGAGATGAAAATCATCCTTGACGAAATACAGTCCGGCAAATTTGCCCGTGAGTGGATGGCAGAGAGCCGTTCTGGCAGTAAGCGGTTTAGCGGGCTGCGAGAGCAGGGCCAAACCCACCAGATAGAGGAGGTCGGTGCGAACCTACGCGACATGATGCCGTGGATTCAAAAAGGCAAACTGGTTGACAAGGAGCGCAACTGAGCTACGCAACTTGGGGCACTAACAGCTGCTGTCGCCTCGAGGAGGGTTAGCCTGTGATCGCCCGAGAGGGCTGGACTCGAATTGCGACTGTCCTAGGAGTCGCGGCGGTAATACATGCGCTGGCCGGGGTTTGGTGGGCGCTTCCCTGGTGGCTTGTCTGCGCGCTGGTTATCCAGTTTTTCCGAGATCCCAAACGCATCATCCCCATGCAATCCGGGATAGTTGTCGCCCCCGCCCATGGCCGGGTGGTCAGCATTGGACCCAGCGAAGATCCGTTCAGCGGCGCCCAGGCAATCCAGATCAGCATCTTCATGAATATATTCTCTGTTCATTCAAACCGTATTCCGGTGAGCGGCGATATAACCCAGCGCCAGTATCATTCCGGGCGGTTCTTTAACGCCGAGTTGGATAAGGCCTCCCAGGAAAACGAACGCTGCGCGATCAGTATCCACACGGATAATGGTTTTGATGTCAGTTGCGTTCAGATTGCCGGCTTGGTCGCACGGCGGATACTAACTTACGTGAAAGTTGGCGACCCAGTTCGACACGGTCAACGATTTGGGTTTATAAGGTTTGGCTCGCGGGTCGACGTGTACCTGCCCCCACAAAGCCGTGTGGTAGCCGGCCTCGGTAAGTGGGTCTTGTCTGGCAGTGATATCATTGCCTACCTACCTACGCTCGACAAGCCATGAGTAATTTCCGAAACGTCACGCCCCTTGAGTCGACAGATAAACCCCCAAAGGGGATTTATATACTGCCGAATCTTTTTACGACAGCGAGCCTATTGGCGGCCTTTTACGCCATTATTCAATCAACGGTTGGCAATTTTGAGAATGCCGCGATTGCAGTGATTATCGCAGCAGTGCTTGACTCGTTGGATGGCCGTGTCGCACGAATGACCAATACCGTAAGTGATTTCGGTAAAGAGTATGACTCGTTGGTAGATCTGGTCGCTTTTGGATTGGCTCCGGCCTTGATCCTTTTTGAGTGGGGACTGAAAGACCTTGGAAAAATCGGGTGGTTGACAGCATTTATTTATGTAGCAACCACCGCGCTGAGATTGGCGCGCTTCAACACGCAGGAAATCTCGAGTAAGCGGTATTTTCACGGCTTGCCGTGTCCTGCGGCCGCGGTTCTTCTAGCCGCCAGTGTCTGGGTTGCCGATAGTTACCAGCTTTCCGGAGGCCTGTATACAACTTCTGGGTTGGCGGCCATGTTCTTACTTTCCTTGGCCATGGTCAGCAGTTTGCCTTACCGCAGTTTCAAAGATCTGGACCTCAAACACCGGGTCCCGTTTATGGCGGTTTTGGTATTGGTGTTGGTATTCGTTCTAATCTCGTTTGATCCACCGCGGGTTCTTTTTTTGGCGTTCAGTTCCTATGCGGTGTCGGGAATCGTGACTTGGACTCTAAAATATCGCAAGGGCGAAAAAGTTTTCGCACCGCCAGACGATGAATCGGAGTCATACGATGCGGCCTCAGGATCGGCCCGTGACAAGATGTCTAATTAGCATGAGACGGTTGAATTAGCGGCTGAGTACGGTTTGACGCTTACGAGACTTTGCCCTAAAAGGGGTACGCGGTATACTGGCGCGATGCAACCGCGTATTTCCCCTCGAAACTTTGCACCAACCATAGGGCGGCCGCGACGTGACGCGCGCCTGCTGACCAGCCACGCTCTTCAGATTCTGCTGCGCCGTTTGGCGCACTAATTTCTCAACCATTTATCACACCGCACTATCACAGCCGCCGCTGCCAAAGCGAATGGCTATGATTCTGGGTTATCCAGCGCTGTTTCAGCTGGAAACACACTGCCTGCTTTGGAGAGTTGAGTATGAGTAGCCAACTAATTATTTTTGACACCACCTTGCGAGACGGGGAGCAAAGCCCGGGCGCTTCGATGACTGTGGACGAGAAGGTGCGTATTGCACGCGTTTTGGAAAAGCTGGGGGTCGACGTGATTGAAGCCGGGTTCCCTGCCGCCAGCGTGGGCGATTTCGAGGCCGTTCAAAAGGTTGCGAGCCAGATAGACGATAGCCGTGTTTGCGCCCTGGCTCGAGCAAATCCAGGCGATGTGTCTCGCGCCGCTGAGGCGATCCGTGGCGCCCGCGCTTCGCGGATTCATACCTTTATCGCGACCTCTCCCATCCACATGCAGGCCAAGCTACGGATGTCCCCTGAAGATGTACTCGAGAAAGCCGTAGCAGCTGTTAAGCAGGCCCGAGCCTGCACTGATGATGTCGAGTTTTCAGCAGAAGATGCTGGTCGATCGGATGAGGATTTTCTTTGCCGAATATTTGAGGCTGTGATCGATGCCGGCGCTAGTACCGTAAACGTTCCCGACACGGTCGGCTACACCATGCCTGAGCAGTTCGGCGAGATGTTCGCAAGACTGATGAACCGTATTCCGAACGCCGATAAGGTCGTCTTTTCGGTACACTGTCATAACGATCTGGGTGTCGCGGTTGCGAATTCCTTAGCCGCGGTTAAGGCCGGGGCTCGGCAGGTTGAATGTACGATCAATGGGCTCGGCGAGCGTGCCGGGAACGCCTCCCTTGAGGAGATCGTAATGGCCGTGCGCACCCGCCAGGATTTTTTCCCCTGTGACAGCAGACTAGATACCACCCACATTCTTGCTGCCAGTCGTCTGGTATCCAATATCACAGGTTTCCCGGTGCAACCAAATAAGGCGATCGTTGGTGCTAACGCATTTGCTCACGAAGCGGGGATACATCAGGATGGTGTGTTGAAACAGCGTGACACCTACGAGATCATGCGTGCCGAGGACGTTGGCTGGAGCGCCAATCAGATTGTGCTTGGAAAACATTCGGGCCGGAATGCATTCAGGGAACGTATGGTTGCTTTGGGCATCGAGTTCTCGAGCGAGGCGGAATTGAATCAGGCGTTCGATCGTTTTAAAGAGCTGGCCGATAAAAAACATGAGATTTTTGATGATGATCTTCAAGTGTTGGCCGGGGACAGCGCCGCTTCACATCGCGACGAAACGTTACGGTTTGTTTCATTAAAAACCGTTTCCCAGACTGGCGATGCTCCGGTCGCTGAATTGACTCTTGAGAAGTCCGGCTCTGAAGAGACCGCCAAGACAAGCGGCGATGGTCTGGTGGATGCGTCCTTTAGGGCAGTTGACGACATTGTGCCTGGAGATCGAGCGCTTCTACTCTATTCGGTCAATGCCATTACAGCTGGGTCCGATTCACAAGGCGAAGTCAGTGTCCGGCTACAGGAAAACGGACGTATCGTTAACGGGCAAGGTACCGATACAGATATCGTTGTAGCATCGGTGAAGGCGTATGTAAACGCCCTCAATAAGTTGCAGTTGAGTCCGCAACGATTTAATCCGCAAAGTGGCGAAACCGTTTAAGACATCAGGCCGATGAGGAACCGGTCCGAGTACCTTCGTGAGATGGGATTGACACCATGGACCCTGATCACTGACACGCGAGTTGTCGCGAGCCAACATGTCGACCCCGTTTCGAATGATCTAGAGTCCCCAGCAAAGGTGCCACCTTCGGCTTGGGCCTCATTACAGCAACAAGTCGGTAATTGTACGAGATGCAGCCTACATACCACCCGGAAAACAACGGTTTTCGGGGAAGGAAGTCCTAAAGCGAACTGGCTGTTGGTTGGTGAAGCGCCAGGCGCTGAGGAGGACCGGCAGGGGTTACCCTTTGTAGGGCGCGCCGGTCAATTACTGAATCGAATGTTATTCAGTGTAGATCTCGCGCGCGATGAGGTTTTTGTTGCCAACGTTCTTAAATGTCGACCGCCTGACAACCGAGACCCGTTTGGCGAAGAGGTGAGCGCGTGTGAGTCATTCCTGCATCAACAGGTCAAGTTTATTCAACCTAAAATTATTCTCGCAATGGGGCGCTTTGCCGCTCAGGCGCTACTTCGGACTGATCAGACCATAAGCCAACTTCGAGGGCGGGTCCACCGGTATCCTACCTATGACATCCCATTGGTGGTTACGTATCACCCGGCATATCTTTTGCGTTCACCACAGGCCAAAGCGAAGGCATGGGAGGACCTGATTCTTGCTCTAGCCGAATCCGAAAGGGTGGCAGGTAGTGAGAATGCTTGACAATCCGAGAAGTTGCCCTGCTCGCCTGCGTACCTACGGTGCCAGCGGACGGGGTTCCCTGGGATTGCGAATCTCCCGTGCAGCCTTGGGCTGCTCAGGTTAATGCTGCCACCTAAAAACAGGACGGGATCCGGTTTAGTCGGTGCGGAGGCCTTAGCCGGCCACACCGGGCTCAAGGCCTGGTTTGATGGACCTCTTGGAAGGACTGTCTCACGGTCTGCCGTTGAAAAAAGTTCTGAATTAATACCGCGCACCTATTACCCGACCGGATTGCAACTGGGGCCTGGTCCAGAAGATTTTCTTTCAAAGGTGGACCTTGGGCTCGCCATTCATTCTCCGAGTGTCTGCGCGTCGAATCCTCAGCACGTAGTCACTACCGCAAGCGAGGCACTTCCATTTAGTGCGCGCTCTATCGATTTGCTTATCCTCCCTCACACCTTGGAGTTTTCGAATGAACCGCATAGGGTTCTGCGCGAGGCAGGCTCAATTCTGGCGGCAGAGGGAATCCTCGTCGTTTGCGGTTTTAATCGATGGAGTCTGTGGGGTCTGAGGCGGGCTGTAACCTTTCACCCGAGGCCCTCGCCCTGGAGCGGCGATTTCCTGTCTCCTGCAAGAGTTCAGGACTGGATGCGCCTGCTTGGTCTGGAGATACTAGGCGGTAAAATGATGTTCTATCAGCCTCCCGTTAACGCGACACGCCTGCTTCGGAAAACCGACTTTCTCGAAAAGACGGGCGATCGCTGGTGGCCGCTTCTCGGTGGGATCTATTTGCTCGTTGCCCGTAAAAAGCAACTGGGACTCACCGGCAACAAGCTAAGAATGGTGAGGCATCGGCCGTTCGGCATCGATGCGATGGCGCCTACAATTCCTGGTCAAACTAAGATAGGAGGGAAGAGTTTGTGAAAAGGGAGACCGCAGACGAAGGAGAAGTTCGCATCTATACCGACGGTGCCTGTCGTGGAAACCCGGGAATTGGGGGCTGGGGCGTACTCATTATTGGCGAATCCTCGCAAACAGAGCTTTTAGGGGCTGAGCCCGCTACAACCAACAACCGTATGGAGCTCAAAGCGGCGATAGAGGGTCTTGAAGCAGTAGCGGCTAGCCAACCGGTCGCGGTCTATACAGACTCACAGTATGTTCGTAACGGTATTACCGACTGGATGACTAAGTGGAAGCGAAATGGCTGGCGTACAGCCTCGCGCAAAGCGGTCAAAAATCGAGACTTATGGGAGGCATTAGACGATGCAAGACAGGCTCGGGCAGTTAGTTGGCACTGGGTCCGGGGCCATAGTGGGCACACCCAAAACGAACGTGCCGATGCTCTAGCGAATCTGGCGATAGATGATTATTTAAAGGACGGGGAGAAAAGTTGACTACACGATTGGTTGTTTTGGATACTGAGACGACAGGACTTGATGCAATGGCCGGCCATCGGGTGATCGAAGTGGGCGGGGTAGTTATTTCAAATCGAAAGCACAGTGATGAGCAATTTCATTCTTACCTTAACCCTGGGCGCAGTATCGATGCTGGCGCTCTCGAAGTCCACGGGATCACAGAATCCTTTCTCGCCGATAAACCATTGTTCAAAGATATCCTGGAATCGTTTGTCGAGTTTGTAACGGGCGCAGAGTTGGTTATTCATAACGCCCCGTTTGACCTGGGGTTTCTTAATAATGAACTCGAGTTGGCGGGCGACCTTCGCAGGCTTGAGGACTTTTGTACGGTAACAGACACCCTGAAGTTGGCCCGTGAACTGCACCCAGGGCAGCGCAACAGCTTAGATGCCTTATGTCGCCGTTATGGGGTAGATAACACCGGTCGAACCCTTCACGGGGCACTACTTGATGCTGAAATTCTGGCGGATGTTTACTTGGCGATGACCGGTGGACAAACCGATTTGCAGTTAGAGGGGGTTTCCGGCCAGAACGGGATGGATCGGCGACTGGGTGGGTCTGACAGTAACGCCGGGCGGAATTTCGCGATAATTCCCGCCTCGGATGAAGAGTTGGCTGCCCATCGCAAATGGGTTGAACTGTTGGGCGCTGGCAGCGTCTGGAATTCAGTGGATTCGCCTGGCGACAATGAATCAGGCTGAAATATCCTGATAGAAGAGCCCCACAGGCCTTTGGTTCTACTTCTTAACTTTTGCATCCATTGGCTTAAAATACGCGTAGAAGAGAGAAATTGAATGTCAATCGATCAAAGCAAAGGAGCGTCAGATGAGTGACAGTGTGGTTCACAAAGTTAATTCAAACTTTGCGCAAGGTGCCCATATCAATGAAGAGCAGTATCTAGATATGTACCGGCAATCAATCGCGGACCCGGATAGTTTCTGGGCGGATCAAGCTGAGAAATTTGTCAGTTGGTTTAGTCCCTGGCATACGGTAAGCCATTGGGACTACCACACCGGGGAAATCCGGTGGTTCGAAGGGGCGACCCTAAACGTTTCCTATAACTGTATTGATCGGCACCTCGAAACCCGATCCGACCAGGTGGCAATAATCTGGGAAGGTGACGATCCGGCTGACGATAAGAAGCTGACATACCGGCAACTGCATGATCAGGTCTGCCGATTTTCAAATGTTCTCAAGGACCGGGGTGTCAGCAAGGGCGATTGTGTTTCGATTTACATGCCTATGATTCCAGAAGCCGCGGTGGCGATGTTAGCCTGTGCGCGTATTGGCGCCA
>CBFIBN010000015.1:0-21347 GCA_965660775.1 Arenicellales bacterium | reverse complement strand
AATTCTTCATTTTCGCGGCGCAATACTTTAGAGAGTAAACGTACCAGTCGGGTGCGCTGTATTGGCGAACCCAGGTAGTGCCAGGTTCCATCACGAGCAATATGTAGGTCCATATCCCGCACTACCGGCGGCTGCCAAGATGCCAACGGGGGCAACCCGGTATCGCTCAAGGTGGCCGCGAAATGCTCTAATCGACCTGGCTGGCCGGATTCCACGAGGCTCAGGAGGCAGCTCTCTTGACTGGCCGTGGCCGACCCGCAGCATCAATAGCCACGAAAGTAAAGAGACCCTCGGTCACCCGCTCTTCGCCCTGGCCATCGCGACGCCGGACCCAGGTTTCGACCTTTACAGCGATAGAGGTGTTACCAATTTTCTGAGTGGTGCAATAGCAACTCACCTGGTCACCCACCTGCACCGGCAGATGAAAGGTCATGGCATCTACTGCCACCGTGGTGACGCGCCCACGGCTGAGACCAAAAGCGTAGGTTCCACCCGCCAGATCCATCTGCGCCATCAGCCAGCCGCCGAATATATCGCCATTGGGGTTGGCATCCGCAGGCATCGCAATAGTCCGAATTGAGGGCAACCCCTCTGGCGGCGAACTCACGAGTTCGTTTCCCGACTCTGGCGACCCATACTGTAGAACTGATCGTTCGGGCGCATTCCGATAAGATTAGCCATCCGGTTGGACAGGGCAAAAAACGCCGCAATCGCGCCAATATCCCAGATATCCTCCTCATCAAAGTTATGTTCTCGCAAATTGTCATAATCGGCATCTTCCAAGGCAGCCGAATCACTCGCTACTTTGTCGGCAAAGATCAGCATCGCCTTCTGGCGTTCACTGATGTCGGCCTTGCGGAAATTGATCGCGACCTGGTCAGCCACCAGCGGGTCACGCGCGTAAATGCGCAGGATCGCGCCATGAGCGACCACACAGTACTGACAATTGTTCGTGCCTGACGTGGAGACCACGATCATTTCGCGCTCTGCCTTGGAAAGGCCGCCCTCGCGCAGCATCAATGCATCGTGATAGTCGAAAAATGCACGGCACTCATCCGGCCGATGAGCAAGCGTCAAAAAGACATTGGGCACAAAGCCCGCTTTTTCCTGGACTGCCAAAACTCGGTTACGCAGATCCTCCGGCAGTTCTTCCAGAGTCGGTACCGGGTATCGACTGATCGGTTTATCACTTAACATCTTTATCCTTAGCGTATAGGTGGTGCGTTTGTTCGGAATTCGCGGTGCAAATCCTGCAAGCCAATGAGCCGCCTATTCTACCGCTGTAACTGATAATGACACCCGATCTAGTGTGCCCGTCGCAGCCGCCATGGCGCTACCGCTCAGTTGTCCAGCGAATCCAAGACTCGCGCGGGCTGTAGGGCTTCTCGCAGTTCGCGTCGTGGCGCCTGCCAGCGAAAACGTATGGAATTGCGCACAATCGACTCATCCAGCGACTTAAGCTCATCGACGATCGGCGCCCAATAAACCAACGCGTCGGGGCTCACCGTAAACGCGTTTTCCAATTCGGCTGCATCGGTAAACACAGCGCCGGCAATCCGAATTTTGAGTTTCTCCAACGCTGCACTGAAGTGCTCCCCTGCCTCTAATGGCTCGGCCGTTCGCGCCAGCAATGGATCAATGACCTGCTGTAACACCTGACGGATACGATCCGCATCGGGCATTTCCCGGTAAAGTAAACCGCCGGCAAACACCGCCAGATCAGACACACAGGCGGCCCAGATCTGCCACTTGGCAATATTGATGGATTGAAGAAACTCCTCGTTCTCGAACAAATCAGGAAAGCGGGTGCCAGCGCGGGTCTTGATATATCCGTACAACGAGGTCTGAGCCACCAGACTGGAGCGGGTATCAATAAACTCGCCCAAGCCATCAGTATTCACAATAGGCTCAAGCTTTCTACGTTGCCGTGCAAGGTATTCCCGCACCTTTTTGAGCAGATTCAACTGGGTCATTTCACCGGCCTCCCATGGAAGTCATCTTGGCAACTCCTGAGCAAGATATCCTCGGTTTGCCCTGCCCTATCGCTGTGTTACATTTTGTAACGATCATGAGCCTATCATTGTAAATCACCGATGGAGCGAGCCTTTCTTTTGTTTGGCCTGTCGCTTCTGGTCCTAGCCTCCCCCATCACCAGTTGGTGGCTACGGGCCGCATTGCCATGGTACCTACCCTTCCTGATCTGGCTGGTAATCATTGCGCTGATTCCCTGGGCACAACGCAGGATCGATAGCTGATGATCTTGTCCGCGCCAGGGCTTTTTGTCAGCAGTTTGTTATATCTTTGCCTGCTGTTTCTGGTTGCTTATGCAACCGAGAAACGATGGCTGCCGCCCTGGCTGCCCCGACACCCTGCCGTTTACATATTGTCCCTTGGCGTCTATGCAACGACCTGGAGTTTCTACGGCAGTGTCGGCTACGCTGATTCTAACGGTTTCATGTTCCTGGCTGTTTACCTGGGCCTGACCCTGGCTTTCATTCTCAGTCCAGTACTACTCAGCCCCATCTTGCGTCTGGTGCGCGAATACCAGTTGACCTCGTTGGCAGATCTGTTCGCGTTCCGCTATCGCAGTCAAACCGCTGGAGTGCTGGTTACACTTTTCATGCTGGCCGGCACACTGCCTTATATCTCGCTACAGATCCGGGCGGTAACAGAATCGGCCAGCGTGCTGACACAGGAGTTTGCGCCACAGTACCTGTCGTTGGGCTTTTGCATACTGGTGGTACTGTTCGCGGTGCTGTTTGGCGCTCGGCATATCTCCCCGCGAGAAAAACACGAAGGACTGGTAGTTGCCATCGCCTTTGAGTCCCTGGTGAAATTACTGGCCCTCGCGCTCGTGGCAATGGTAGCCATGTCAAGTATCTTTGACGGGGTATCTGGGCTTAGCCATTGGCTGGATACCCACCCCGAAGCGCTCGAGGCGATGTATGCACCCGCCCGGGAAGGTCCGTGGGTCAGCATACTGATCCTGTCTTTTGCAGCCGCCTTTCTGCTGCCACGGCAATTCCATATGCTCTTTACTGAAAACATTGCACCGGGAACACTGGCGCGCGCCGCCTGGGGATTCCCGCTTTTCCTCCTGGTATTGAATCTGGCGATTCCGATCGTGTTGTGGGCGGCTATCAAGCAGAACCTGGGTACCGCACCTGATTACCACGTACTGGGTATTGCCCGACACACCGGATCGGCGGCATTGACCATTTTTGTCTTCCTTGGTGGAGTCTCCGCAGCCAGCGCCATGATCATCGTCAGCACTCTGGCGCTCGCCGGCATGACTGTAAACCATATTATTCTCCCTGCTACCGGCACCCCTGATCCATCGGTCAATCTCTACCGTTGGCTGCTGTGGGGACGCCGAATCATTATCGCGGTGCTTGTCTTTGCAGGCTACGGTTTTTTTCTGGCTTTCGAGCGAAGTAGTCAACTGGTGCAGTTGGGCCTTATCTCGTTCGTTGCAGTTGCCCAGTTTCTACCCGGCATCGTAGGCACGCTTTTCTGGCCGGGTGCGAACCGTTATGGATTCATCGCGGGTCTGACTGGGGGCGGACTCACCTGGTTTATTGTTCTTATCCTGCCCTTGCTGAGCGGCGGTGGGCCAAGCGATCTACCGACTGAACCGGGGTTATGGGAAATGGCAGGCCAGGACAAGTGGACCTTCTCTACCCTTGCATCACTGTCTGTCAATGCCATATTGTTTGTGTTGTTGTCAGTGCTCACCCGCCAAAGCGCTGCCGAGCGCGAAACGGCTGCACTTTGTGCGCAGGAAATATTCACCCCGTATCGCAGCCGCGTACGCCTGGCTTCATCGCGCGAGTTTGTTCCAGCTCTGGCCGGGGCCCTGGGTACCCATACTGCGGAATACGAAGTTCAGCGTGCCCGGCAAGACCTGCAGATGACCGAAGAGGAAACCGATACTCGCGCTTTGGGCCGGTTGCGCGAGCGTATCGAGCGAAACCTTTCGGGACTGCTTGGCCCACACTTTGCCCGAGACCTCGTCGAAACCCGCCTGCCGACTGATCGGGATCATAAGTTGCCAGTCGCCGAAAGAATGCGATTCATGGAAGAACGCCTCGAAGCATCGCGCAGTCGTCTGCGAGGTCTTGCCGCCCAACTTGACACGATGCGCCGCTACCATCGACAGGTGCTAGAAGATCTCCCGGTCGGCGTATGCTCGGTGAGTTCAACCAACATGGTCACCGTTTGGAACCGTGTCATGGAAAACCTTTCCGGTATCGACAAATCCATTGCCCTGAGTAATCAGGTGCACAGACTCCCGGCGCCATGGAACGATGTGCTCGGTGAATTTCTGGATAGTGATCAAAAGGAAATTCACAAAAAACTTCTGCACCTCGAGGGCCAGCCACAGTGGTTTGGATTATTCAAGGCCGAGTTGACGGACGTTACCCCATCACCCAACAGCAGCATTCCAGTTGAGTCGATCGGCACCAGCGTGCTCCTGCAAAATCTGACCGAAATACACCTGTTGGAAGATCAGCTTGCCCACAATGAACGGCTCGCCTCGATCGGCCGCTTCGCGTCCGGTGTAGCTCATGAGATTGGCAATCCCGTAACCGGCATTGCCTGCCTGGCTCAGAACCTCAAAACGGAGGTAGAGGACCCTGAGATGCGCTCTGAAATTCAAGGCATACTGGAGCAGACCAGCCGTATCAATAATATTGTTCAAACCCTGGTCAATTTTGCACGACGTGGGGATGCTGACCAGCTGCAAATAAACCGATTTGGCCTTGTTGGCTGCCTTGAAGACGCAAGTGAACTGGTCCGCCTGTCACAAGCGGACAAGGTTATGGATGTGACCATTGACTGCGATGAAGGAATAAGCGCAGAAGGAGATCGACAAAGGTTATATCAAGTGTTTGTCAATGTCCTGAACAACGCCTACGACGCCAGCTCCCCAGGAGGGAAGATACAGATACGAGCTAGTGATACCGGCCATAGCATTGAAATCAGTCTGCGTGATTATGGGCACGGCATGAACCAGGAAATCAGCGAGCGAATTTTCGAACCCTTTATGACCACCAAACAACCCGGGGAAGGCACAGGCCTTGGCCTGGCACTGACCTACGGCATCGTGGTTGATCATGGCGGCGATATCGAGGTGGACAGCGCACCTGGAGCTGGGACAGAAGTGCGCATTACCCTGCCGAATGCACCCTAACGAGACATCGAACTGATGGAACGCATCCTTATTATTGAAGACGAAGTCGTCATTCGACGCGCACTGGCCAAACTCCTCAAACGCGAAGGCTACGATATTTCTGAGGCCTCGTCCGTCACTGAGAGCGAGAAGTTATTCTCTCTGGACACTTTCGGCCTAATCATTGCCGATCTGCGACTCCCGGGCGGGCTGGGCACAGAAGTTATCGAAAAATGCGCCGGCACCCCAGTACTCATTATGACCAGTTACGCCAGCATCAACTCTGCAGTGGAGTCCATGAAAGCCGGCGCTGCAGACTATATTGCCAAACCTTTCAATCATGACGAAATGCTGATCGTGGTAGACCGGCTGATTCGGCAGAATCTGCTGTTTCGCCAAAATCAGGCGATGCGCAAGGATATTCACCGGGAATACCCGGTATGGGGCATGGTGGGCAAATCCCCGGCCATGGAGGTTGTTTTCCAAAGGATTGCCAAAGTCGCGCTGACGACCTCCACTGTTCTTATCTACGGCGAATCCGGCACGGGAAAGGAGCTCGTAGCCCGAGCCATCCATGAACAGGGTCAGCGTAGCCATGGCCCGTTGGTCACTATGAACTGCGCTGCTATTTCCGATACGCTGGTCGAGTCAGAATTGTTTGGCTATGAAAAAGGCGCCTTCACTGGTGCCGATAAAGCAACCGCCGGCCTCATCGAAAGCGCCGATAGCGGAACCTTGTTTCTCGACGAGGTTGCCGAACTTTCGGCTGCCGCCCAGGCTGGGTTATTACGGGTTATCCAGGAGGGTGAGCTACGCCGACTGGGATCCAATCGGGTTAAAAATGTCAATGTGCGGGTATTGGCAGCAACCCACCGTAATCTTGTAGAGCGGGTGGAAAACGGTCTTTTTCGGGAGGATCTGCTGTACCGACTCCAAGTGATCGAAATTACCCTACCACCCTTACGTGAGCGCAAAGAAGATCTTCCGGCACTGACCGATCACTTACTTGCGAGAATATGCCAACAACTTAACCGATCGTTGTGCGAGATTCCAACCGAAGTCCGTGAGCGCATTGCGGCATACCACTGGCCTGGCAACGTACGGGAGTTGGAAAACGCCATCGAACGAGCCGTGATCCTAAGCGACGGGAACACCATCGTCCCCGAGCTACTGAACCTAGGGCGCCTCCAAGGTCAGGAAACGAAGGCGCCGAGCCAGCCAATGGCCTCACTCGATGCCTATTTCGTCGAGTTCGTTCAACAACACCAAGGGCAAATGACTGAAACTGAACTCGCCCAAAAACTCGGGATCAGTCGCAAGACTCTCTGGGAAAGGCGTCAGAGATTTGAGATTCCCCGTGCAAAAATGATACGGCTGGCCGAAAATTCGTAGGTTTCCCAATCAGTCTGGTTTACTGAGCTCGACCCCGGCGTTACGTTTCTTCCCGACTGTTTGTTTCTTTTTGTAACACATGGTTACCCTAAGAAGTATCTGCCCGGTCGTTTTCTCTGTATTTATAGGGTTTTCCTCCAATCATGTCCCTGGCATGTTTATTGCTTCATAAAGTAGTAACGCATCAATGGAATGGTGCGGAAATTATCCAACAACTGCAGTTTGCCTCTGACAGTGCCATTCGGGGACCGTTAAGAGGTATATGGAGGGCAACTTATGACTGACGTGGATCAATCAACACGTGAAGCGCATTGGGCCAAGACGAAGGGGTTGATGATCACAACCCTGATCATCTGGTTCATCTTCTCGTACCTTGTTCACTGGTTTGCTGACAGCCTGAACAACTTTTCTTTCCTTGGTTTTCCGCTGGGCTTCTACATGGCCGCCCAGGGCTCACTCGTTATTTTTGTAGTACTGATCTTCTGGTTCGCCAGGCGCCAGCACTCGATTGACGAAGAGTATGGGGTGGCCGAGGACGTAGACAAAAACTAGCGGCTGGTGAAATTAAGGAGAAATTAATATGTCAATTATTAAAGGCGACTTTATAGACAACCTGCCGAAAGTCTACGGACTGTACACAGGTGGGTTTGTCTTGTTTATCCTGCTGATGGCGATCCTGGAGCAGGCTGGGATGGGGGCCGACACCATCGGCATCCTGTTCGTAGCCTTCACCGTGGTGATCTATGCAACCATCGGCTGGCTGTCACGAACCATGCAGGTGGATGCCTATTACGTGGCGGGACGCCAGGTGCCTGCGGTATTCAACGGTATGGCGACTGCGGCCGACTGGATGTCCGGTGCTTCCTTTGTGGCAATGGCCGGCGGCATCTATTTTGGCGGCCACGGCTATATCGCATTTGTGGTCGGCTGGACGGGCGGCTACGTACTGGTAGCCTCGCTGATGGCTCCGTACCTGCGAAAATTTGGGTGCTACACAGTGCCAGATTTCATCGGTACGCGTTATGGTGGCAACCTTGCGCGCTTTTTGGCGGTATGCGTCCTGACTCTCGCGTCGTTCACCTACGTGACGGCACAGATCAACGCTACCGGCACAATCGCTTCGCGCGCACTGCAGATCCCCTTTGAGGTAGGCGTCTGGTTTGGCCTGCTGGGTATCCTGCTCTGCTCGATGCTCGGTGGTATGCGCGCGGTGACCTGGACCCAGGTGGCCCAGTACATCGTGTTGATCATTGCCTATGTCGTACCAGTGATCTGGATGTCCAACAAGCAAGGCTTTGGAATAATTCCTCAACTGGCGTACGGCGAGGCCGTCATGCGACTGGGCGAACTCGAAACCTTGCATGGGGTGGGCACCAAGCCGACGGAGGCCTTCGCTGGACTAAAGGCGCTGACGGTACCGCACTATGAAGCCGGCACGACCTTTGCCGCGAAGTGGAAGTTCGTCACCCTGGTGTTCTGCATGATGGCCGGTACGGCGTCTTTGCCGCACATCCTGATGCGCTATTTCACGACACCGAGCGTCAAGGCGGCCCGCCAATCTGTGGCATGGTCACTACTCTTCATTTTCCTGCTCTACTTCACCGCGCCGGCGCTGGCCACCTTTACCAAGCTGCAGGTGCTGGATCCGAATCTGGCAACCGGCATCATTGGCAAGGCCATAACCGAAGTGAATGCGATGGAGTGGATCCAGAAATGGAGCAACGTTGGCTTCCTTGCGATCTCTGACAGCAACGGTGACGGCATCCTCCAGATCAATGAGTTCTTCATGCGCGGGGATATCGTGGTGCTGGCTACGCCTGAAATCGCGGGTCTGCCGTACGTCATCTCGGGTCTGGTGGCGGCTGGTGGCATGGCAGCTGCAATGTCCACGGCCGACGGTCTGCTGCTGGCCATTGCCAATGCCTTGTCACATGATCTGTACTATAAGATCATCGACCCCAAAGCGGATACCAAGCACCGTCTGATCGTAGCCCGCGTGCTGCTGATCGTCATTGGTGCTTGCGCTGCTTACGTCGCCAGTATGAAACTCACCAGTATCCTCGGCGCGGTAGCCTGGGCCTTCGACTTTGCAATGTCTGGCCTGTTCTTCCCGCTGGTTCTTGGTGTCTGGTGGAAGCGGGCTAACCGCCAGGGGGCAATCGCCGGTATGTTCTTAGGTTTGCTCTCGGGAACCTGGTATCTGTACATGGTCAAGTGGGGCGGTATGGACCCATGGCTCTACATCGACCACCTGCGCTTTGGCATCATCGGTGCCTCTGTGAGCCTGGTGGCCATGGTTGTAGTCAGCCTGGCAACAGCCGAACCGGACGAGGAAACCCAGCGGATGGTCGACGAGGTTCGTATTCCGAAGGGCGAGTCTGTGCTGTCTTCAACGCACTGACCTGATTCCCGTACACTGCGTGCCGGGGCGAAGCCAGTCTTCGTCCCGGCATTTTTTTGACCAAAACCAAGGGGGTAAATCGTCATGACTGAGGCATTTCCGATCTGGGTACTGATCGCCGACTACATCATGGGAGTCATCATGTGGACCTTGATCGGGCGCTTTGGCATGTCGCTGTTTCTGCGCGAGGACACCCCGTTTTTCTTTGCCCGTTTTTTTATTCGTGTGACCAACCCACTGCTACACCTGTTCAACCCCGTCACACCAAAGTTTTTGATTCGGCCCTTGATACCTTTGTATGTGGCCTGGTTCTTTTTCCTTGTCCGCTTCTACCTCATGCCCTGGGCGCTAGGTTACACCGTTATGGGAATGCTCTCGTTTCCACTGGAGAGCGAATTCGCCAGCGCACTCAACTACTTTGTCGGCTTGCTGGTGAACTAACTAACAAGCGCTAAGGGCTATGAAAGCCCTGGCAAAAGGTAGTCCGTTGCTCTCGAGTCTAGGTGAGGGCCGTAATTCCAGAAGGGATTCGGCGACTTAAAGGCCTCTTTACTACTCGCCAACGGCAGTTTGAATCGCGCCGCCCAATTCGCTGCCTAAAGCGTCCAGACAAAACGATACGTTCTCCGGGCGGCTTGAATATCCCATAAGGCCGATACGCCACACTTTTCCGGCAAGTGGTCCAAGGCCGGCACCGATTTCCAGATTTTTTTCATTCAGTAATCTCGAGCGGATTGCTGTCTCGTCGATGTCAACTGGCAGGCGCACGGCATTCAGTTGGGGTAATCGGACCGCCGGATCCTGGACCAGCATGTCGAGGCCCAGGCGTTGTAGGCCCGAGACCAATCGCTGAGAGTTTTCCTGGTGTCGATTCCAGGCTCGTTCCAACCCCTCTTGTTTCAACAGACGCAACGCCTCGGTCAACGCAAAAATGCTGTTAACCGGTGCAGTGTGATGGTAGGCGCGCGTTCCACCTTCTGACCAATAGCCATCGATCAATCCCAAATCGTGAAACCAGGTAGGGGCCGGCGATTTTCGCCGCTTCATTTTTGCCAACGCCTGATCCCCGATAGTGACAGGCGAGATACCCGCAACGCAGGAAAGACACTTTTGAGCGCCGGAGTACACAGCATCAAGGCCCCAATCATCCACGTAGAGCGGAGATCCTGCGAGCGAAGTCACAGCATCGACAATCGTAAGGCAACCGTAACGATGAGCAATCTCAGAAATTGTTTTTGCGTCTGATAGCGCGCCCGTCGAAGTCTCGGCATGAACAAATGCGACAGCACAAGCATCCGGGTTAGCCCTTAGTGCCGCTTCGATTTTATCCGGGTCCACCGCACAGCCCCATTCGTCGTCAACGGTCACCACCTGCGCCCCGACCCGGCTGGCCATCTCCTGCATTCTGGTGCCGAATACGCCGTTGCGGGCAACAATCACTTTGTCCCCTGGCTCTATTAAATTAACAAAACAGGTCTCCATACCTGCAGATCCAGGGCCAGACACTGGGAAGGTCAGCTGATTACTGGTCTGAAAAGCATAGCGCAGCAAACCCTTGACCTCATCCATCAGCGAAACAAAAGCCGGGTCGAGGTGGCCGATCGCCGGCTGAGACAGTGCGACTAACACCCGTGGATTAATCTCGGACGGGCCCGGCCCCATAAGGGTGCGCTCGGGTAGCTTGACGATGCTTTGCATATTCATGGCGTTAACCAAAATCGAAAAATTCGTGATCCGGAGAATAAGTGGATTTAGCCCCAAGGATCAGTGTAATTGCTGATTACCACCATCAGTCAAAACTTATACCGCCAACAAATCGGGGCTTAACGGTGTAAATCGGGGCAGCTCAACCTGAAGTTAGAACGTTTTAACAACAGCCTAGAGGCAGATAATTGGGTCATTGATGTTCGGAAATGCGCTGGCGAAGTCTATCGGGTTATAGGACCCTAAATAGAAAACCTCTGGCCCCGAACTGCAGCGCCTTTAACCTCCTGGTCAGGCCGAGAACCCTATCGGCGAAAACCTTTCGCACTCAGGACTGTTTTTCGACCTGCAGATAGAGCATTTCTAAACCCAGTGTAGCTGCCGCGAGCGCGGTGACCTCAGCCTGATCGTAGGCCGGCGCCACTTCGACTACATCCATGCCAACAATATCTAAACCCTTGAGGCGGCGTAAAATCTGCAGCGCCACATTGCTGGAAAGGCCTCCGGCCACCGGCGTGCCGGTGCCGGGAGCAAAAGCCGGGTCCAGGCAATCGATATCAAAGGTCAGATAAACCTTGCGCTTGCCTACCCGGTCGCGAATTGCCTGCGCAACCTTTACCGGCCCGTGATTGTGCACCCAATCAGTATCGAGCACGGCAAAGGCGTGCGTCGACGGTTCGTATTCTGTCCGGATACCCACCTGTATTGAGCAATCAGTATCAATCAGGCCCTCTCTAGGCGCGCGCCGAAACATTGTGCCATGATCGAATTCGGATCCCTGCTCATAGGTATCGGTATGAGCATCAAAGTGAACCAGGGCTAACTCTCCATGCACCACATGATGCGCCCGCAACAACGGCAGAGTAATGAAGTGATCTCCACCGAAGCTAAGCAGTGTCTTTCCGGACCGCAAAATATCAACGGCCCGGTCCTGGAGGGACTGGGTAAACCCGGCACTGTCTCCAGGCGCATAGGCAAGATCGCCACAGTCGATAACCTTGAGGTGATCCGCGAGCGCATAGGGCCACGGCCAGCGTGCCTCTTCCCAGCGAAGATTGCCAGAGGCCTGTCGTATTGCACCCGGGCCACTACGAGTACCGGCGCGTCCGGAGGTGCCTAAATCGTACGGCACGCCCAAAATGGCCACATCTGCCTTATCGTGCAGCGGGTCATCACTCAGCGGGCAGCCAAGATAACCAAACAGGTTGGCATAAAGAGAAACATCGTCGTAGATATCGGGTTCAGTCACTACCTGGTCCAGGTTTGGTCGAAAGACGAATCCCTAGTGTAGTGAAGCTGGACTTCAGGAAACAAGTTTTCGCCTCGTTTTGGAGCGGGCGGATGAACGCCAAGCGCAGTCGTTACCAGTACAGATAAGCACCGCTAGCGTTTAGCCCCACCCTATGGGAGGGATAACCCGTTATTGAGGTATATAAGCTCGGGAGCCTGGAAGCATCAATCCAATGGCCGCAGATCGTCAATGACCTTGCCGTCATTAGGCAAGGCGCCCGGTACAAAGAGCTCTACCTCGCCTCGTAACTTGCAAACCTCTCGAATACTGATAGCAATATCATCCGCAAGCCCTTCAGAGCGCTCCGCGCCTCCGATGAGCTCACAGTGCAAAGTTATCTTGTCCGCATTATCGACACGCTCAATAACCAGCCGAGCCCGGGTGATCTCCTGATGACGAGAAACAACCTGGGCAATCTGTGAGGGATGTACAAACATGCCCCGGACTTTCGCGGTCTGATCTGCGCGCCCCATCCATCCCTTGATGCGCTGGTTGGTGCGGCCACAGGCGCTAACACCCTCCATAAATGTAGAAAGATCCCCGGTGGCAAAACGGATCAGCGGGTACCCCGGCTGAA
Source organism: Arenicellales bacterium (assembly GCA_965660775.1). GTDB lineage: Bacteria > Pseudomonadota > Gammaproteobacteria > Arenicellales > UBA868 > UBA868. The sequence continues at coordinate 8,809 of CBFIBN010000015.1, read as the reverse complement.
GTGTAGTCACCAGCACCTCGCCGACCTCTCCTGGCGGTACCGGATCACCTGTTCCGGGGCGGACAATCTCGACTAACACTTGCTCATCCAGAATCAAACCTTCGCGGGCTGGGGATTCGTAACCGATCAAACCCACATCCGCTGTCGCATAGGCCTGTAGTACGTTAACACCTTTAGTCGCTAACTCCTCACGTAAACTTGCGGGCAAGGCCTCGCCCGAGACCAGTCCAATGGTCAAGGTGGAAAGCGATACTCCCATCTCGTCGGCTTTATCCAGCAGGATTTTGAGGAACGAAGGAGTCCCAACATAAGCCCGGGGCCGCAAATGCGCAATCGCGCGCACCTGTAGCTCACTTTGCCCCGTACCCGCCGGAAACACCGTGCATCCTAAGGCATGGGCTCCGCCTTCGAGCATGAACCCAGCTGGCGTAAAGTGATAAGAGAAAGTGTTATGTAACAGATCTCCTTCCCGGCACCCGGCCGCATACAAGGCCCGCGCTGTCCGCCAGAAATCGCCACCTGTGCCTTGGGGTTCAAAAATCCCGCCCGGTGAAGAAAAGACTCGAGGCAACGTACGGCCAGAAAGCGCGCAGTACCCCCCGAGCGGTGGACTGTCTGCCTGCGCTTGCGCCAACTCCGACTTACGCGTTACTGGCAGTTTTGCAAGCGCATCGCGCGCGCAAACGGCATCAGGATTAACTTCCTCAAGCAAAGCCGTATAAGCCGGGACTTCACGCTTGGCATAGCGCAATTGCTCACGCAGCAACTCGAATTGCTCGGCCTCACGCTGTGTCACAACGCGTGTTTCCAGAGCGTCGTAGTGATCGCTCATCTTAATCCTGGGGTTTGATGTTGCTCGTACTTGAACAATTGGAATGACATGTGATCCGGGTTCAGGACCACAGGCTGAGATATTGCTAACTCAACCAGCGCTTTCTTCGACGATAATGTTTTACGTTCCTGAAACTCTTTCGTTCTCCACCGCTAACCCCAAGATAAAACTCTTTTACGTCCTGGTTATCCAGCAGAGTTTTGGCGTCGCCATCCATGACGACTCGGCCATTTTCGAGGATATAACCATAATGGCAATAACGCAGCGCCATATTGGTATTTTGTTCTGCCAGCAGGAAAGTGACCTGCTCTTTCTGATTGAGCTGCTGCATGATTTCGCAGATTTCTTCAACCAAGGTAGGTGCCAACCCCATCGAGGGTTCATCAAGCAGTATCATTTTCGGCCGAGCCATCAAAGCCCGCCCCAATGCTGTCATCTGTTGCTCTCCACCAGAGGTATAGCCGGAGGTACTGTTGCGCCGATCCTTGAGGCGCGGGAAATAACCATAAACCAGTTCCAGATCCCGACGGATCGAAGACGCACCATCGGTACGTGTGAACGCACCCGTCAGAAGGTTTTCTTCCACAGTCAAATGCTCGAAGCAGCGGCGGCCTTCCATAACCTGAATCACGCCACGCTTAACCAACTGGTTGGCTGAGAGACCCTGAATAGATTCACCGCGAAACTCAATGGTTCCCTTGGTAATGTCGCCACGCTCCGCCATCAACAGGTTGGATATCGACTTGAGCGTAGTTGTCTTGCCCGCTCCGTTGGCCCCGAGGAGGGCGACAATGCCCCCCTCGGGAACCTCGAGAGATACACCTTTTAGAACCAAAATGACATGGTCATACACAACCTCAATATTGTTCACACTCAGCAGCGTCGCTGCTTTTTGGTTCAAGGTCGCTTCCATGAGATTCTGGCCTGTCCTGGTTAACTAGTTAACCGCAGTCCGAACCCATTGACATGCCGGAGCGGGGCGTAATGCCCTTCTCTTTGGCGTAGGCAGCGGCAGAGGCCTCGATCATTGGGCGAGTTATATCGTCGAGCGGCTCAATCCAATCGGAAACGAAGTTCCACTGCCCTCCATCCCACTGCTGGAACCGGGCTGATCCACCACCCTCATGATCGTCACAAGTGATCTTGAACGGAGGTACCACGTTGGTCGCACCCAGTTCAGCGATCCTTTCTGCCGTGAGATCGAGATTCTCCATCGCCCAGCGGAATTCCTCACCGCTGATTGGCCCCACACCGAATTTTGCCTGTGCATTACGAATGACTTCGGTGACAACGATACCAGCAGCGACGCCACGCAGGTGATACACGCTACCGACACGTGAAGACGCAATATTACCTTTCATAACACCATAGACGTACTCGAATATGTCAGAGATAACTGGGAAATCGGTACCGGTTCCATGGAACGCTGCACTGATATATCCCTTGGCCGAGCCGCCAGCGGGTATTGCATCTTCTTCAGCTCCGCACCACCAAACCCCAATAATGTGATCTGACGGAAAACCCATTCGGGCAGCTTCACGCAAGGGCACTGTGCATGATATTCCCCAGTTGCGGTTGATTACGTAGTTTGGCTGAATCTTTCGGATCTGTAACCATAATGACTTCTGGTCAATACCCGGCCACGGCACAGGAATATGTGTGACCTCAAATCCAAATTTCTCGGCCATCGCATTCCAAACCGGAATGGTCTCAATTCCATAGGGGTGCTTCAAGTGCAGATTGACGATCTTCATGCCCTTGAGCTTGTCCAAGCCACCTTCTTGTTGCGCGATATAACCTACTTTTGTCGTACTCTGGTTCCAGTAGTTGGTGATTGCCGGGAATCCCCAGGGAAACACTCGGCCATCGGTAGCGTCCGTGCGGCCATACCCCAGAAACAGCAAAGTGATCTTGTCAGCAGCAGCTCGTTCCAGCAGTGCATAGGTCACACCGGTTGATAACGGCTGAAAGACCGGCGCGCCTTTGAGGCCCTTGCCTTTAAGGCGTTCGTAGCACTCCACTCCACGCTCGGTGTTGTAGCCGTAATCACACTCTTCCCAGACCAGCTTGATGCCGTTAATTCCGCCATCGCGTTGATTTAACAGTGTCATATAGTCCTCGTACCCACCGGCAAAACCACTGCCGCCGGCCGCGAAGGGTCCGGTTTTATAAGTCAGCACCGGTATGAACTGTTCTTTATTGGGATCCGACTCTTCAGCAGCCATAGTCGGCGCAGCAAATAACGCCGACAGCGCTAGGCCAGAAATAAATGGGATAACTAATTTTTTAACTTTCATATTTCGCCTCCTTAGGTTTCTTACAGCCTCACAAACCTACTTTGCGAGAGCCATTACAACATTATCACGTTTCCAAACACGTTTTTACCAATAAACCGGCATCGCCGTACCTAATGCGGGAACGGCCAAAGCCGAAGCTTCTCCTTCGCCGTCATCCACAGTCTCGCAAGACCATGGGGCTCGACGATCAGGAAGAAAATAATTAATCCACCAAAAATCATATGTTCAATATTACTCAGCATTGCCGAGGGAATCTGCCCAACAAACAGATGTGCGAGTTCATTGAGGATAATTGGCAAAGCCACGATAAAAGTAGCCCCCAGGAAGCATCCAAGGATACTCCCCATGCCGCCGATAATGATCATGAAAAGGACCTTGAGCGATACAAACAAATCGAAGGCTGTGAAATCTACAGATTTAACATAGCAAAAAGCATACAGTGCGCCGGCAACCCCACCATAAAAAGAACTGACCGCAAAGGCAGATAACTTGGTATAGAGGGGTCGAATTCCGATCACCTCGGCAGCAACATCCATGTCACGGATCGCCATCCAGGCACGGCCTATTTCACTACGGACCAGGTTCTTCGCAAAAAGCGTGCCAACCACCACGAACCCAAGGATCAGATAGTAATTATCCAAAGTGCTCGTTATGGGGTAACCAAAGATGGCCATCTTGGGCGTATCAATGACCATGCTGGCCGCGCCCCCCACAAACCACGGAAAAGTCGCAAAAGCCCACTCTACAAAGAACTGGGCAGCCAGCGTTGCTACCGCGAGATAAAAACCTTTGATCCGCAAACTGGGACTACCCACAAGAACACCAAAAATCGCCGTGATCAGACCCGCCAACAGAAACACCAATATGATCGGTAGTTCAGGAATACGAGAGGCAAGGTTATAGGCAGAATATGCACCCACTGCCATGAATGCCCCATGTCCCAACGAGAGCTGGCCGGTGTAACCGGTCAGTATATTCAGACCAATAGCTGCGATAGCCCAGATTAGAAGTGGAATGAGGTAGCCGGCTATCACATGCTCAGTCGCTACCTGCGGCACGACGACCACCACGAAAATCAGTATCGCGATTACAGCCCAGCGATCCTGACGAATTGGAAAAATCGCCATATCCTTCTTGTAAGAAGTCTTGAACTGACCAGTTTCTCGATAAAGCATAGGTTTTAGACTCTCTCTATGATCTTTTCGCCGAAAAGGCCCTGTGGCCTGACAATAAGAAACAGCATTGCAATGAAGTAGGCAACCCACGACTCAATGCCACCACCGATAATCGGACCCAGGTACACTTCAGCTACTTTCTCGCTGGCTCCGATAATCAGGCCGCCGATAATGGCGCCCGCAATTGAATTAAAACCGCCGAGTATCAATACCGGTAATGCCTTAAGCGCAACCAGGGAAATGCTGAATTGCACGCCTAACCGTTGACCCCAGATCGCACCCGCCACCAGTGCTACCATACCTGCAGTCGCCCAGACGATCGCCCAGATTAACTGCAGCGGTATTCCAACCGACATTGCTGCCTGGTTATCGTCTGCCACAGCGCGAAGTGCTCGGCCGATTCGCCCCTTTTGAAAGAAAAATGCAAGGAAAAGCACCAGCACTCCACAGATAACCGCCGACCAGACATCAAACAAACTAATCAGGATATTGGTCGACTCCAATAGCGCCATCCAGGGAACGTCTGGTATACCGATATCCAGACCATGCACCTGAGAATCCCAGATTCCCTGTGCCAAGCCTTCAAGAAAATAGTTAAGCCCAATGGTCGCCATAAACAGAATAATCACCGGCTGAGCCACCAATGGCCGCAGCATAACCCGCTCAATAATGATGGCCAGAACTATCATTACGGCCAATGCGATCGCGACGGCAAGCCAGAAATTAACGCCCATCTCCAGGATTCGGACAAAAGTGAGCGCAGCAAACAATACCATCGCACCCTGGGCGAAATTAAAAACACCTGAGGCTTTAAAGATCAGAACAAAACCGAGCGCAACAAGTGAATACATCACGCCTGAGAGCAAGCCGGCAACCAGCACTTCGATGAAAAACGCCAACTCCATCGGCATGTTATTTACCCCTCAACTTACACATCGGGTTAACTCGAACAGCCCCTAGTGGGGCACTCCCAGATAGGCGTCAATGACCTTCTGATCGTTACGCACTGCGTCGGGTTTTCCTTCAGAGATCTTACGTCCGTATTCGAGCACAATTACCCGATCGGAGATATCCATCACCACGCTCATATCATGCTCGATGAGCACGATGGTGGTGCCTAATTCTTCGTTGACATCAAGAATAAAACGACACATGTCTTCTTTTTCTTCAAGGTTCATGCCTGCCATAGGCTCATCCAGTAACAGCATGTCTGGTTCGGCGGCAAGTGCGCGGCCAAGCTCGACACGTTTTTGCAAGCCGAAAGGTAACCGCGCAACGATGGTCTTGCGTACAGACTCAATTTCCAGAAAATCGATAATCTTCTCTACGGCCTGACGATGAGCAATTTCTTCGCGCTGCGCCGGCCCCCAATACAAACCCTGCATGAGAAGGTTAGATTTCATCTTCAGGTTTCGACCAGTCATAATGTTATCTACGGTATTCATTCCTTTAAACAATGCGACGTTCTGAAAGGTTCGGGCAATACCCTGTACAGCGGCCTCATGGGGGCGCATACCTTGTCGCACCTCGCCTTTATAGGTAATCGTGCCTTGGGTTGGCTGATATACGCCGTTGATCACATTGAGCGCTGTCGTTTTTCCAGCGCCATTTGGCCCAATGATCGCAACGACCTCGTGCTCAGGAACCTCGAAACTGACTTGGGTTAATGCTGTAACCGCGCCAAACGAAATACTGACGTTGTCGAAACCTAAGATAATATTATCGGCTTGTGGCTCGCTCATTACATAAACTCTAAAGACTCAACTCGCCTTAGCCAGCGGCTCAGCCTGTCGTTCTATCCGTGACAAATCTAAGATTTGCAGATTTGCACTGACTGACCCCTTGTTGCCGTCCTCAAAAGTCACCTCAGACACAATATCAGCATGTTGCTGATTAGAATACAGCGCATCGATCAACCCTTGGTATTTTTCCTGAACAATTCTCCTGCGTACTTTTCCGGTACGAGTCAATTCACCGTCATCGGCATCGAGCTCTTTATGTAATATTAAAAACCGCAGAATTTGAGACGACGCCAGGTGTGAATCCAACACAAGGTCGCTGTTCATCTGCCCAATACACTTCTGGATCAGCTTGTAGACGTCTGGGTGTGCCGCCAATTCCTGGTAGCTCGCGTAAGATATATTGTTGCGTTCTGCCCAGCTTCCAACAGCAATAAGATCAATATTAATAAAGGCGGCTGCAAAATCTCGCTCGTCGCCAAATGCCACAACCTCTTTAATCTCAGGGAAAAATTTAAGTTTATTTTCCAGAAACTTTGGTGCAAACATAGCGCCATCGTTGAGTTTGCCGACATCCTTAGCTCGATCGATGATCCGCAGATGCCCTTCATCATCGAAGTAGCCGGCGTCTCCAGTATGCACCCAGTTATCCGACGTCTTGGTTTCGGCTGTGGCTTGTGGATTTTTAAAATACTCCTGAAACACCCCTGGGCTGGTATACATCACTTCGCTGTTGTCTTCGATTCTGACCTTCACACCAGGTGGCGGTTTGCCAACAGTATTCGAGCGCACCTCGCCATCGGGCTGCATCGTAATAAAAACCGTTGCCTCAGTCTGACCGTATAGCTGCTTTAGATTAATGCCCAAAGAGCGATAGAAATCAAATAACTCGGGGCCAATAGCTTCGCCGGCGGTATACGCCAGTCGCACCCGACTCATGCCAAGGGTATTTTTTAAGGGGCCGTAGATGAGAAGGTCGCCAAACCAGTAATGCAAGCGATCAGTAACAGAAACCGCCCTACCATCCATCAGGGAAACACCGGTGCGCTTTGCCACCGCCATGAAGTGATGAAACAACCAACGCTTTACAGCACCAGCGTCTTCCATACGGATCATCACGCTGGTCAGCAGGTTTTCAAATACCCGCGGTGGGGCGAAATAGTAAGTGGGGCCGATTTCACGAAGATCCTGCATTACCGTGCTTGCGCTTTCCGGACAGTTAACGCAAAACCCAGCCACAAAAGCCTGCGCAAACGAGAAGGTGTTGTCACCCACCCAGGCCATTGGAAGATAAGCGAGTACCTCCTCATTAGCAGAAATATTGTCGAAAGCAATACTGTTTCGCGCTGTCACCATCAAGTTGTTATGTGAGAGCACCACGCCTTTAGGCTTACCGGTAGTGCCAGAGGTATATAGGATAACCGCAGCATCAGTGGGAGTGCCTTTATCAATCTGGGCATCTATCTCACCCGGATGCGCTTTGGCGAACTCCCGGCCACGCTCCATCAGGTCTTCGATGTTCACAACGACCTGGGGATCATAGTCGCGCATCCCTCTGGGGTTGGAATAGATTACTTTTTCGATTTGGGGAAATTTTTCGCGTATCTCCAGCGCTTTATCGACCTGTTCCTGATCCTCAGCGAGGATAAAACGTGCCTCAGCGTGCTCAACAACATACTGAATCTCATCTGCTGCTGAGTCTTGATACGCAGGTACCGGAATGCCGCCAAGGGCCTGGGCAGCAACCATTGCGCCGTACAGGCGTGGGCGGTTATCGCCAATAATGATCAGTTTGTCGTTAGCCGTGAATCCCAGCTCAGCTAATCCACCGGCAAAGGCAAAGACCTCCTCGGCAAAACCATCCCAGGTCCAGGTCTGCCAGATGCCATAGGCTTTTTCCCGCATCGCGGGCCGTCCAGCAGACTGCTTGGCACGTATTCTGAGGAGCTTTGGAAACGTCTGTGCCTGAGATTCTTTCGAATCTGTCATATCCTACCTTTGGTCATTTGTTGTCCCGCCTCTCGAATCCTGACCCAACGGGTCGGATGGGGCGGGCTCGTTTTCCAGGCTTGGCCAGGAACGCTTGCTCCGCTAAGCCGCGTTCATAGGGCCTAGTTTAGGGCAAAAAATGCGCAGACGCTAATCTTAAACCGACACTTTTGTAAGCGGCAGCAGAATTTGATCTACTGAAAGTGCTTGCAGAAAACGCTAATCAGGTATTGAACCGTGATTTTCTACTGCAGGTCACACGCGGCCGGCCAACAATGCCTTTTTACCGAACCATAGATGTGGGTATCGGTCATCTGCGGCGCCGCCTATCAAATGGCGTGACTGATGGCAAACAACTGCTTAAGACGGTGCGCGGTGCCAGCTATATGTTAGCCAGTGAAGTAACCTACAAGGGCCTGGCAATCTGATGGATCATCTTAATGGTCCGGCTTGGCCTTGGCTAAAGAATCTAGCCAGAGCCCGCAGAACCTGATCTTTGCTGATTAGCCGGGCAGGCCCGCCCGATACGTCCCCTTCTTAGAATGGGATATCATCGTCAAAATCACCATCTTGGCCTCCACCCCCACCTCGACTCGCCGGCGCTGCCTCAGCCTGACCGTAGTCGGGCGGTGAGCCGCCCTGTACATCGCCGCCGCCACGGCCTCCTAGGAAGGTCATATCCCTGGCAACAATATCGGTTGACCATCGATCGACACCTTCCTTATCCTGATATTTAGTTGTCTGAAGCCTGCCCTCTATATAAACCTGCGACCCTTT
>CBFIBN010000014.1:0-21416 GCA_965660775.1 Arenicellales bacterium | reverse complement strand
TCTGAGATCACTCCCCTGACAGGATGCGGCCGCTTAGCTGCGGCCACACACCCAGGCAGGCTTACCACTCGGCGTTAGCGCCAGCCTCCATGATCTCGGTCATCGCATCCCGAACACGAATGGCGTCCTGTTTCAGATCTTCGGGCAAACTGGAGCCCTGTCGCCAAGCCATCGCCAACCAACTGACATCCCAATCCAGGGTCATCAGCCAGATACTGCCGTCAGGCTGCTCCACCACTGAAATACGACACGGAATAAAGATAGCAAACTCGGGGCTGAAATCCAGCATCCGCCGCCCAACCGTCGCGTCACAAAACTGCAGAATTTCAACTCGCAACGCCGGCTCGCCAGTGATGGCGCCGACATCCTTCCAGAAATGGTTGTGTCCTACTTTCTTAAAGTTAACTTCATTGGCCTTGATTTCCATGGCCTCAACGACATCGTCAAACTCAACGCCCTCAGCGACTTTTTTCTTAGCGGTCATGAAGTTGAACAGCTGGCGCATTGACATGCCACTGATTGTTGACAGCTGGTCATACAACTGTTTTTTCAGTTTGCGCGGCACTGGGTCCATTACCGGGTTAACCGTTTTGGCCAACTCTTTGCGCCGGTAGGCCTGCGCTTCGTCGGACATATCGCTCAGCAGTCGGGCACCGGCCTCGACCTGTGGCTTAAGTTCCTCGGCGGCCTCAGCTGACAGCTCCTGAGCGACAGCAAAGCGGGCTCCGAGCAGCAGCATGACTGCACTGGCAGCCACGATAGCGAATCGTGTGTTTCTCATGTTAGACATCCTCTAATGGTGATATGCAGTTAACCGCACCGACTGCGGCTAAAGTGAGCTTGTGCCAATACTCAGATATTGCCTGTAGTCCTGACCCAAAGCCAGGGTCGAAAAACGGGCAGACTGTCACCAGCTCTGCCCGTTTGGACTTCTTGCGAACCGGATAACCGGCATTCGCTCAACCTTGACTCAACCGCTGACGAGGTCGGCCCAGCCCTGGTAAGTCTTGGCCTGAATAAAACCGACGTAGGCCAAGGGGTTGACACTCTGCATGTAAACGGCAGGGTTCAAGTACTGGTCATAGGCCATGGGGTTAACCAGATCGAGGTACGACATCGGGTTAACGTACTCGACATAGGTCACCGGGTTGAGCCACTGCGACAGATTTTCGCCCTTGAAAAAGGGCACGTAAAATTCTGCGCTCATGAACTGCGCGTAAAAAGCCGGGTTCATAAACTGCACGTAAGTTTCGGGGTCAAGGAATACCTTGTAACCTTCGGGTGTTGCCAGGTTCAGCTGCATTGGAGCAGGCATGGTCGAGCCATTGAACCAGTTAACCGGATTGGCATAGCGCACAGTTGTGTCCACGACCTGATCCGTCATTGAAGGTGTTGAAGGTGTTGCAACTGATTCGCTGGCCACAGCCGGCATGGCGCTTAATCCAGCAACAACGGCGAGTAGGGTAATTGTCTTTTTCATGATGTTTTCCTCAGTAGTAATAATGGTTAGAAACTGTTTTGCCGGGATTGCAACGCAACCCAGTAAGTGAATGGCAGCATCATACCAGTATTTAATATATTGTCAATATTCTTATATTCTTATTTTTAATATTAGTAATAAGAAATACTGATGATATTTATTTTTACTATCAGCTGGACCCTTCTCGCACGGCAAGGCGACGCTTGCCATGCCATTGCTGATAATTCAAACCGGTCTCGTAACCCCGCTCAGCGACATACTGCAACACCCGCGACAATCGGTAGGCCCGCACCACTGAGTCGATACGGAATATCTCTTGACCCGCGCCATCGAAAAACACGACTGTCGGCGCGTAATGAATCCCAAGCTCCCCAGCCCACTCGCGCGCCACCAGGCGACGGCCCTGCGGGGTTAGCACCGGGGTATCGGACCACATATCCAGTTGCACCACATCCATCAAGCTGCAGTAGTCCAGAATCCGTTGGTCAGCCGCCAGTGCGGTATGCAGCAGGTCGCAACCGTGACAGCTCGACTGCTCAAAAAACACAGAAAGCGGCCGACTGGCGCTGAAGTGCGAGCGATCCAGCAGGTACGGAGCTTCCATAAAAAAATCCTGCTGGTTGAGATCCTCTCGCTCGAATTTAGGGGGCGGGTCGGCGCGCTCAAGGTAGTCGCGAAAACTCTCGCGCAGGTAATGATGGCCAGCAACGTATTCCAGCGCTGCACGGAAACGGTACGGCGGGTAATAACCGCGAAGACGGAAAATCTCGTTCCCGCCAGGGCCAAAAAACACCAGCGATGGCGTAAAGTTGGTCCCAAGCATTACTGAGAACTCCCGTTCGGTCAGGGTCTCGCCCTGAATGTCGGTGACCGACAGGTCGCCCCAGATGTCGATCGGGACTACATCGAAATGCGCTTGGGTATAACGGGCAATCTCGGGGTCGGCGAAGTTAGTTTCAAGCAACGCCTCACAATAGGCGCAGTTCTCCTGCCCAAAATACACCACCAGGGCGCGTTTGTCCGACTGCAGCGCTTCGAACAAATCCTCACGTAGATCGAGAAAACTTGCCTTGAACCACTCAGGAAGATCAATATGCCGCTGGCGCGGCTGGTCATCTATCGGGGGTGTTTCGGTCTGGCCCATGATGTGCTGGCTTCAGAAAAGGCAAGCGCCTCTCGCCAACTAACCCTTGGCGGTCTTGCGCAGCTAAGGAATCTTTACAGCGCAAGATATCCGGGATTATTAGAGATACCTTTGACCCGAGGCACGTTCGCAACCACATCGCGAATCACTTTGCGGTCACGCAGGTACTCGCCCACCACATCCCAGATATCTGGCAGTTCATCAGGCTGAGGGTTCACGCTCGCCCAGCCGGCCACCTTGTATATATGTGACGGATCCAGCGGTTTGCCATTCAGCTCCAGTGCGGACAGGCGCTCACCGATTGGCGCCGTCGGGTTGATGGCATAGCGTAACCCACCAACCCGTACCATATCGCCACCCATCTGGTAGTAGGGATCGGCATTAAAGAGATTGTCAGCAATATCCTCGAGTACCAGTTTAATGGTCTCACCACTCATCTCAACGAGGGTAGACTTGGCGTAGGTGATTCCCGTCTGATCCATTAACCGCTCGACCGTGATTGGGTCACCCGGCAATACACTGGTTCCCCAGCGAAAACCGGGGGAGAAGGCAATATCGGCACCACGCACCTCGATCAATGCATCAACAATGACCTGATCGAATGTGCCGATAAAATTGCCGCGTCGGTACAGTGTGGTTTCGGTTGTGGCCAACACGGTATCCAACTGCTGTTTAAATGGCTCGCGCGCGCCTTCGATAAGCATCGCCATCTCGGGATCCGCTGGCAACAGGTTGGCAAAAATCGGCAACAACCGAAAGCGGTAATCCGCCACTCGTCCATCGCGCACATCAAGATCCATCACCGAAAGAAACTTGGTATTCGAGCCTGAATTAACAACCAGGGTCTGGCCACCGGCATTGCTGATCACACTGGGCTTAGGTATTCCGTCATGAGTGTGTCCACCAAGAATGACATCGATCCCGGTCACCCGGGTCGCCATTTTCAGATCCACATCCATGCCGTTATGCGAAAGCACCACAACGACTTGTGCCCCTTTAGCTCTGACCTCGTCGACCATCGCCTGGCACTGTTCATCGCGAATGCCAAAGCTCCAATCCTCGATCATGTAGCGTGGGTTGGCGAGCGTAGTGTAAGGGAAGGCTTGACCGATAATAGCGACCGGGATGCCGTTCATCTCACGTATGGTGTAGGGCTTGAATACCCGTCCGGAATCCTCGTCAAAGGCTGGCTTACCCTCAAAGGACGCATCCTCGGTCAGCATAATATTCTGTGCCAGAAACTCAATCGGGGGCAGTTCGCGCTCAATAATCTCGCGAACCCGGTCCATGCCGTAGGTGAACTCCCAGTGTCCCGTCATGATATCAACGCCCAGCAACTTGCAGGCATCAATCATGTCCTGACCTTTGGTCCACAGCGAAGTCGCAGATCCTTGCCAGGTATCACCACCATCGAGCAGCAGGCTGTTTGGCCGTGACGCGCGTAACCGTTTGACCAGTGTCGCCAGATGAGCGAACCCGCCCACCTTGCCATACTTGTGGGCAGCGGCCTCAAAATCCAGACAGGTGAAGGCATACGCGTTGGCCGATCCCGCTGGGATAGAAAAATGCTCTAAAAAGCGCTCACCCACCACGTGCGGTGGTTGGCCAAAAGCGTTACCGATACCAATATTGAAATTGGGTTCGCGAAAATGCACCGGCATCAACTGTGCATGGCAGTCGGTAAAATGCAGCAGGGACAGATTGCCAAAGGCAGGCACGTCATAGTCTGTAGCCTGGGCAGAAGCGTTACGGCCATTGACAGCCATACCAGCAGCGCTGGCTGCGGCAAGCAAACGCATAAACTCACGTCGGGTCAAACTCATTACTGCTGCTCCTTCAGTTGCTTCTTTGCTAGACCCTATGGGAGGGGGATCCAAGGGTACCAGCAAGAAATCGGAAATTAGGCCGTCTAAGCATTACGGTGTTCCACTAACTCGCAAATGGTGATACACAGGCGTTGTTTGTGGGGTCTGGGTAAAAAAAACCTGGCCGTAAAGGCCAGGTTTTTCATTTGCTACCGTGGCCCCATCATGCTGTCTCGTACCAATCTGAGCATGGGAGGTCAGCTGTCTTGTTTATTGGCGCTGGCTCGGCACCTTGAGCGGTACGCCCGTGTTCATGATGGCTTCGTAATACTCCAGCGCCTTGTACTCGGTGCCCTGAGCTTTAAACGGAGACGCTCGGACCTGCTTGTTACAGCCACCGTAGCGCCGATGCGTCGTTCCCCAGGGTTTGCCGGACATCGACCACTTGGTGCGGTAGACCGGAAAGCCCACGCCATGACCCAGACCCGCGCTCAGCACGTCACCGCGGACGCTGTTACCGGCATTAGTCACGTGACAATCTGCGCACGAGAAGTTCAACTGGCCGCGCTTGGCCCAGTAGAACTGGCGACCTTTCTCATACCAGGCCTGTGCACCGGCTGCCGAGAAATCCACCGCCATCGGTTGGTCGTTGAATTGCGACTTGTAGTGGGCAATGAGTCGCGCCATCTTGCCGCGCTTGACATTTTTTATCGGTTTTTCACCATTAGCCGTCAAACACGCGTTCAGATCGGCCACCAGGGTGCGCAGATCATCGCTGGCCCCATCGTACACGGGGTAAGTGTTGGCGGGCGCCAGGTCACAGTCGTCAAAGCCTTTGCCATTGGCAAAAGGTGCGGACCACTCTTCCTCAGCCTTTTCCATCTCGGGTTCATAAGGGGGGAAATCCATCATCAATTCCCAGTTAGCCCGCCGATGCGCGTACTGTGGCAACGCATTAACCCCATCGACATAATCTTCCAGCGCTACGCCTGGAAAACGCTTCAGGAAAAATCCCTGAAACTCAGCGATATCGTTGTTAATTTCGGCCTCGGAAATCGCCTGGGCAGTCGAAGCAGTCAGTACTGCCATGCCCATGCCGACTGCCAGTGATACCAATTTTTTCATCAGTCCCCTCCCCTCAGTATTGAGCTGCCGGCACCACGGCCGGCAACACTGGATGCGCTGTATGTTTACTTGACCGCCTTTTCGGCGGTGCCGGTCTCACCCTTGTTGTCGGTCCAGGTGACGCTGATCGTGTCGCCAGACTTTGCGCCAGCCATAGACATGCCGATGAGCGGATTCTTGGACACGCCGGCGCCCAGATTGGCCTGAGCGACTACCGCGCCGTTTATGGCGAAATCCATGGTCTGGATATAGTGCGCGGGTATCTTCTCACCCGTTTTCTTGTCCTTGCGCAGACCCGTTTCCATGGGGTGCTTGGCAAGCACCATCACGTCGCGACCACCGGTCTTGTTCTTTTTGATCTTCATCTTAGTCGATGCCATCTTATTAATCTCCTACTGAATTCTGTCGGGTTAACCGCCGCAACCGCCAACGGTGACTTTGACCTCCTGAGAGGTCTTGTACACCTTGCCACCTGCTTTAACGTAGCAGTTGACTGGGGAGGTCTGACCCATCTTGATGCGGGCACTGAACATGCCGCCGGCACTGCCAGCGGCCATCTGTAACGAGGTTACGAACGGGGAAGGGTTTTTTGCAACCACGACCGCGATTGCCTCGACGTCTGCAAGGGAGGTCATCACCTTGATCGGCACCACGGCACCGTTTTCGGCCTGCAGCGGCGCCTTAAGGGTAACGTCGCCACTGTCTTGGGCATCCGCTGAGCCAAAGAAAGCATTCAGTGCGTCTGCTTCGCTCTTAGCCGTGAATGCGGCCTCGGACCAGCTGGCCGCGAGAACTCGGGTCGGGGCCAGCAGCCCAGCACCCGCTGCCACGGCGATCGCGCCCGCGGCCATAGAGCCTTTAAGAAAAATTCTGCGTTTCATGAGTCTTGTCTATCCTCTCTATATTCAAAATGTGATATTCAAAATGTGTCTAATTTAATCGCCGGGGTATGTTCATCCGGCTACGGATTGCTGCGGCCTAGATAGAGAGCAGCCAGTCCACGATATTGTCAATGTCCTGTTCGCTGATCAACTTGTGTCGACCGAACGGTGGCATCGAAGTATTGGGGTTTGTCGCGGTAGCGTCCCATACTTGGGCGCGCAAATCCTCGCGGTTGGGGAAGCGAGCTGCCATCGCAACCAATGGTGGTGCGATGTTGCCACCTACAGGAAAGCCTTCAGGCCAGGGGTTAACCATTGCCTGGTGACAGGCGAGACAGTTACCGGCCTTTCGGCTGATTGCCGTGCACCAGCCCTTGATGATGGTGTCTCCATCCTTGGCAACCTGCTTGCACTGCTCTTCTGTGGGCCAGTCACCCGCTTGTGCAGCTGGGCCATATCCAGCCGTCGCCGCAAGTACGGTCGCTGCGCCAAAAGCGACCAAAGCAGTCTTGAGTTTGAGCATGGCTATCCTCCAGTTACTGGTGCCGTACCTGCCAGAGTCCGGCACACTATATTTTTTGAGTCCCGACAACCCCGGAACAAACATTAGGGTATGAGGGTTGCATTTAACTCAACTTCTACGAGATTATCAAGGTTTAATGATATTCTAAATTATCGAATATTCTTATGTATGGCCTAATTGACTTGGGCAATCAGGCTCATGCTAATGAAATCTTGCTCACTTTTGGCCTAGTATCAGCCAAAATCCAGTTTTCTGCGCGCCTTATCCTTTTATCGAAAACTCTTGTTGACCCCCCAATTAAATCTTCTAACCGCTCTAATTAATTCAATGGGTTTTAGCGATTCGCCGCCGCTTAGCGCGTTCCATCGCGCATCATCTGCGTTTTAATTTCCTTTATTCGCGCGCTGATACTGGCCTCAAGATAGGCACTACCTGAGCCATAGCTGGCAGCAATTTCTAACTGTGCGAGTGCCTGATCGTATTCATCACGCCAGTAGTGATACTCAGCCAGGGCCTGAAACGATCGTTCCGGGTGGCCGGTTTCCCCCTCAACGCGGGCCAACAGCCGATAAAGTTCAGCCTGTCTTGGCGCCTCCCTTAAAGCGCCACGCAATACCAAGTGCGCATCGACAAATTTACCGGCTTTGATCAGGGTATCGGCCAGGTAGTACGCCATGGCCGGTGATCGCTGATCTGACTCGGCCAGAAACTGTAGTACAGACACGGCCTCATCGGCAGAGCCGCTCGCCAGCAGCGCCTGGGCAAGAGCCACCTGATAAGGCAAGTAATCCGAGTAATCTGCCACCAGATGCTTGGCATTTCCAATCGCGCTTTGGTGATCGCCCAGCCGTATCTGAGACAGCACCAGGCCATAGCGTGCAGCCCTTGCTACCAGAGCATCTGTCGAGCGAACTTCGTGTGTGAAGGCCGCTGCCGATTTTTCAGCCTCTTGAGAAAAAACCGCACGAATTCTTGTGCACGCATGGTAATAATCGAGTGAGGGTGCAACAGAGATACGCGGGTATTGCTGGAGGCGCCCCTCTACTAACGCCAGACGGTTCTGAGTCAACGGATGTGTTCTGAGGTACTCCGGTGCACCACCGGCCTGGAGCCGGTTCTCCTGATCCAGTCGCCCCAAAAAGCCCATCGTGGCCGCAGCGGGATAACCTGCCTCAGTAAGGATCATCAGCCCCAGTGCATCGGCTTCACGCTCATATTCACGGTTGTAACGCAACTGATCAGAAAGCGCCGCGCCACTGGTTGCCGCCATCGCCGCTGCACCGGCCTGGCCGCCCAACAAGATCGCCGCAATGATACCCGCTGTCGTTGGCAACTGGCGCTGGCGCGCGCGATCCATCATCCGCGGCAGATGGCGCTGCGTTACATGGGCCAACTCATGAGCCATGACGGAAGCCAGTTCAGCCTCATTTCGCGTTGCCAGAACCAGTCCGGTAAAAACAGCGAGCCGCCCGCCGGGGCCAGCGAAAGCATTGATAAGCTTGTTATCAATCAGGAAAAACTGCAGGCTGTCGACATCGCCTTCAAGATTAGTGGTCAGTCGCTGACCCAGGCCCTCTATGTATTCCAGCAGTAACGGGTCGTCTATGAAGCGCATCTGCTGGCGTGCTGAAGCCACAAACTGACGACCCATCGATTGCTCTTCAGGGGTAGTGACGATACCTACGCGGGTATCCCCCAGAGATGATGCTAAGTTCGCCTCACCGACCGCGCTGGTACTCACTAGAGACAAAACCACGAACAGCCCGAAGGACAGACGGCACCACTCAGTTTTCAACCCCGTCCTGTTCACTACGCTAGTTTAACAAAGCCCCTGTCAGGGGGGATTTGGTTTCAACGCGGCCGAGCTTTAGAATCGCCGGGCGTGTGGCTGGATTAGATCGGCCCTCAGTGACAAATACACGCCCGATGACTTGGGTGCGTGATGTGGAGAGTCCTATGCTGCAAACATTCAGCGATGAACAATTGAAAGAGCGTGAACAGCAACTGCAGGCGCAGTTCGCAACTGCCTGCGATGCCGGCCTGTCATACGATATGACGCGTGGCAAACCTGCCTCCGAACAACTTGACCTAGCCGGGGAGCTTCTCTCGCTACCCGGCTTGGGCAACTTCCGTGATCCACACAACACTGACTGTCGTAACTACGGAGGTATCGACGGACTGCCCGGACTAAAAGCCCTGTTTGCTGCCATTCTTGAGTGCCAGGCTCAAGATGTCATTGTCGGCGGTAGTAGTAGCTTGACCCTGATGTATGACAGCATCGTCCGAGGTATTCTTTTCGGCGTACCCGGAGGCGACAAACCCTGGGGTCAACAGGGCACGGTGCGTTTTTTGTGCCCAGCGCCTGGCTATGATCGCCATTTCGAGATCACCAGCCATTTGGGATTCGAATTGGTCAATGTCGAGATGACCGACGAAGGGCCTGATATGGACCGGGTTGAAGTGCTCGCGGCCGACCCGTCAGTCAAAGGAATCTGGTGTGTACCCCGTTACAGTAATCCCACGGGGATTACCTACAGTGAGACTGTAGCCAGACGGCTGGCTCAGATGACTGCTGCACCAGACTTTCGCATCTTCTGGGACAATGCCTACGCCGAACACCACCTGAGTGAAAAACGTACCCCGGTACCGGATATCTTGAGCGAATGTCGTGACGCTGGTAATCCGGACCGAGTGCTGATGTTCGCTTCGACCTCGAAGATGACGCTGGCAGGCTCTGGTATCGCAGCGATGGCTGCCAGTGCTACCAACCTTGACGATGCCCGACGCCACCTGTCCATTCAGACTATTGGTCCGGACAAAATTAACCAGTTACGCCACTTGGCGTTTCTTGGCGATATCGACGGACTTCGCGCTCATATGGCCCGTCACGCCGAGATCCTCAAGCCCAAATTTGCACTGGTCCAGGAAATTCTTGAGCGCGATCTTGGCGGTAAGGGTATCGCGACCTGGTCTAATCCAGCCGGGGGCTATTTTGTCAGTGTCGATGGGCCT
Organism: Arenicellales bacterium; assembly: GCA_965660775.1. Taxonomy (GTDB): domain Bacteria; phylum Pseudomonadota; class Gammaproteobacteria; order Arenicellales; family UBA868; genus UBA868. The sequence continues at coordinate 11,446 of CBFIBN010000014.1, read as the reverse complement.
GATGGATGCGCCCGAACCGTAGTTGAAATGGCTGCGCAGGCTGGGGTGAAACTCACCCCTGCGGGGGCACCCTTTGCCTACCGTCTCGACCCAAGGAACGCCAATATACGCCTAGCACCCACTTTTCCTCCCCTCGAGGATATTCACCAGGCTATGGGGATTTTTACCCTCTGCCTGGAGCTTGCCGCGGTCCGGCAACGACTGGGCCAGGCCTGAGATTTCGGGCAAACTGAAAAGAATCTGTACTTTGCATTAGAATATGTTTTAAAATTTGGTTATCTACTAATATATTGTGTATTCCCCCGTTCCCTAAAACTGCTGTTCTTGATCGGGGCCGTGGACTGTGAAGCGACCCTTTTGGTTATGGGAGCATCGTTCAGTCAGTTAACCCAGCTCCACCGGGTACGGCGCCAGCCAACAAAGATCAGCGCTGAACGGATGTGGCCAAATCTACTGCAACCGTGAGGAAATAAAACTATGCCCGACTCCAACCAGGAACTCGACGCCCGTGGATTGAACTGCCCGCTGCCGATATTGCGCGCCAAGAAGACACTGAACGGTATGGGGGCCGGTGAAGTACTCAAAGTCATGTCCACAGATCCCGGATCGGTAAAAGATTTTCAGGCCTTTGCCACACAGACCGGCAACCCACTTTTGGACTCATCGGAGGTTAACGGCGAGTTCCACTTTTTCTTGAAAAAAGGCGACTAAATCAAACGGCCCACCTGGCCGTAGGGGTGCCTGCAGGTAACAGACTTTGCTGGCGCCCTACAACTTCTTGGAGGTTTTCCTATGAGTGAAAAAAGTCTGACTATTATTGCAACCAAGGGCACCCTTGACTGGGCCTATCCCCCTTTTATCCTATCCTCTACTGCGGCCGCACTGGGATACAACGTAACTATGTTCTTTACCTTCTACGGACTGCAGTTACTGAAAAAGGATCTCAGCCTTTCGGTCAGCCCGCTGGGCAATCCGGGTATGCCCATGCCGATGGCAATGGATAAGTGGTTCCCTGTACTGGGTACGGCAATCCCGGGAATGCAGGCCATGATGACCGGCATGATGAAAAACACCATCAAAACCAAAGGTGTGGCCACCGTGGCGGAACTGCGCGACCTGTGCCTGGAAGCGGATGTCAAGATGATCGGCTGCCAGATGACGATTGATCTTTTTGATATTAAGCACGAGGATCTGATCGACGAGATCGATCTGGGCGGGGCGGCAACCTACTTCGAGCATGCCGGCGAGTCCAATATCAATCTATTCGTCTAGTTTGCGAAAAGTCATCTTTACAATATAAAAAAGGCGCCCTTGGGCGCCTTTTTTGTTTCCCCGCCTTGAAGGCTCCTCCCCCAAGGATTATTCAAGATGTCAGGTCGCGTTCCGATAAACGCCTGAAATCCGGCTGAGTCAATGCCATCGAGGCCCGATGAGCGCAGCCCTTTACGTCGCCAAAGCGTCACGGACCCGCTCAAGGCGGGATTTCACCTCGTTGGCCAGCGGCGCGATATCGCTTCGGCCGGTGACCCCCAGCATCACTGTCGGCTCTATAAATCCCACCGTGGTGGATCCGTCAGTTTCTTCCCTGACAATCACATTACACGGCAGCAGCAGGCCAATATCCGGGTCGGCTTCCAGTGCCTGGTGCGCCAGTTGCGGATTACAGGCTCCCAGAATCCGGTAGGCGGTACGATCGATATCCAATTTCTTTTTCAAGGTCGCCTGAACATCGATCTCGGTCAACACCCCGAAACCCTCGTCAGCCAGCGCGCTGGTCACGGCATTGACCGCTTCTTCAACCGAACCATTAAACGATGTGCTGAACCCATACATATGATGTCTCCTTAAATTAATGAAAAAGCATGATGACGAGCGACCACAACTGTGGCAGAAGCACGCCTAAACATCGCTCGTGAACGACCGTTTGCACCAAGCAAGATCAGAAACTTTCTGAGCGGCGCTAACCAACGAAAGATATTGCACCCAAGTGCTATCTGGCCAAGCTCGTGTCGTGTGTGTGCATCCGAGCTCCGGCCTTAGCCCATTCGACATCACCAACGCCCCGAGCCTGGTGATCATGGCAAAGCGGATGCCCGGGCATATCATCAGCGGATCGGTTCGACATCACGGCCTTAGCCACGATTGCCCTGAAAGTCAGTGCCATGCTGGTGACACAAGCGTTAGTGTTGAATCTGCTTGACCGGGTTACCCAAAATTCAGCTGGTACCGTCTGTCACACAAGCTATTGGCAGATATCGGCCAATAGCTTGGCCGCACAGCGCGGTGCCATCGTGCAACAGACACTATTGCGCGGGTTTACTCATACCGGCCACCTCAAGCATTTTCTCGCGAACCAGATTCCAAAGGTCGCGTTGCTTTTGGTCCAGTACCTCGACCTGGTCATGGTAGACCTGGATGCTGGACTCGATTGACTGGCGTTGCAGATCGAAAATCCGGCCATAGACCTCGCCGACGGCCGCTGGATCCGGTATGACTACAGCCAGCACCTTGCTGACCTCAGCAAAAGCATCTGCGATATCGTTCATGCGCTGGGTGGATTCGGCGCGACCGCGGGCCGCAATAGCGCCAATCTGGGTCAGTTGCTCCTCGGTCAGTTGTAGCGCCTGGAAAACCTGCGCCATTAACTGGTTGGGCATCGACTGCATCCCATATCCCGAGGGCATAGCCTGCTGGGGCATCATCATTGGCACCATGCCGGGTTGTGTCGGCGGGGTCATACCCCATTGCGCCATTGCCGGCGCTGAGGCGATGAGGGATGCAACAAGTAAAGCTCGAGTCAGTTTCAGCCGGGTGCTCATATTTTTCTCCCAATAGTGCTGCCGTGGCAGCCTGACGCTACCACGGCAATATCAACTGCCGTAAAAACCCGAGCAAACACACAGAAGTGCGGTCCCGGGCTTGGGGCTTGTCTCGCGACGACCCCGTTTAAACTGGGTCGTCGTAAACGATCGATCAATTCGACCCAGCCATCCCGCCCATACCCTGCAGCATCTTGGTCAGGTCTTCCATCGAAAGACCGCCGCTCATTGGCGCGCTCGCAGGAAAACTGTACGCTGAGGGATTCAGCCACTGGCTGTAGGTTGCCGGGTTGACCAGTCCTGCGTAATTGCTGGGATTGAGGCCTTGGAGGTAGGTCATCGGGTTGATGAACTGGCCATAGGACATCGGGTTGATCATCGGCATGTAGCTCGACGGGTTGAGGTACGATGAGTACGAAAGCGGATTGATCCAGGAAACCCAGTTACGCGGATTAGCAAACTGGGTATAGAACTGGGGCGACATGAACTGCTGGTACGCCGCCGGGTTCATCAACTGCGCATAGGTCGTCGGGTTCATAAACGCGGTGTAGCCACCTGGTTGAGCCATGTTCAGCATACCACTGGGCTGTGGCGTATTAAAAAAGGCGCTGAGACTTTGCGGCATCAACATGCTGCTTAGCCCGCTGAGCGCACTGGTGGCAGTATTAGTAGATTCCTGGGCAGACGCCTGGATCGGGCCCAGGGCCAACGATGCCGCAACGGCAGCGGCGGCGAGTAAACGCTTGCTTGACATGATTATTATCCTCATTTCACAACGACATAAAAGGGTCGGGGGTAGACGCACTAACGCGCTCGCCACATCGACTACGTTTCAGACTATTACCGACCACCAGGGCTTGCCATGATCGAAAGCAAGAAAATCCTGGGTCGTGTGTCGGGTTACAATCTGTTTATAAGAATATAATAAAACTCCTATTTAAATGTCAAGTATTTTTTAGCTCTTCGCAGGAGACGTCAGGCTTGGTGAGTGAAACCTGCGTTGCTGATGATCAAATGAGATAGAAAAACATTTCATTTCAGTACTTTATGCTGCAACACCGGAAACTGACGACGCTTTTGGCGCGCCCGATCCCGGTCGACCTCGGCCAGGATCACACCCGGGCCACCCATGTGCTCGGCGAGAATATCGCCCCATGGGTCAATGATCAGGCTGTGACCGAAAGTCTTGCGTTTACCCGAGTGCGTGCCGACCTGAGCCGGGGCAATCACCCAGGCCAGGTTTTCCACGGCCCGGGCTTGCAACAGGGTGTGCCAGTGTGCCCGGCCTGTAGGTACGGTAAAAGCCGAAGGCACGGTAAAAATTTCGGCCCCTGCTTCTCCCAGGTATCGGTACAGTTCGGGAAATCGCAGGTCATAACAGATCGTAATGCCCAGCGTGAGGCCTTCAGTGGTCACGGCAAGCGGGCTGTCGCCCGGGGCAATATAGCTCGACTCCTGATAGGACTCCTCAGCTGAGACGCTAACATCAAATAGATGCATCTTGTCGTAGCGGCCGATTCTTTCGCCTGAACGATCAAATACCAGGCAGGTATTGGTGACTCGCCCATCAACGGCGGGTAAGGGTGTCGAGCCACCGACAACCACCACGCCCTGGTCCCGTGCGACCCGGGAGAGCATGGCTTCGACCTCATCAGCCCGTTCGGCCGCATCGCGGCGCTGGGGGCCCGTGGCGCACATCAATGAAAAATTCTCGGGCAACACCACGATGTCCGCACCGGCCGCACCGGCCTGCTCAATAAAGCCTCGTGCACAATCGAGGTTCTCTTGGAGCACCGCGGTCGAATTCATCTGTACGGCCGCAAAAATCAGTTTCTGATCTGAATCGCTCATCGGTGGTACACAGCCTACATCAGCACCACGTCGTAACTTTCCTGGTTGTGCGCCGGCTCGACCTGAAGATGTATCGGCTTGCCGATGAATGCCTGCAGGTCGCCAAGCCCGGTCGACTCCTCGTCCAGCAGCATGTCGATCACGGCCTGCGACGCCATGACCCGGTAACCTTTGGCCTCGAATGCACGCGCTTCACGCAGAATCTCTCGAAAGATCTCGTAACACAGGGTCTGTGCTGTTTTCTGCGTGCCGCGGCCCTGACAGGTTGGACAAGTCTCGCTCATCATACGCTCGAGACTCTCGCGGGTCCGCTTGCGGGTGACCTCAACCAGTCCCAGTGCCGACATGTCCGCAATATGACAACGTGTCCGGTCCCGCGCGAGCGCACGCTCGAATGCACTCATGACCTGGCAACGGTGTTCCTCATCGACCATGTCGATAAAATCGACGATGATAATGCCACCAATATGGCGCAAACGCAGTTGCCGGGCGATCGCCTGGGCCGCCTCCATATTGGTCTTGAACAGCGTCTCTTCCAGATTACGCTTGCCAACAAAACCCCCGGTATTGACATCTACTGTGGTCATCGCCTCAGTCTGGTCAAAGACCAGTGAGCCTCCCGACTTCAGTAACACCGTGCGCTCCAGCGACCGCTGGATTTCGTCTTCTACCGAGTAAAGATCAAAGATCGGCCGCTCACCGGGGTAATACTCGATTCGATCAACCATCTCGGGCATCAGATCAATGGCGAACTGGCGCACCATGGCAAAGGTCTCCCGTGAATCCACCCGAACCTTTTCTACATCGTCGCGCGCGAGATCCCGGACCACCCGTAATGACAACGGCAGATCAGCATGGATCAGATCGCCAGCGCGGGCAGTCGCCATTTTCTTCTCGATCTGTTCGCGGCTGCGACGCAGAAATTCTACGTCTGCCAAAAAATTAACGCCCTGCTGCGATTCGGCTGCGGTACGCACGATGAAACCCCCGCTCATTGGCGATTTTTCCAAGGCGGCATCTAGAGTCTGGGCTAAACGGTCTCGTTCATCGACATCCTGGATACGCTGGGAAATCCCCCGGTGTGACGAATCGGGCAAAAGGACCAGATGACGCGATGGAATCGATAGCTGCGTGGTCAACCGTGCACCCTTGCTGCCGATCGGATCTTTCACAACCTGAACCACAATCTCCTGCCCTTCATGAACCAACTCGCTGATGTCCGGCTGATGCCCAGCCAGGTGCTGCGCCCCAGCGTGGAGCTCTTTGTTGTCGCCATTGGCAAGCCCGTTACCGCGGTGCGATACCATGTCTGCTGCGTGCAAAAAGGCGGTGCGCTCGAGGCTGGCATCAATGAAAGCGGCCTGCATACCGGGCAATACCCGCACGACCTTTCCCTTGTAGATATTGCCGACAATACCGCGGCTGCGGCTGCGCTCTATATGCACTTCCTGCAGGCCGCCGTTCTCGATCACCGCTACCCGGATTTCCTGGGGCGTCACATTGACCAGCAACTCTTCACTCATTGCACATTTCCATTCTGCTGCCAGCGCGGCCAGATGCCCACAGCCGCCAGCAGCCCAGCCGTTTCGCAAAGCGGCAAACCCATCACCGCTGAATAACTGCCGGATAAGCACTGCACAAACACCCCGGCAAAGCCCTGAATCGCATACCCCCCTGCTTTGTCCAAGGGTTCGCCGGTGGCACAGTAGGCCTGTATATCCTGATCAGAAAACTGGCGAAATGTTACCGTACTCGTCACAACCCGCGAATGCAGTTCTGGGCCCGCTGCCACCGTGATCGCGGTCAGCACTTCGTGGGAGCACCCGGAAAGGCCTGACAGCATCTCCTTTGCATGGGTGGCATTGCTCGGCTTACCCAGCACCTGGGCATCGGCCACCACAACCGTATCAGCACCAAGACAGACCAGAGGCCGACTGGGCGTATCTGCCATAGCCGTGGTTGCGGCCTGCGCCTTGGTGATGCTGAGTCGTTCGACCAGTGCCTGGGGTGATTCTCCAGGCTGCACCGACTCATCGATCTTGGGCGCAAACACCCAAAAATCAAACCCGGCCTGGCGCAACAATTCCCCCCGGCGAGGCGACTGCGAGGCCAGACACAAGCGCGTGCTCATGATACCCGTCCCGATCGGTGATACGGCAATCCCGCCAGTATCGCATGGGCCCGGTAGAGTTGTTCGGCGACTACGACTCGCACCAGCGGATGGCCCAAAGTCAGCGCTGACAGCGACCAACATTCATCAGCCGCATTGAGCACCTCACTGGACAATCCCTCGGCGCCTCCCACCAGCAAAGCCGCATCGCGACCATCGCTCAGCCACTGTCCAAGATGCTTGGCCAGCGATTCAGAATCGTAAGTGCGCCCCGCCGGATCGAGTGCGATGCAACGCCAACCAGACGGTACCGCCCGCAACAGGCGTTCGCCCTCCTCACGCACCAGTCGCACAATGTCCGCATTACGGGTGCGGCGCGGTGCATCGATCTCGACCAGTTCCAGACTAAAACCAGAACGCAGGCGACCGGCGTAATCAACAAACCCCTGACTGACCCAGGTCGGCATACGCCGACCGATCGCAATCAGTTTCAGTTGCACAGCTTCAACCGTCTGCCTGGCTTTCTCTTGCGCTTTTGAGCCGCGATCCCAGACGGTCATTCCATAAGCCTTCGATATCGTAAAAACTCCGAGTCGCGGGCAGCATCAGGTGCACTATCAGGTCATCGAAGTCCAGCAAAACCCACTCACCGTTGTTCTCACCTTCGACACCGATCGGCTTGAAACCTTGCTTTGCCGCGGCGGCACGCAGTCGCGACGCCAAGGCCAGGACGTGCCGGCTCGAGGTACCACTGGCCACAATCATCCAGTCAGCGATCTCGGTCAGGCCACGGATATCCAGTTCCTGAATGCTCTCGGCCTTGGCATCATCTAGTTCCTGGGTAATCCATTGGCGTATATCTGCCAAGGGCAGTTCGGGTGATTTACTCATAAAGTCCATGTTCCTCTATGTATTGGGCGATGGCAACCGGCACTTGCCGGTCGATGGTCTTGCCACCGGCAAGGGCGGTTCGGACCATGGCGGCTGATATATCCACGGCCGGCACTTCAATCGTTGTCATCCACCCGGCTTGGTGCAGTGTCACATCGTCAGCACTGGCAAGATCTCCTGCAACCCACCACGGCGGCAACGGATTCGGTAACGACCAGCCGGGACGGAACATCACCAGAATACTTGCCAGTTGCAGAATTTCTTCCCACCGGTGCCAATCAGGCAATGCCAAAGCCGCGTCCAGTCCCAATGCCAGACACAAGCACCGACCCGGGTGCTGTGTTTTGAGTTCTGCCAGGCTGAGGACCGTATAGGACGGCCCCGGGCGGTGCAGTTCACGCGTGTCGATAACAAAACGAGGCTCTTCGGCGATCGCTATCTTCAGCATCGCCAGACGTTGTTCTGTGCTCGCCACAGGCGCAGGCCGGTGCGGCGGCTGGCCGGCGGGCAACCATAAAACTTGAGCCCCGCCAAGTCGATCACTGACCGCCGTGATGGTGTGCAGGTGTCCCAGGTGCACCGGATCAAAGGTGCCACCGTAAACGATCAGCGGCGCGTTGGGCGATTCAGACAAAGAGGCGATGCCGGAGTGGCTCAGGGGCGGATGCTGCCGTCACCATAGACAATATATTTCTGAATGGTCAGCCCTTCAAGCCCAACCGGTCCGCGCACATGCAGCTTGTCGGTACTGATGCCGATTTCTGCACCCAGGCCATATTCAAAACCATCGGCAAATTGTGTTGATGCATTGACCATGACTGAACTGGAATCAACCTCGCACACAAAACGCCGACTCTTAGGCAAGTTATCGGTCACAATGGCATCTGTGTGCCCGGAACCGTAACGTGCGATATGGTCCATCGCCTCGTCCAGGGTATCGACAATGCGCACGGCCAGCACCGGGGCAAGAAATTCGCTCTGCCAGTCAACCTCGCTCGCGGGGATACACTCGGGTGCCAAAGCGCGGGTACGTTCACAGCCCCGCAGTTCTACTCCGGCTTCTCGATACCGGGGCAGGAGCTTTTCAAGCACAGCAGGGGCGATACCAGCGCCGAGCAGCAAAGTCTCCATAGCGCCACAGATGCCGTAGCGGCGACACTTGGCATTGAAGGCAATATCCACTGCTTTTAAAAGATCGGCGTCATCATCAATAAAGACATGGCAGTTGCCATCCAGGTGCTTGATCACTGGCACCTGCGATTCGGCACTGACTTTTTCGATAAGGCTCTTGCCGCCACGAGGCACAATGACATCAATGTATTGTGGACTGGTCAGCATGGCACTAACCACAGCGCGGTCAGCCGTTTGCAACACCTGAATCGCGCTTGTCGGCAAATCGGCATCGGCAAGCCCTTGAGACAGACACTCGCCAATGGCACGGTTCGAGTTCAACGCTTCTGACCCGCCACGTAAGATGGCTGCATTGCCTGATTTCAAACACAATCCAGCAGCATCAGCCGTCACGTTGGGACGCGACTCGTAGATGATGCCAATCACCCCCAGAGGTACCCGCATACGCCCTACGGTAATGCCTGAAGGCTGTGTGCTCATCCCGCTGACCTCACCCACCGGATCTGGCAGGCGGGCAATCTGGGTCAATCCTTGTGCCATGGCATCAATACGGGCCGGGGTCAATTCAAGCCGGTCCAGTAGCGCCTCTGATAGCGCAGTTGACCGAGCCGCCTTGAGATCCACAGCATTGGCCTTGCCAATGTGCTGCCGGGCGCTGAGAATCTGCTGCGCCATAGCTTCCAATGCCGCATTTTTTTGCCCCGTGCTGGCCCTTGCCACCCATCGGGCCGCCGAACGGGCCGCCTCGCCCGACTCGTGCATCCAGTCGCTTATCTCGCCCGATACCATGGATATTTTATTCATCGTTTCAATGATTTATAGCGTAATTCGCATCAAGCGTATTTATACCACAAAGCGTTAGTATGACTCGCTCCAGTTCGGCCCAGACGCCCCCAGGCGCCTGACGTTGGCCTTTGAGTACCTGATCGGCAATCGCCAGACCATGCAACACGCGCGCCCACTGGGCGGTGTCCAGTCGAGCCAAGGCCGCCGAGATACAGGACATCCGGCTACGCCATACCCGGTGCTGCTGGTACACCGACTGACGGTTGGCCCCTGCTGCCAATTCGATGGCCATCTTGTATAGGGCGCGGGTCTCGCGCGCCAGTGCCCAACTCACCAACACCGCTTCAGAGCCCTCCCGGCGCAAACCGTACAACATACGCAAGGCGTGCGGCGCATTGCCCGCGAGCGCCGCATCGGCCAATGCAAAAACCGAAAAGCGTGCCTGGTCACTGACCAGAGTATCGAGCAGTGTTTCGTCGAGTTCCCGATCCGGCCCAAGTAGCAAAGGCAGTTTGCTGATCTCCTGCGCTGCGAACAGCAGGTTTCCCTCTGAATAATAAGCCAGGCGTTCTATCGCCCCACGAGTCGCGTTAATGCCCTGCGCGCGCAGGCGCTGGTCGATCCAGCCCGGCAGTTGTGCCAGGGCCACCGCCCGCGATTCGACCGCGATCCCATGCGATTCGAGCGTCTTGAACCACTTGCTGGACTGTGTGCTCTTGTCAACACGACCCAGAATCAATACCAGATGCGTACTCGGGTCGCTGTCGGCAACAAAGTCGTTGAGCGTGCGCACCCCCGCGTCACCGGGCTTGCCGCTGGGCAGGCGAATTTCCAGTAAACGAGCGCTGGCAAACAATGACAGCGATCGACTGGCGCTGTTGATCTGCTGCCAGTCCAGATCCACTCCGGCGGTATAACGCAGTATCTCCTCCACCCCATGCTGGCGCGCCGCAGCACGAATAGCATCGGCGCTTTCTTCAATCAGTAGTGGCTCGACACCAAATAACAGGTAGACATTATCCAGTCCCTTGCCAAGACGGCCAGTGAGGGCGGGGGGGGCTATGCGCAAAAATATCTCCGGCCTAAGTTACGCCACCGAGAGTGCTCAGACTGGGACAACCAGACCCACCGCAGGCAACTGGATATTCAAGGCGACACTGCTTAACCGCCGGATAATTCGGCCTACGATCTCGTCACGCATGGAGGCCTTTAGCACTTTCTCTTCCTCTTTCTTTTGTAATAACTGAGCGCTCTGGTAGATGAGATCACGACTGAATGACAGTTGACTGTTAGTGACCAGCACCTGACCTGTGGGCTCGACAACGCGGTAGATCACGTTGTACTGCAAGGTATAGCCAGTGGCAATGCCTTTGCTATCGACAGATTTGACTGAACGGGCGTATTCCACGGTGGCCAGATCAATAAATACCGTGGCGGTCGCTGAATTCTTAACCGGGTTAACGCCGCTTTGGCGCAGACCCCGGCGCAGATCAATGACCAACGCTGGATCCTGCCCCGTAACCCACGGTGCCGCCATGACAGAAGCCAGCTCAACCTGCCCACGCAGGTGAAACCCGCACCCGGACAGCATGGTCGAAAGAAAAAGCAGAAATAGAGTTCGAATCATGGTTTCAACCAATCGTGACGAAGAAGTGTCCACAAAAACCTGGTCAGGTAGATCCGGCAATTATAACGATGCACGAGATCAAGCGACGATGAACAATCGACCCCAGGGGGTCAAGGCCCGTTTGCCTCGATCGCGCTTGGAAGCGACATCCACTTGCCGGACTCTCATTTTCAATCTTCTTGTCGGCCACATCCGCAATCGCTGCAGGCACCTCGTTAGCCTGCCGACCGA
>CBFIBN010000013.1:0-21451 GCA_965660775.1 Arenicellales bacterium | reverse complement strand
TTTCGCGGTTTCGAAACGTGGATGTTGATCCGGTTCCTGCTGGGTATGGGCAACTCGCTATTGTTTACGGCCGGTGACACGTGGATGAACCAGATTGTCAATGACCGAGTCCGTGGACGGTGGATGGGCATCTATGTAACGGTCGGCATGGCGGGTTGGGCTGTGGGGCCTTTGCTCGGCGCTTATCTGGACCCAGACACTTACTGGCCTTTTGGTTGTGGGTTGGTGGCGATCGCCGTTGCGGCTGTTTTGCTGGCGCCTACCCGGAGACTTGATGTCAGATTGGATGCACCCAAACAGGGAGTCGTCGTGGGCTTAGTGGTCGTATTTCTTGCGGCGCCCACGGTCCTTCTTTCATCAGCCATGTTTGGTATTGTCGAAGGTGCGATGCAATCTTTCGCCCATCTATACACCATGGATATCCTCGGTGCACAATTTCGTCAGACCGGCTATGCCGTTATCTGGGTCGGTGCACTAGCTGCTGTTTGTTTTCAATACCCAATCGGCTGGCTAGCCGACAAAGTTAATCGTAGCTGGCTACTGATCGCCTGTGTTTTAACGCTGATGGTTTCCATCTTTTTGTTTTCGCTGCTTGTCGAAGGTGGGCGTGATCCCTGGTGGGAAGCGCGGGCCCTGGCACTGTGGGCCGTGGTCAGTGTCTGGGGTGGTTCGATGGGAGGGATCTTCACGGTGGGCATTACTCTTCTCGGCCAACGTTTTCGTGGTGTAGAACTGGTTTCCGCTAACGCTGTATTTTCCGTACTGTTTGGTGTCGGCGGTCTGCTTGGCCCGTTCTTGGCCGGCACCGCAATGAGCACAGTGGGTCCCGCGGGCTTTCCTTTGTCGCTGCTCGCAGCGGTCGCGCTCTACGCGCTGTTTGCACTCTATCGACAACTTACCGTCAGACACCAGTTGTCTTGACTATAGCTGGATTAGGATACCCATGATCTGATGAATACCTTTAATGACATCTTAATGTGAGATGATGGTCATATCGACATACGTTTCCCCTTTGCCGGCGTTCCGATCTATTCTGTAGCCACTAAACAGCAACCACGTTGAAACTGATCGGCAACACCGCACGGGTATACTGTCCGTACAACGGTGCTGGCGCCCTGACGCCTCCCGGAGTCGCCGAAAATTTTACCGGCAACCCGATCGTTGTCACCTCCCCTGCGACCGGGTGCTGTGTATGGAGCACCATCTCGCGGGCCTTGGCTTGCGGGTCGGCATGCATCTCACCAACGCTCAGTACCGGGCCTGCAGGCACCCCCGCCTGGTGGGAGTTGTTGATTTTTCTAACGCCGCTCATCAGCTTCTTTGGCCAAAACAGCCGACCACATCCAGAGCGGGCATACCAGCCCTTGATTCTAGGTTCATGATATGTTGCTAATTATTCTAAGCTGAAGCGTAAACGCAATCTTTTAAAGGTCCGGTAATACGTTTCTATATTGTTCAGCTATTAGCTTTTCCATATCGCATTTCGTTTGAAGACTTCCCCGGGAGGGCATTCAGTGCTCTTTGAGCATCCCCTCATGAACGATGAAGTCAACGATCGGCGCGGCCCCGTCCCCGTCTTTAAGGTTGGTGAAGAGGAAAGGTCTTGTTCCGCGCTGCTTGGCCGCATCGCGAGCCATGACATCAAGCGAGGCTCCAACCATTGGCGCGAGGTCAGTCTTGTTAATGATCAACAGGTCGGAGCGGGTGATCCCCGGCCCGCCTTTACGCGGAATTTTATCCCCTGCGGCAACGTCAATCACATAGATGGTTAGGTCCGACAGTTCCGGACTAAAGGTGGCACTGAGGTTGTCCCCACCACTTTCTACAAACACAAGATCCAGCCCGGGATATCGCCCTATCAGTTCGTCTACTGCGGCCAGATTCATCGAGGCGTCTTCTCGGATCGCCGTATGAGGACAGCCTCCCGTTTCAACACCCAGAATGCGCCCCGCATCCAGAGCCTGCTGCTTGATCAGAAATTCAGCGTCTTCACGGGTGTAGATATCGTTGGTGACTACTGCGACCTCGAACCGATTGCGCATGGCAGTACATAGTACGTTAAGCAAGGCTGTTTTGCCGGAGCCCACCGGACCCCCAACCCCAACACGAAGAACTCCTGAATCAGTCATCAATCAAGCCTCCTGTGACAATATCCTATGAACGAAACAGACGCGAGTACTGGGTTTCATGTTGAGCGCTGGCGATGATGACGCCAGGTAATGCGCCAGCCAGTTCATCATCAGATAAATCCTCCGCCTGTTTCACCACCCGCTGAAGGAGCCCAGAAAATCGGATCGATAATCGCTGTGCCGATGTCTGCCCAAGCGGCACCAGTTTGACTGCTGCGGTAATCTGGTTATCCGCCCACGACCAAGCGAGGCCGGTCAGTGCGGCCTGCCTGGGGATCTCCCAGCGCAAAGCTGCCAGCATGAACATGTTGGCAAAGGTCGTATCGCGGTGATCGCGCCAAAGGGCAGCAGGCTCGACCCCAAGGTCCGCCAGTAATTTGGCGAGGGACCGACCCATCTGACGTTCCTCTGCCCGCAACTCCGAAGTCTCGCGCCCACACAGCAGTCGCTCATTGTAATGCGACACCCTGGCCCCACCGCCAACCCAGCCATCGTACATCCGACTCGCCAGCGGCAGATCCCAGAACCCGATACTGTGTTCGAGCACGCCCCCAATCCAATCTCCTGCGGAGTGTTCGTCATACACTCTGTTTGCATCGCAAGCCGATTCCAGACCTTGAGAATAAGCAAATGCTCCCACCGGGAGCGACGGGCTGGCCAGTCGCAGCAGGTGGATCAAGGCTAAGTGATCAATCACCATGGTGATGGCCGCCGTCGTAGGCGCCGGGCTCGGGTTCAAACGGCTGCCACTCGCTCACAATCTCACGTCCGAGGCCTCTAACCATCTCATCGATCACGTGGTCGCGCCGGTAACGGACCCAGCCATCACCGATCTGGAGCGGCTGATGTCGATTTCCCAGGTGATAAGCGACCCGAGCCAGGTTCTGTACCGATCGCGTATGCACCGTCGATACTGACTCTTCAGCCGAAACCACTGCGACCACACGGCCTTGTTCACCGCCTAACAAGGTGCCGCCGCGCAAGATGGTGCCCCGGGCTAATTGCAGGCCAACTTCCTCACCAGAATCGAGCCGGTTGCGCTGACGACATTTTTGCCGGCTATCGAATGCCAAGGTCAGGGTATCGGCTGGAATGCCAGTTGCCAATACAATGTTAAGGATCAGCAACGTTGGTCCCTCAGAAAAGGAAGTAACGTTGTGCTAGCGGCACGACAGTCGCGGGTTCGCAGGTCAGAAGTTCGCCATCGGCGCGCACTTCGTAAGTCTGCGCATCCACCTCAATGGCTGGCTGATAGTCATTAAGCAACATGTCTTTTTTGCGCAGGTGGCGCGTGTTGTGAACGGCACTCACCGCTTTTTGAAGCCCCAACTGGCCGCCAATGTCAGCCGCGAGCGCAGCCGCCGACACGAAGGTCACACAAGTGTGCGCCCGAGCCCCGCCGAGGGCGCCAAACATAGGACGATAATGAACCGGTTGAGGCGTGGGAATAGAGGCATTGGGATCACCCATAGCTGCGGCCACAATGCAGCCCCCTTTGACAACGATTGATGGCTTGACTCCAAAAAACGCGGGCTTCCACAATACCAGATCCGCCAGTTTACCCACGGCCACCGAGCCAACACTGTCCGCTATGCCGTGGGTCAATGCCGGATTGATACTGTACTTGGCGACATATCGACGCACGCGGAAATTGTCATTACTGCCAGAATCCTCGGCCAAAGGTCCGCGCTGCGTTTTCATCTTGTGGGCACTTTGCCAGGTGCGGGAAATAACCTCCCCGACCCGACCCATCGCCTGGGAGTCAGAGGCAATCATGCTGAAGGCCCCCAGATCGTGCAGGATATCCTCAGCGGCAATTGTCTCACGGCGAATGCGGGATTCAGCAAACGCGACGTCCTCGGCGATGCTTGGATCGAGATGATGGCAGACCATCAGCATGTCCAGATGTTCGTCTACCGTATTGACTGTGTAGGGCCGGGTAGGATTTGTGCTTGAAGGCAGTACATTGGGCTCGCCGCAGGCACGAATTATGTCTGGGGCATGTCCGCCACCGGCACCCTCGGTGTGGTAGGTGTGTATGGTCCTGCCTTTAAAAGCCGCCAAAGTGTCCTCGACAAAACCGGACTCATTTAGGGTATCGGTATGAATAGCCACTTGCACATCGAAATCCTCGGCGACTGCCAGGCAATTATCAATGGCGGCGGGGGTTGTTCCCCAATCTTCGTGCAGCTTAAGCCCCATGGCCCCGGCCTCGACCTGCTCGGTCAGCGCGGCCGGCAAACTGGCATTGCCCTTGCCCATAAATCCCAGGTTCATCGGCAACGCATCGGCCGCCTGTAACATCCGATGGATGTGCCACGGGCCAGGCGTGCAGGTCGTCGCGTTGGTGCCGGTGGCCGGGCCAGTACCACCGCCCAGCATTGTGGTAATACCTGACATCAGCGCCTCCTCGATTTGTTGAGGGCAAATAAAATGAATATGAGCGTCAATACCGCCGGCAGTCACGATCCGGCCTTCGCCAGCAATAGCCTCGGTCCCTGGGCCAATACAGATGTCGACCCCGGGCTGGATATCCGGATTGCCGGCTTTGCCAATACCACTGATGCGGCCGTTTTTGATTCCGATGTCGGCCTTAACGATGCCCCAATGATCGATTATCAGCGCGTTGGTAATGACAGTGTCCGCCACCTGATCCGCGGTGAGTTGACTCTGGCCCATACCATCGCGAATAACTTTACCACCTCCGAACTTAACCTCTTCGCCGTAGTGGGTGAAGTCGTTTTCCACCTCGATGACGAGTTCAGTGTCGGCGAGTCGTATACGATCACCAATGGTCGGGCCAAACATCTCACCGTAGGCCTGGCGACTGATAGTGCTCATTGCTCTGACCCCAGCGGCCCCATGACCTTGCCGTTAAAACCGTAAACTTTGCGCTTGCCGGCATAGGGAATCAGTGTGACCTCACGCGTCTGGCCGGGCTCAAAGCGCATCGCCGTGCCGGCGGGTATATCGAGCCGCTGACCTCGGGCTAAATCACGGTCGAACTTCAGGGCCACGTTGGTCTCGGCAAAATGGTAGTGGGACCCGACCTGCACTGGCCGGTCGCCGGTATTGGCCACGGTCACCGAGACTCGCTCACGACCGGCGTTCAACTCGATCTCGCCGTCCGCAACCATGAGCTCTCCTGGAATCATGATGTCCCTCGTACGATCGGGTCGTGAACTGTTACCAGTTTGGTGCCATCCGGAAAGGTAGCTTCGACCTGTACATCAAGAATCATCTGCGGCACCCCTTCCATAACGTCATCAATAGTGAGCAGTTTTCGGCCGTATTCCATCAATTCAGCTACGCTACGGCCTTCTCGGGCGCCTTCTAAGATGGCGGCTGAGATAAAGGCAATCGCCTCGGGGTAATTAAGTTTGATACCACGCGCTTTACGGCGCTCTGCGAGCAGGCCCGCGCAGAACACCAGCAGTTTATCTTTCTCTCGAGGTAATAGTTCCATTGTGATATCTCCGTAATATGAGTCAGGTCGCCCAGATTCGCGGCACACAGGCAGGCCGATCTAAATACAGCGGCCGCACGCCGTGCCAGACCTGGCTCAGCACCTGCCGACACTGCTCAGCCGTGTCCGCCAGGCAGCGCACCATCAACACACCGTCGACCAGAGTCGCTGCCTGCTGGCAATGGGGCTGCTCCGAAAGCGAGGCTCGAGCCATATTTAACGCCATCTCACTCGCTGGCACCAACAACAACATACCGCTGACTGGTTTGCCCGACAGCCCCCAGGGAGCGTCCAGCAACGAGCGACTCGCAAACCTGGCGCAATCAGACAACAGCAACCGGCCGTCCCGACGGATTTCCAGTTTTTGGCGGCAATCACCGTGGGAAAAATCCTCTGCACTCGCCGGCCTGCCCAGGCATAGAATCTCCCAGCCGAAAAAAATGCCACCTGTCGCCACATCAACTATCGTTTCTAGCACAGTGGTTGCACCGTCAAATAAAATGGTTTCTTGCGGTAACCACTCAAGGCACGCCCGATTACCCACCGTGAGAATCTGCCGTTGACGAGCGATGCGCCCGGGAGCGCGGTAAAAGCGGGTTGCTCCGGGTGTTGTGACCAGCGCACGTGCGCTTTGGGCACAGCCGACACTGATATCCAGCCGGTCACCGCCCACTACGCCACCCGGGGGGTGAATGATGTAGGTATGACAGACTTCGCCACCCTCGGGATAAAAAGATCTCTGCACCATCAGTGGGCCCCAATGGCGCCGACGCACCAGGTGGGTCCGATCACCGCTGCGCGTATAACCCAGATCCAACCCAGCCTCCCAGCCGGCCATGGTCTCAGTAGCCACTGTTGGCAGTGCCGCGTGCAACCGAATTCAGCCTGTAATCAGTAACGGTTGAGTAGCGCTGCAAAAGCCATTGTCACAACACCTGCAGCGATGCCTGTTTGAACCCTGCTGGTCTGGCACAGGTGATAGGCAAGAACACTCCTACCCAGCAGTAACAGCACCGCCAGGGGGTGACGAATATCCAACAACAGGTGCGCCATCCGACCTCTGGGGATCGCGGGGGTGCAAGCCTCGGCATACGCCCATACTGACGACGTGCCGGCCAGGACAGAAATTGAGCGGGAACAAACCATCGATTTACACATTTTGATCTCCTGGTTCCAAGTCGTTATCACCCTATTGTAGGTGCAATCCTCAAACGGTCAGGTAGCGATCGATAAGATCGTCCTCCAGTTGTACCATGGCTCCGGATGCCACAACACGCCCCTTTTCCATCAGGCAAAACTGATCCGCGACCCGGCGCGCGAACGGCAGTTTTTTCTGCCAGTAAGACCGTAAGACCCATTTCTCGATTGAGGCGAATGATAATCTCGCCGATCGCGCTGACAACGTTAGGCTGTATTCCCTCTGCCGGCTCATCAAGTATCAGCAGCGTGGGATCGAGCACCATCGCTCGGCCGATTGCCAGGTCCTGCAAAACTCAAACCTGCAAAGCGTGGAGCCCGGATACGGCGGAATTGCGTACGTATGAGACCGCCAGGCCAGACGCAACAACCTAGCGTTTTAGGGGGGCCTTTTCCTGGCCGGATCGCAACCCCATGGGTTGCGTGGTATTCGGCGAGAAAGCCAGTGTGTTACTGGCTCAATTGCTGTCAGGATCGCCCAGAATAATGCTCTTATTGCCGGCCATCTTGCCTATTTCAGCCTCCTCATAGCCCAGAGTTTGCAACACCGCACGGGTATGCTGTCCGTACAACGGTGCTGGCGCCCTGACGCCTCCCGGAGTCGCCGAAAATTTTACCGGCAACCCGATGGTTGTCACCTCCCCTGCGACCGGGTGCTGTGTATCGAGCACCATCTCGCGGGCCTTGGCTTGCGGGTCGGCATGCATCTCACCAACGCTCAGTACCGGGCCTGCAGGCACCCCCGCCCGGTCGAGACGTGTTAACCAGTCTGATGTTTTCCGTTGACGAAATATCTGGCTTAGCACTTGATCCAATTCAGACAAATTGGACATACGGCAAGCATTATCTGTAAATCGTGGGTCAGCACCAATCTCTGGCCTTTCCAGAACATCCAGCAGCCGGGTCCAGTTTTTTTGATTGGCGGCACCGATCGTGATCCAGCCATCTTCTGTGGGATACGCCTGGTAGGGAGCATTCAGCGGGTGTGCCGAGCCCATGGGACCGGGCGAGCGCCCAGTGGCGAAACAGATAGCCGACTGCCAGTAGGTATGAACAATTCCAGCCTCATATAACGAAGTATCTACCTTTTGTCCGATTCCGGTCTTAAGTCTGTTTGTATAGGCGGCGAGCACGCCCATCGCCCCTAAAATGCCAGCAGTAATGTCTGTGACCGGGGCACCTACTTTGACTGGCGGTCGCCCAACTCCTTCACCGGTGATGCTCATTAAACCGCTCATCCCTTGCGCGATTAAATCAAATCCACCTTTGTCCGAATAAGGCCCTGTCCGCCCGTATCCCGAAAGTTCACAGTAGATCAGTCCTGGATTGATCTCGCGCAACGTTTCGTAACCCAGGCCAAATCGTTCCATGGTGCCTTGACGGTAGTTCTCTATAACGACATCGGCACCGGACAACAATCGTTTGATTACCTCGACACCTGATTTTTGCTTCATATCGACCGCAATGCTTCGCTTATTGCGGTTCATCATCATGAACGCTGACGACTCGCCATTGATCTCGGGGGGCACCATACGACGGGAATCATCGCCACCTGGAATTTTCTCGACTTTAATGACATCAGCGCCCATATCCGCCAGCATAAGGCCGCACACAGGGCCGGCCATGATATGCGCAAGCTCTACAACCTTTAAGCCCGACAACGGGCCCGGCGCCGGGCTCACATCACTGGCCCTTGAAAACCGGTTTTTGCTTTTTCAGAAACGACTGATAACCAATTTGAAAATCTTGGGTTTCATAGCAGTCAAAACCCTCGTCCACCTCTTCATCACTGAGCGGATCCGGGAGCTGCAATCTATTAATAAATTTCTTATGCCAACGGGCAACCAATGGTGCACCCTCAGCTATCCGTCCCGCCATGGCATAAGCTTCTTGCTCAACTGAATCATCACTGACCACCCGGTTTACCAAACCCAGGTCGTGTGCCTCAGCGGCCTCAACGATGCGCCCCTGGAGCAATAAATCCAAGGTAGTCGCGCGACCCACCAGGTTCAGCAACCCGGAAATCTCTGCATAAGACATCACCAATCCAAGGCGGTTGATCGGCACTCCGAATCGGCTCGATTGCCCGCAGACACGAAGGTCGCAGTGGGCTGCAATTTCCAACCCGCCTCCAATACATATGCCCTGAATTAGCGCCACCGTCGGATGGGGGCAATTGTCAATCGCTTCCAGGGTGTCACGCATGACTTTCCCATAGGCCCTGGCCTGCTTTACGTTGGCCCGCTCGGTTTCAAACTCGGAGATATCGTTTCCTGGAGAGAATGATTTATCTCCAGCGCCGCGCAAAACAATGCAGCGAATGTCCTCATCGTGCGCCAGTGCCCGCATTGTCTCACCCAGTTGAGCCCACATCGGCTTGGTCAACGCGTTGAGTTTGTCCGGCCGATTGAGAACAAGACAAACTATGTTCTCGTCGATCTTGTGTACCTGTATTACCCCTTCCATAGAAGCCTCCCGTTGCCTCGCTATGACCCGCATTCTCTTTGCCCACGCACTGGGAACGCTCGACCATCGAGAATAATTCGCTAGGTTATTTGTCGCCTGCCATCCACCCGAGGCCGCTGGCGCAGGCCCGGCCTTTCCTTACATCACCCTCCCTTATCGGGATTTTCCATTAGAGGCGCTGCTGCTGACCAACCACTCCATCGCTGCAGCAACACCGCCTGGGTGATGCGGGACACCACCTGCAGCGAACCCCATCTCTACACCGGCAAGTGTTCCAATCATCATCAGTTCGTTAAAGCTGCCTAGATGGCCGATTCGGAACACCTCGCCAGCTACTTTGCCCAGCCCATTACCTAAAGACATGTCAAACTCATCCAAGACCACTTTTCGAAATTCGTCGGCGTCAAAGCCAGAGGGCATCCTTACCGCCGTTAATGCATCGCTGTAATCCTGCGGCTCCAGACACAGTAGTTCGAAACCCCAGGCTGCTACCGCCCGTCTGGTTGCCTCGGCCAAACGCGTATGGCGGGAAAATACCTGGTCCAGGCCCTCTTCTAAAAGCATCGAAATAGATTCGCGTAGCCCGAACAATAGGTTGGTTGCTGGCGTATAAGGGAAAAACCCGTCTCGATTCGGTTGCAGCATATCGGCCCAACTCCAGTAGGACGCAGGCAAATTCGCGGTCTTTGTTGCCGCCAAAGCCTTGTCACTGATCGCGTTGAAACTGAGGCCAGGCGGCATCATTAACCCCTTCTGCGAGCCCCCGACTGATACGTCTACTCCCCAGTCGTCGTGTCGGTAATCAATTGATCCCAGAGAAGAAATTGTATCCACCATGAGCAGTGCGGGATGGTCGATCTCATCGAGCACGGCTCGGACCGCCGGGATGTTTGATGTGATTCCGGTAGATGTTTCATTATGTACTACACATACCGCTTTGATTTCCTTACCGCTATCAGACTCCAGGTGCTCTGCAAGCACCGATGCATCAACGCCGTGTCGCCAGTCTCCCGCCACAAAATCGACAACCAGACCAAGTTTCAATGCAAGTTTTTGCCACAAGGTGGCAAACTGGCCGGTCTCATACATCAACACCTTGTCGCCAGGGCTCAGGGTATTGACGAGCGCGGCTTCCCAGGCCCCCGTGCCGGAAGCGGGGAAAATAATTACCGGATTGGCTGTCTTGAAAACATGGCGCATGCCCTCAAGCACATCATGGCCAAGTTGTTGAAACCCTGGCCCTCGATGGTCAATGGTCGGTGAATCAATGGCGCGCAGAACCCGATCAGGAACGTTGGTCGGTCCCGGACTTTGCAAAAAATGGCGCCCGCTTCTAATGCTCATCTCGCATAACCTCTGTTTTCACTCTAGATCTCAATTTACGGAATCACCGAGTTAATTTTTCAATCGCGCATACAATACACATTGTATCTGGCAAATACCAGAACGTCTGACGTGACCTGTACTGTTGCTTGATACAGATAGTTTTTCCCGAATCAAATTATCCGGATCAAATGAATTGAAATCGAACTTTCACATCAGCCACCTGTCATGAATGCTGTATCTCAATCGCTGCTACGTGAACGCGTTGGCGACTCCGACCTGGCAGAGCGCCTCAAGCGAAATCTTCGCGGTGAGGTACTTTTCGACCGATACAGTCGAGGTCGATACAGCACCGATGCATCCATTTACCAGATTGAACCTGTTGGCGTGGTGGTGCCTCAGGACGAGGAGGATATTAAATGTGTGATTAGCATCGCAGCAGAAGAGCAGGTGCCACTACTGATGCGAGGGGCTGGGACATCGCAATGTGGACAAACCGTTGGTCTCGCGCTGGTCATGGACGTATCCAAATACATGAACCAAATGCTGGATCTGGATCTGGAACAACAGCAGGTTCAGGTGCAACCCGGCATTGTTCTTGACCAATTGAACGAGCGACTACGGCCCCACAATCTGTTTTTTCCAGTAGATGTATCGACTGCCAGTCGAGCGACTATCGGCGGCATGTCTGGTAACAACAGCTGCGGTGCACGGTCCATTCATTACGGAATCATGCGCGACAATGTGCATGCGATCGACGCCTACCTGGCTGACGGCACAAAAATAAACTTTGGTCCGGTACAGGCAAATGCAGCCGCCACTGGGACGCCTGACCGATACCGGGAACTGGTCACCGAACTAACGCTTTTGGCCGAACGCGAATCCGGTGAGATCCAAAGTAAGTTTCCTGCCCTACGACGCCGTGTCGGGGGCTACAACATTGACGAATTGCTGCCGCGGAGCAGGCCAAAGGCAAAGCCAGCCAATATGGCTCGTCTTTTGGTTGGCTCCGAGGGCACTCTTGCGATATCAACCCAGATCACCCTAGGGCTTCATCCGATACCTTCCCACCGAGTGCTGGCAGTGTGCCATTTTGACTCGTTTTACGAAGCAATGGATAGCACACGGCACATAGTGGCACTAAACCCGACGGCGGTGGAGTTGGTTGATAAAACCATGATTGAACTCTCCCGTGATATTCCCATGTTCCGAAAGACGATTGATCAATTTGTTCGTGGCGCACCCGATGCCCTTTTACTGGTGGAATTCGCCGGCGAAGATCACCAGCGTCTGTTACTGGATTTAAAACACTTGGATGAGCTAATGGCGGATTACGGCTTTCGCAGCCGCATGACCTCTATCGTAGATCCCGGCCAGCAGCGGGCCTTGTGGGAGGTTCGCAAAGCAGGCCTGAACATCATGATGTCTATGAAGGGCGATGGCAAACCGATTTCCTTCATAGAGGATTGTGCCGTACCTCTAGAGCATCTTGCGGATTACACAGCAAGGTTAACGGAGGTATTTTCTAAGCATGGCACCACCGGCACTTGGTATGCCCATGCTTCTGAGGGCTGCCTGCATGTACGGCCAGTGCTCAACATGAAAGACTCCGGAGATGTCCGCAAGATGCGGGCAATTGCCGAAGAAGCCTTTGCAATGGTCCGTGAGTACAAAGGATCGCATTCCGGCGAACATGGCGATGGAATTGTACGATCCGAATTTCATCCGGTGATGTTTGGCGATCGCATGATTCGCTCTTTTGAGTCGGTAAAGCGAATGTTTGATCCAACTGGGCTGTTGAACCCGGGAAAGATCGTGGACCCGCAGAAAATGGACGATCGATCTCTGTTTCGTTATCAACCCCATTACCTTACTGCGACACCTGATACCCAACTGGACTGGTCTGAGTGGGGAGGAATTGCAGGCGCGATAGAGATGTGTAACAACAACGGCGCCTGCCGCAAGCGAGACGCCTCTGTGATGTGTCCTTCGTACCGTGCGACCAGCGACGAGGCGCACGTAACCAGAGGAAGGGCGAATACCTTGCGCCTGGCAATCTCTGGACAATTGGGTCCCGATGCCCTGAGTTCAGACGAGGTAGCCAAGAGCATGTCGCTGTGCGTCGGTTGCAAGGCGTGTAAACGGGAGTGCCCTACCGGCGTTGATATGGCCCGAATGAAAATCGAAGTCCATGCATTGCGAGCAAAAACACATAAACCGGATCTACGGGATCGGATCATTGGTTTTCTGCCGCGCTATGCCTACTATGCCCGTTATGTCAACTGGGCTTTGCCAGTACTCGACCGGATTCCTGGAATTCCATGGTTAAGAGAAAAAGTTGTCGGGATCAGCCGTCACCGCCGACTGCCACGATTCTTTGGTGATAGCGCTCTTTTAGGTGAGCAGGTCTTGGGGCCGGCCGAGGGCAAAGCCGTTGTATTACTTGTCGATACCTTCACTTACTGGTTTGAGCCTGACAACGCTAAAGATGCTATCGAGGTACTTATCGCGAACGGATACCAGGTTCATCTTCCAAAATCAAATCCTGACCGACCATTGTGCTGCGGTCGAACTTTCCTGTCAGTGGGTATGATCGATCAAGCTCGGCAGGAGGCCACCCGATTGACCCAGACCCTGAGCCCCTATCTTGAAAAGGGAATCCCAGTACTCGGCCTGGAGCCTTCGTGTTTATTAACCCTTCGCGATGAAATTCCGGCCCTTAATCTGGACCCGGCAGCCAACACCGACTTCTCCCAGGTTATGCTTTTAGAGGAATTTCTCCACCAGGAACATATCGGTGGGAATTTCAATCCCCAATTTAGACCGCTTACTACGCCTCAAGTGGCGATGCATGGGCATTGCCATCAAAAAGCCTTTGACACTTTGCCTGCCGCTCAGGCAGTTCTGGGGTTGATACCGAGATTACAACCACGCCTTTTGAAATCAAGCTGTTGCGGCATGGCCGGCGCGTTCGGCTACCAGTCGGAAACCTACGACGTTTCCATGCGTATGGCAGAACTAGATCTCTTGCCGCAGATTCGCCAACTGGAGGATGACGCAGTGATCATTGCCAACGGTGTCAGTTGTCGCCAGCAAATTACACATGGCACTGGCCGGACCGCTGTTCATTTAGCTCGCGTTCTGCGCTCAGCACTCTCGGTTTAGCAAAAATCTGGTTGGGGTTTTCTACCGATTCCCTGTTTTTCCCGTACGACTATCGTCGGCACAAAGAGTCAACAACTTAGGGGCTGAATATAAGTCGCCATGGCGCAATAACCTGAACTAATCGACATTTCGCCGTCACCAGTGGCCGCAAGGTACCCATAGACCTGGCTAGTCCAGCCCAACTCGGATGTTCACAAACGCTGCCGCATCTGAATCTGCACCTTCGGCCCTGGACCCTGTTCGCTCTATCTTGATAAGTAGTTATTGGTTGGACACGACCCCGCCAGCGCTCGCCCCTGCAATACGGCCAAACACCGCACCGGCCGTCAGGCCTGTACCGCCGGGGTAATTATTAAAAAACAGACCCCCTACCAATTCTCCCGCTGCATAAAGACCCGGGATCGGACGCATGTCTACGTCCAATACCTGGCCGTTGGTTTGAATACGCAAACCGCCAAAGGTGAAAGTAATGCCGCAAGTGACAGCATAGGCAACGAAGGGGGGTTGATCTACAGTGTTTGCCCAATTCGATTTGGGAATGCTTAGTTTCTTAGTAGAGCGCCCGTCTTTAATATTAGGATTAAACGGCACCTCGGTATCAACAGCAACATTGTAGGCATGTATTGTCTCCAGGGCATTCAAAGGGTCAACATCCTGGAGTCTTTCCACTAGTTCCTGTAGAGAGTTCGCACTGACCTTGGTGACCTGCCTGATCCGGTATTCATCTCGCAACAGATGACTTACTTTCGCATCGAAAATCTGCCAGGCGAATTGGCCGGGCTGGGAGAGTATTTCCCGCCCATACTTGGCGTATGTATAGTTCCGAAAATCGGCTCCCTCGTCGAGGAATCGCTTACCAAATGGGTAACTGTGTTTCTGAAATCCATCCCCGACACTCAGGTCACCAAATTCAGGCGCATTCCTCTCCCACCCCACTGCATGACAGCCTGACCAATTACCAAACGGCATCGCGCCTATATCAAGAGCCATTCGAATACCGTCACCGGTGTTGAATCGGGTGCCTCGAACTTTAGCCAGATCCCATCCCGGCCCAAGATAACGGGTCCGCCATTCGACATTAGCCTGAAAACCACCGGCTGCGAGGATCACGGTTTTTGCCCCAAGTGCCAGAGACTCATTTGCGCTTTTGACATGCACACCAGTAACTGCCGCGCCATCAAACAGCAGTGATATCGCGCGCGTCTGATAGCGAATCTCGATACCTTCTCGATTGGCAATCTTTGTCCAGCCCGCAAACAGGCCCGGGCCCCCGCCTGATGCCTCAACCGTCAGACCGCCCCAGAACCTGAACTTACCATCAACCTGGAAAGCTTGGCGTCCCCATATGGGCGCAAAACGGATACCCTTGTCTCGCATCCAAAACATGGTATCCCGACTGCGGGTCACAAGCACCTCGCAAAGATCTGGATCGGTGCGGTACTCCGTTACACGCCCCATATCGTCAAAAAATGCTTCTTCAGAGTACTGGCCAAAATCGGTTTTCTCGATTTCTTCTGCGGTGAGATCTGGCATCAATCGCTGCAGATGATCAAGTCCATCATAAGCAAATCGCATTGCCCCGGCGGTAAATCTGGTATTGCCTCCGGCCTCTTCTTGCGGTGCACACTCAAGAACCAGAACTGACGCGCCCTGCTCTTTGGCCGCTGTTGCCGCAGCAAACGCTGCGTTGCCTGCACCAACAACAATGACGTCCCAGTCTTCCATTTATTCCCCTTCTAACCCTAATCAATAACCACGTCCTGATAGCACTGGCCAGTGGGCTAAAAACAGTGCGGCCCATGCCTGGCAAAGCCCTCTAAACTTTCTAGGTCGAGTTTTTGGCAGCATCGGCGTTTTCTAAAAACATCACCGCACCGTCTCCGGCGATCTGATTGACAAAATCGTCTCCACAATCCAAGTAGGCCTTCGACGCTTTCTTGACAGCATCGATCCTTTCATAAGGCATCTGCAGACCGCACTTTTACACCTTCTTTTTAATTCTGACCTTCGAGTAGTTTACTGCGCTCATTGAAGATGTGATACTTTTAAGCTCGACACCGACGGCGGTTTGCTGTCAGCGCTGGCCTTTTAAAGATTCTTATTGTTATCGCTGGCACAGGCTGGCCGTAGCCGGGTAATCATCCAATTAACCTAACAACACCAGTTGTTCTGGCATTCGCTTCAGCATTCTTGTTTGCGGTCGGAGTGCAATTACAGAATCTTGGGTTGAAATATGGGCGCAGCGAAACTGGTGCACTCATATCAATGCTCGGATCGACCACTTTGTTCTGGTTGTTCTCGCCCTGGTTTTTGCAACTATGGTACTGGACCACCAGTGCAGTATTGATTTTCGCACTAGTGGGGCTGTTCCGACCATTTCTCACATCCAATTTTGCGATTGCAGGTATACGCCACCTTGGACCGACCCTCACCAGTATCCTGGCGTCAACCGCCCCGGTATTCGCTGCCTTTTTTGCAATTGTTATCCTCGGAGAAACCCTCACCATTCCACTAGCGCTCGGGACGCTGACTATTGTCCTCGCAATAGGATTGCTGGCACGTAAGGGCGAGGCTAAAAACACTTGGCCGATTTGGGCCCTGGCACTTCCCATCGGTGCAGCGGTCCTTCGCGCCCTCGGCCATGCGCTGACAAAACTGGGGCTTGATATTACCCCCGACCCTCTGTTTGCAGGCCTCGTGTCCTATACGGTGTCACTGATGATTGCGTTTGGCTCGACTCTTAGGGGAGGAAAACACGCAGTTGCCCCGCGCCACTGGACACCGGGACTGCTCTGGTTTTTTGGCGGCGGCGTGGTTAATGGCATTTCGATTTGGTCCTTGAATACAGCCCTGAATTTGGGAGAAGTAGTCAAAATTATCCCAATCGTTGCTTTATCTCCGGTGTTCACTTTACTTTTAGGCCTGTTCGTTTTCCGCCGGGAAACACTTACACTTCGAATTGTGCTGGCATTGCTTCTAATTGTCCCGGGAGTCATCCTCGTGGCAAGCGGACATTAAGGGGAGCGCCTGCTGGCGGCTTGTATTTAATCGTGGCCGTTGCCTTTGCGCCGTTTAATCCGTGATAATCGGTTTGTCTACCATATGAATAGCAGTTTCGCGACTGTTCGGAGCGCTGATTTTTCTGGTTGTTTTTCCGTTCTAAGACTGCCCGCGCACAATTACACTTCCTTAGAGAATGACATGGCCCAGTTAACAGATAAGATCATGGTAAGTAAGTCCAATGGCATCGGCTGGATCGTCCTTAATCAACCCGAAAAAAAGAACGCAATCTCCTTTGAGATGTGGGAGGCGATCCCACGCATCACGGAACAGTTTTCCGACGATGACGACATCCGCGTAGTGATTCTCACAGGCCAGGGTGATCAAGCATTCTCTTCAGGTGCTGATATTTCTCAGTTCGGGGAAAAACGATCATCCGCAAGTACGACCGACGAATACAACTTGACAGTGAAGGCGGCCGTCGCCGCGCTGGATGAGCTCGCAAAACCTTCGATCGCAATGATCCAAGGGTATTGTATTGGCGGTGGCGCGAGTGTCGCTATCCACTGTGATATTCGTATCGCCGCGGACAATGCCGTGTTCGGCATCCCCGCGGCCAAGCTCGGGTTGGCTTACCGGTGGGAAGATATATACCCCCTGGTGCAACTGATTGGCCCTTCTTTTGCACGAGAGCTTTTATATACGGGAAATCGGTTTAACTCAAAAGAAGCCATACAGATGGGCCTGATTAACCGGGTGGTGCCTGTCGCTGAGCTTGAGAGTTATGTCACTGAATATGCTGCCAGGATTGCCGCTAATGCACCGCTGACGATTCATTCAGCGAACCGAACGGTCGCGGAAGCTCTGAAGGATCCAGAGGATCGTGATCTGGCCGAAATCGAGAGGCTGACGGCTCGTTGTTTTGATAGTGATGACTACCGGGAAGGTCGCCAGGCATTTAGTGAGAAACGAAAACCACTTTTTAAGGGTCGCTGACCAACATACGGTCAACGAATCAAATGACGCCGTCTTTTCTTAGCGCGGCGATCTCCTCCCCGGTAAGACCCGATTCAATCAATACCGCCTCAGTGTGTTGTCCCCGCTCCGGTGTAGCGGTATACGCAACACTGGGTACTCCGGGCATGCTCACCGGGTTTCTTACCAGGTCCAATTGACCGAGTTGCGGATGGGACACATTGGCTGCCATATCCAGATCCTGAACCTGGGGGTCTGAAAACACTTCATCGATGGTGTAGATCGGGCCACAAGGAACTCCGGCACGATTCATCTCCTCGATCCATTCATTGCTGTTTCGTTTTCCCAGATAGGAATTGAGCGTATCGTTCAACTGCTCCCTATTCTGCAGTCGAGACGGTTCATCACGATAAGCAGGGATATCTATCAGGCCATCAGCCTTGATCACCGTGCACAAACGCTTCCACATGAGTTCTCCGGAACAGGCGACATTGATAAACCCATCGGCAGTCTTGAACACTCCGGTCGGCGTGCTGGTAGGGTGGTTATTTCCAGCCTGTGAGGGAACCTCGTTGCCAATGAGCCAACGCGCCGCTTGAAAATCAAGCATAGCAATCTGCGCTTGCAACAGTGAGGTGTGCACCCACTGACCTTTTCCAGTTTCATCGCGCTGTAACAACGCAATTAGGATACCGATCGCTGCATACATCCCTGCAGCGAGGTCTGCTATAGGCACACCGACCCGTACCGGCCCCTGACCCGGCAAACCGGTAATGGACATCAGCCCGCCCATTCCCTGGGCAACCTGATCAAATCCTGGCCGGTTGGCGTATGGGCCACTCTGGCCAAAACCAGAAATGCTGGCAAGGATGATGCGAGGATTACGCGCATCAAGTGCTTCATAGTTCACTGAAAGACGTTTTTTCACTTCAGGGCGGAAGTTCTCTACGACCACATCTGCCGATTCGGCCAAGCGCATAAAGATTTCATGTCCTTTAGGATCTTTCAGGTTCAAAGTCATGCTGCGCTTATTGCGGTGGATGTTTTGAAAATCAGGCCCGTGGCGAGCGCCGCCCATGCCGCTCTCGACATCCATATGTTCGGGTGATTCAATCTTGATCACGTTTGCCCCCCAGTCCGCCAGCTGGCGCACCGCGGTGGGCCCGGAGCGGACCCGGGTTAAATCCAGCACCGTAAATCGGGCAAGAGGTAGCCCGTCTCTTTCTTGAGTCATGTCGTGACACCTAGGCAGTCGACAGGCGCGTAGCCAACGCACTCGTCGGCCCCACATCTGATAGCATTAGGTTCCATTGTTGTTTCCTCAGCAGCTGCGGTTCGGTTTCTTTTTTTCATTTAACTCAGTCGCCCAATACTATTATGGTGCACCATTCCCAAATGTGCGAATGCTACCTCCCCGGGATGTGAACAAAACCGCGCCCACCAACCAAATTGGTTGGGTCGAACAGGGGCCCGCCTTCATTGTTGGCCTTGGCCACAGCGCGATCCACTGGATTGCCGCATTTTTCTACCTGCTGATACCCTTCATTGGGCCTGATCTAGGGCTCTCGTATACCGACACCGGGTTGTTGGTGTCTGTTTTTCACATCAGTTCGTGGGTCGCCAACTTGGGCAGCGGACTGCTTGTCGACATTACCGGTCGGCGTATGCTTTTCCAAATTATGTCTTTGCTGATTGGGGGATTAGCACTTTTGGCTTTTGGGTGGACCAGTCACCTTCTAGTATTTCTTGGACTGGTGATTCTCCTGGGAATGTCTAACAATTTGTGGCACCCACCTGCGATTGCCTATCTTTCGGAACATTACCCAAGGCATCGGGGGCGAGCCCTTGCAATACATGCACTGGGCGCCAACCTGGGCGACACACTGGCACCGATCGTCGCGGGCGTCCTGTTAGCCTCTTACTCATGGCAACAGACCTCCATGGCTGCAACAGTCCCTGTACTGCTTATCATCCTCCTGATTGGGCTCACTTTGCTCCCCAAAGAAGGCCGCGCGCAACCCGATTCTCAAAAGTCAAAATCTTTTCTCCATATTATTAGCGACCTGAAAGCGTTGTTGCGCAACCGCGCCATTACCGGTCTAGCGATCGCGTCCGGCTGTCGTAATATTGCCCAAAATGGTCTGTATTTATTCCTGCCGCTTTATCTGATTAACGAACTGAAGACCGGCGCGATCTGGATGGGCATGGTGATGATGGCGCTACAGATCGGTGGTTTGGTTTCGGGCCCGGTCGCCGGCATATGGTCAGACCAGGTCGGTAGGCGACCAGTGATCCTGTGGGGGCTTGCCGGCAGTGCGGTACTGTTAGCCCTGATCACGCCTTTTCCCAACACCTTCGTGGTGACTGCAGTAGTGACGGTCGCGGGATGTTTCCTTTTTTCCGTACGCCCGGTGGTACACAGTTGGATGATGGATCTGTCGCCGCCCACCTATTTTGGAACGACCACTAGTATTCTTTTCGGTACCCAAGCGATCATGACAGTCGTAGCCATGCCAATCGGGGGCTTGATTGCCGATTCCTACGGGTTGGCCAGCGTGTTCTACCTCCTTGCAGCTATGGTGCTGATCGCCTATCTACTGGTCCTTTTGTTGCCAATACCGCCTGCAGGCGAGCCCACTCGTCTATGATTTTTCAAAAAGTCAGCATACTAAGCTCAAACAGCGACGTGGCATTGGAGTGCTCGCGACCCCATGAGACTGCGGCCATAATAGCGACCGGTAACTAAAGGTGAGTATTTCATGTTGAAAATCCTGGGCCGAAGGAATTCGTCAAACGTACAAAAGGTATTGTGGGCCTGTGATGAACTTCACCTGTCTTATGAACGCGAAGACATCGGCGGGGCATTTGGACATAACCTGAGCGCCAAATACCTTGCCATGAATCCCAATGGAACTATTCCGACTTTGATCGATAGCGGGAGAGCCCTTTGGGAATCTAACGCGATTGTGCGCTACCTGTGTGAAAGTCGTGAGCCACATGGCCTGTTGCCAGAAGATGCCTGGTCGATTGCCCTGGCTCAGCAATGGATGGACTGGCAACAGACCGTTCTTGCTCCAGCGATTCGCCCTCTTTTCTGGAACCTGATCAGAACTAGTCCAAAGAACCAGGATCTTGAAGCCATTTCCACAGCTCGGGATAAAACCGAGGCGGCGCTAGGTATACTGGATGACCACTTATCTCGGCACGAGTATGTGACCGGAAACTGCTTCAGCTTTGGTGATATCCCCGTTGGTGTAATGGCCTATAGATGGTTCAATCTGGATATTCAGCGGGCCAGCCTGCCCAATCTTGAGCACTGGTACCACCGACTTACTGCTCGTCAGCCTTTCGAGGACAACGTGATGATGGCGCTGAGTTAGGATCAATTGACACCATGTTTAATCTGTTCGGAAACGAAAGAAAAGCGAAGCGTCTGAAAAAGGATGCGCTAACCATCATTCGTTCAGACGAGGTGGCCTATCGGTCTGCCCATCTTAAGGCCTGCGCGACTATGGTCGCTGAGTATCTGAGGACATTTTTACCCGCTACACCCAAGATAAGAACTGGCCCTGGATCGGCGATCTCGCTAAAGGAACGCCATCGTGATGCGAGGCGTAGGCGTGACCAGGTTCAGCGGACAGCGGCGACGTTATCAATAATTTACCTTCGAGCCCGTGAGTTTGGGGCACTTGGCGCGCCGACCTGCGAGATAATCGATAATGCTATGGAG
>CBFIBN010000012.1:0-22235 GCA_965660775.1 Arenicellales bacterium | reverse complement strand
TGCTCCGGCGAATCTCTTCTGGATCGATAAAGCCAGCGCTATCGGCACCGATTCGCGTCACCGAAATATCGTGATCGCGCTCAAAGTGATTGGCGGGGCGGAGCACACAGTTGTGCTCCATGCGGGTGATAATCATATGGTCGCCCGGATTCAAGATGCCTGAAAGGGCGGCGTTCATCGAGTCCGTGGCATTTTGTGAAAAGGTCACTCGGGCCGGGTCGCCACCAAATCCAAAAAACGCGCCCAGCAGGCGCCGGGTCTCGATGACCATCATTTCGGCCTCTACCGCTAACTCATGTCCCGACCGGCCCGGATTAACCCCATGGCTGCGGAAGAATTGATCCATAAACTGATATACCGACTCAGGCTTTGGCAGCGTAGTGGCGGCGTTATCAAAATAGTAGTTATCTTTCATAATCAGGATCTTCCAGGGTTGTCACCTATGGTCGGAGAAGAAGTGCTGTTCTTAACCGAAGTTTGTGCTGGCCCGTGTGACATAGAATTGCGCCGCTGGGAGACGACGAAGGTTTCATCGTTAAACCACGGACCATTGTGTTTATGCCAAAACTGTTGCATAGCCTCAAGATACGCGCCCGAAGCAACAGCTGGCTGAAGCCGGTCATCTTCGATTTGTGCGACGTAAGTCGATGCGTTCCAGGCCGCAAATAGTGTGGAGGTGCCAATGCTCTCAGCGATCTCCGTAGGCAGGGTTTTCATCTCATAGCGCAGTATCGATTTGTTGTCCGAGCCGGCGTTAAAGCTGCCACTGGGCCAGTTCTGATCATTTGCGCCTGTATGCACAACTGTTGAACGTTAGTGGATTACTGGTAGACTGTAAATAGTTTTTTTGAAATCAAAAAATATTTACCCAGTATGGGCAAAATCCCACCCAGATAGAGAAATCTACAAAGTAAGTCTAACAACAGGTAGAACTCAGATATTTGTAATACTTTGAAGTTTCGACTACCAACTATTTTGGTTAAAAGTGGTCAACAGCCCACATCAGCCCACTCAATCGAAAATGGCCCGGTATCGGGGAATTCTGTTCGATTCGCCGCTGGCTACTCTGGCCGGGTGGTACCGGCCGAATGGTCGACCCTCGGTGCTGGCACGGCTGTACGGGTTAGACATTCTTTTGGGAGCAAATACAACGCCAACGCATCTGGGTGTTAGACTTTTTCTGATACCTTATCTGCTAGCAAAAAATAAGAAACGCCTATGTTGACCTATGAGTCACTTAATAAAAACAAGGCCTGTCTGAAAATAAAGACGTGAGTTGCTTTCTGACAGCCCCACCAAGTGTGTGATCGCAAAAAAGGAGAAATTGAGTGAGAACCGATATTGAGACATTGCGTCGGATCTTGGACGCAAGTCAAATCATAGCGGTTGTTGGTTTATCGGCCAACTGGTGGCGCCCAAGCTATTTTGCAGCGAAGTACATGCAAGACCATGGCTACCGGATTATTCCGGTTAACCCGAACTACAAAGAGATACTTGGAGAGCGTTGCTACCCCTCACTGGAAGAGATTCCAGACGATATCAATATTGACATAGTGGATGTGTTTCAGCGTGCCGAACTGGCGCCACCACTGGCGCGTAGTGCTGTCGCAATCGGCGCAAAGATCTTCTGGCTGCAATTGGGACTTATCAACGATGAAGCCGCCGATATTGCCCGTCAGGGTGGGCTCGATGTCGTAATGGATCATTGTGTGAAGATTGAACATGGCCGCCTGATGGGTGGGCTGAATCTATTTGGCGTATCTACGGGGGTCATCTCAGCGAAACGCCCGAAGTGGCTGGTTTATTGAGGATACATCATGGCTGATCGCGAATTTGGGTTTGAAACTCAGTGCCTGCATGCTGGGCAGTTACCGGATACTACGACTGGCGCCCGTGCGGCACCGATCTACCAGACCACCTCCTACGTGTTTGACAGCACTGACCACGCGGCGAGCCTTTTCAACCTACAGACCTTTGGCAATGTGTACTCGCGAATGATGAACCCGACCAATGCCATGCTTGAAGAGCGCCTGGCAACACTTGAAGGTGGCCGGGCAGGGTTGGTAGTTGGCTCAGGCATGGCAGCGCAGATGGTTGCGCTGCTGACTCTGCTGGAATCTGGGGATGAACTGGTTTCTGCCAGTACGCTGTATGGCGGCACCTATTCGCAGTTTGATTATTCTTTCAGGCGTATGGGTATTAATACTCATTTTGTCGATCCGGATGACCCCGAGAATTTTGCAAAGGCCATTACACCGGCAACCAAGGCCGTATATGCCGAGACGATCGGTAATCCGCTGAACAATGTGCTCGACATATCAGCAGTCGCCAAGATTGCCCACGATGCTGGCGTGCCGCTGGTGATCGACAATACCTTTGGTACCCCGTACCTGTGCCGCCCCTTTGAGCACGGGGCTGATATCGTAGTGCACTCGGTGACCAAGTGGATCGGCGGCCACGGCAGTTCGATCGGGGGCGCCGTTATTGAATCCGGAAAGTTCCCGTGGGATAACGGCAAGTTTCCTGGCATGACCGAACCCTCAAAGGGTTATCACGGCATTCGTTTTTACGAAACTTTTGGTGATTTCGGTTTTGTGACCAAGGCTCGCATGGAAACCCTGCGGACCTTGGGGCCGTCGATGAGTCCGCTCAGCGCGTTTCTTTTTCTGCAAGGACTGGAAACATTACCGCTGCGCATGGATCGTCACTGCTCCAATACCCTGGCGGTTGCACGGTTTCTTGACGATCATCCTCTGGTCTCCTGGGTCAAGTACGCCGGCCTGCCAGACAACCCGTATCATCAACTGGCACAAAAGTACCTGCCTAAAGGCGCTGGTGGCGTGCTGACCTTCGGTATTCGAGGTGGGCAGGCGGCGGGCATCCGGTTTATCGAAAGCGCACAGTTTTTGAGTCACTTGGCGAATGTAGGAGATGCCAAGACCTTAGTGATTCACCCAGCGTCAACGACGCATCGCCAGCTTAACGAAGAAGAGCAGGCGAGTGCGGGGGTGAGTCCGGATATGATCCGCATGTCTGTGGGCCTTGAAACCCTGGATGATATTCTTTGGGATATCGAACAAGCGCTAGCCAAGTCTCAGGAATCCTGAGCGCTATCCGGAACTATTGATAAATATGGCCTGCTGTCATTATTACCAGTTAACCCCTGGGGGCGATCAGCTTTTTTCGGTTGATGTCAGTAAGGTGCGTTTTGGCCCTGGTGCTATTGACGAGGTGGGCCAGGAAGCCCGATTACTTGGCATCAAACGCGTGGCGGTCTTTACCGACAGGCGCGTCGCAGAATTGCCTCTTTTTTCCGATGCCATGGCCGCTATTCGCGGCGTAGATCTTGATCCTGTGGTCTATGACGCCGTTCGGGTAGAGCCAACTGACCTGTCATTTCGTGAGGCTATTCAGTTTGCGGCAGATGATCATTTCGATGGCTTTATCTCGATTGGCGGCGGCTCGGTGATGGATACCTGTAAGGTTGCCAATCTGTACAGCACCCACCCGGCCGATTTCATGGCTTATGTGAATGCGCCAATCGGTCAGGGCTTGGCAGTGCCAGGTAAGCTGAAGCCACACCTGGCTTGTCCGACAACAGCGGGCACAGGAAGTGAATGCACTGGCATCGCGGTCTTCGACCTGCTGGAAATCGAGTGCAAGACTGGGATTGCTTCGCGGTTTCTGCTGCCCGATCGAGCCATTGTCGATCCTCGCTGGACGGATACATTGCCTCCCAGCGTAATGGCCGCGACCGGTTTTGATGCAATCAGCCATGCCTTGGAGGCGCTGACTGCCAAGCCTTTCAGCTCACGCCCGGCGCCGGTGGATGCCTCAGCCCGGCCAATGAGCCAGGGAGCCAACCCTTGGAGCGACATGGCCTGTCGTGAGGCGTTGCGTCAGTGCGGAGAGTATCTGGTACGCGCCGTAAACGATGATTCAGACCATGAGGCACGCCACAGCATGATGTACGCGGCGACTCTGTCTGGTATGGCTTTTGGCAATGGCGGTTGCCATTTACCACACGCGATGTCCTACCCGGTATCAGGCCGGGTGTCGGATTTCTTTCCCGAGGGATATCCTCATGATGAGCCTATTTGTCCGCACGGCATCTCGGTGATCGTCAATGCGCCTGCCGCTTATCGTTTTACCGCAACCGGCTGCCCCGACCGGCACCTTGAGGGCGCCCGCTTATTGGGTGCAGACACTCAAGAGGTTGCCGCATCTGAAAGCGGAGAGTTGCTGGCGCGCCATCTTCAAAAGATGATGCAGGTTACTGGCATACCCAACGGGATCAGTGGCG
This sequence comes from Arenicellales bacterium, assembly GCA_965660775.1. GTDB lineage: Bacteria > Pseudomonadota > Gammaproteobacteria > Arenicellales > UBA868 > UBA868. The sequence goes on along the minus strand of CBFIBN010000012.1, from coordinate 17,932 downwards.
TGGGTTTTAGCCAGGATCACGTGTCGGGCCTTGCGCAGGCGGCAGCGACTCAGCAGCGTCTTTTGTCAGTGGCGCCGCGGCCAGTCAGCGAACAGGATCTTCAAAGCCTTTATAACGACGCTCTGAGTTACTGGTAACCTGTTAGCGCTCAGGGAGTTCAGCGGTAGCCTCACCCTAAGTTATCTCGCCGTTACTGCGGCCAAGAACGATTGCGGTGGGGATTAGGCTGCGCTTTAGTATTTGATCCATCGAGCCAGTGGCTGATGGGTCGACGCATTCAGCACGCACAATAAGGATCGTGATATGACCATTGTTATTTCTAGTATTAAGACAACGCCGGTTGTCGTGCCTTTCAGGCGTCCACCCGTGACAGCTAGTGGCGCCATTGGCGAACTACCCCTGGTTCTTCTTGATGTGGAAACTGATGTTGGGCTGACCGGTCATGCCTATCTGTTTGTATTTCTAAAATCGATGTTAAAGCCAACCATGGATTGTGTGGCTGCAATCGAAGAACTGGTGCGGGGTATGAACGCTGACCCAGAGCAGGTTGACCCGTTACTGCGACAGCGCCTTCGATTGTTGGATATTCACGGCATCCTCGGCCAAGTGCTCGCAGGGTTAGACATGGCACTTTGGGATATACGGGCAAAATCTGAAGACCTTTCGTTAGCTAAGGTGTTAGGTGATCCGAAAGACTACGTGAAGACTTATAACAGCTGTGGCCTTTGGCTCGAAAAGGGAGATCCAGAGAAACTTGCAGACCAGGCGCAGGAATTACTGGCTGAGGGTGACTTCAGCGCAGTCAAGCTGCGACTGGGCTATGAGACTTTTAAAGAGGATCTCGCTGTGGTTCGTGCCGTTAAGCGTAGCTGTGGTGATGCGATCGATCTGATGAGCGACTTCAATCAGGGACTTGACCCAAAAGAGGCGCTTGTTCGCTGTCAGGCACTGGATGGAGAGGGGTTGTACTGGATCGAGGAGCCTGTTCGATATGATGATTACCATGGTTCATCCGCAGTAGCCGCTGCAGTGGATACCCCGATCCAGACGGGTGAGAATCTACTTAACCCACTTGAATTTCAGAAAGCGCTGAAAGCCAAAGCCGCTGACTTCTATATGCTGGATGTACAGCGGATCGCCGGTGTCTCTGGCTGGCGTGCAGCCGTCACCCTACCGGAGGCGGAAAGCATTCCCGTATCTACTCACCTTTTCCCAGAGATCAGCATTCATCTGATGGCCACGACCAACAACGCAGATTGGCTTGAGTATGTCGATTGGGCCAGCCCGATAATTCGAGACCCTATAGTTGCTTCCGGCGGCAAGGTGCAAGTGCCGACGACTGTCGGAAATGGTATCGAATGGGATGACGAAGCTGTAGCGCGTTATCGGGTGGAGTAATGTCACTGATGTCGTGAGCACCTAGTCAGAGCCGTCTGACAATTTGCCAATCACGAACCGGGTAAGTTTTCTCGTGACGCGGGCGGGAAACGCTGGAAACGGTTTTTCAATAGTTGTCGACTTGATGGGGAAGCACTTTTATTTTACTTATGCTCATGAAGTAAGGGATACCAAACTGTTTGTTGAATTGAGCACGAAATAACATTTGAGGCTAATGAAGGGGGAATCAATTCTTGTAATGTTATAATATTACATATGAAACTTGTACACCAGTTAGCATCCCAATCAACAGGACTTTGTAAGGGGCAGGCGTCAAGAAGGATCTGCGGAGTCGTTGGTGCAATTTTTTTAGCAACATCAACCCTAAGTGTGTCAGCCATGACCCCGCGGGTGGCGACAGATATCGGCCCTGTTTATTCGCTGGCAGCGCGGGTCATGGCAGGGATTGGAGTCCCCGATCTTATTATCCGTCACGGGGCCTCACCCCATGCCTATTCCCTGCGTCCATCGGAAGCCGCTGCTCTTGAAAATGCCGATCTGGTTTTCTGGGTGAGCGAAGGGCTGACGCCATGGCTGAAGCGCAGGCTTGAGATTCTCGCCAGCAAAGCTCAAGTGGTTGAATTGATGAAAGCCGATGGCGCGACCAGATTGCCTTATCGGGAAGGCGCTACTTTTGCCAACCACGATGATCATAGCGGTATCGATCCTCATGGCTGGCTGGATCCAGAGAATGGAAAAGTCTGGCTTGGTGTGATGGCGTCAGAGTTGTCCAAGATTGATCCTTCAAATACTGATCTTTATTTTCAAAATGCCGCAGCCGGGGCATTGGAGATATCCCAAGCGGTAACTCGAATCAACGAGCTGCTTATGTCTGTACACGGAGTTAAATTTGTTGTTTTTCACGATGCTTATCAGTATTTTGAACGACGCTTTGGTATTTCAGTGTCAGGATCAATCCTGGCTAGCGATGCTTTGGCTCCTAACCCCGCCAGGCTTATTGAGATCAGAGGACAAGTGGCCGAGCTGGGAATCGGCTGTGTTTTCTCAGAGCCCCAGTTCAACCCGACTCTGGTGGCGAGCGTTTTTCAAGATGCTGAAGTAAGCACAGCAGTGATAGATTCCCAGGGTATCGAGCTCGCACTTGGTATGGCTTTATATCCGCAGGTATTGGAAAGCATTGCCAAAGAGATAGTCGCTTGTGCGGATGAATAGCTATCATGTCTACTGTCAAGAGTTCGCTCACTGGGTGTTGTATTTGCTCCAAAAAGGCGACAGAGCTTTGGAATTATGCACTTTGATTTATCGATCGATTTGGACACCGGGAGTGCTAGGGGATAATGGGATTGAGCGGAATCACTTCGGTAGGGGGTAGCGTTTACTGATGCCAACAGAATCTCGATTAACGACGTCGGCTCAGATTTTCGTCGAGCATGACCACCGCGCTTGCTCCCAATACGCAATGGAAGCGGCGCATAAGCTTTGTTCCACTCGGGGATTGCGACTCACCCCGGTTCGGGAAAAAGTATTGGAGCTGCTTTTAGAATCCCATGGTGCACTGGGCGCCTATACGATCCTGGAAAAACTGGCCGGCGCGGGCTTTCGCTCCCAACCACCCGTGGCTTACCGAGCCCTGGACTTCCTGGTTGAGCACGGGTTGGTGCACCGGATTGAAAAACTGAATGCTTTTGTTGCCTGCAACAAGCCACAGGCAGGACATGCGCCAGCATTCATGATCTGTAAAGATTGTCATCAGGTGGCTGAAACACACGGTAAGTCCACCAGTGGGACACTCGGCAGGACTGCTCGGGCTATCGGCTTTGATATCCAGGAGACCGTCGTTGAGGCCGAAGGCATCTGCGCCGCCTGTCGGGAGGTATGATTTTGTGAGCCTGATAAGTACGCACGACGTTGGTATACGCTTTGGTGGGCGACGCATCCTGCGCGATATCAATCTGTCAATTCGCGAGCGGGAGATTGTCACGATCGTGGGCCCCAACGGGTCGGGCAAGACAACACTGCTACGGGTTCTGATCGGCGCCCAAACCCCGACCGAAGGGGTGGTTACCCGTGGCGTTGGCGTGAGCATCGGCTATGTGCCCCAACGCCTGGCTATTGACCGGTCTATGCCATTGACGGTTTCTCGCTGGCTGCGTCTGGCGGGAGCGCATCAGGAAAGTGATCGCCAGCGTATGGCGGAGCGAGTTGATATTGTCGGATTACTCGGCGAGCAGATGACCTCGCTTTCCGGGGGTGAATTCCAGCGCGCCTTATTGGCACAGGCTCTGTTGACACGCCCGGCCCTGCTGGTGCTCGATGAGCCGACACAGGGCCTTGATCAACCGGCAGTGGCTTCTTTTTATCGCTTGATCGAAGCGGTGCGCGAGGAGATCGGCTGCGCTGTGCTGATGGTCAGCCACGACCTGCATGTCGTGATGCGATCATCCGATCATGTGATTTGCCTTAATGGGCATGTGTGTTGTGAGGGCACGCCGACCGTGGTTTCGGCTGCACCGGAATACCAGGCTCTGTTTGGATTCGGAGCTGAGGGGGCGCTGGCTTTGTATCGCCACGAACATGACCACCGTCATGACCATGCAGACACAACAGACCCCCATGCTGGATGATTTTCTGATTCGAGCCGCGCTCGCAGGGATCGGACTGGCGCTTGCGGCTGGGCCGCTGGGCTGTTTTGTGGTCTGGCGGCGCATGGCCTATTTCGGTGATGCCACGGCGCATGCCGCAATCCTTGGTGTTGCATTGTCGCTGGCCTTCTCTTTGTCGTTATTTGTCGGGGTGCTGGTCGCAGCAATCGCAATGTCGCTGGGGGTGTTGGCGCTGGCCGGGCGCATCTACACTATGGATACTCTCTTAGGCGTAGCGGCCCACGGTGCATTGGCAATCGGTCTTGTGGCAGTGTCATTTCTCCCTGGGGCAAGAGTCGATCTGATGGCCTATCTTTTTGGCGATATTCTTGCCGTCAGTCAGATGGATCTTGCGGTAATCTGGATTGGGGCGGTAGTGGTGCTGATCCTGCTGAGGCTTCGCTGGCAGGCATTACTGTTAGTGACACTGAATACCGATCTGGCCGCTGCTCGTGGCTACGACGCCCGGCGTGAACAACTTATACTGACGCTCGCCCTGGCAGTGCTGGTTGCAGTGGCAATCAAGATCGTTGGTGCATTATTGATTACCGCCATGTTGATCATACCGGCCGCTGCCGCGCGCTCGATGTCGCGCACCCCTGAATCCATGGCTGCAATCGCGGCCATTGTCGGCCTTTGTTCAATCATTAGCGGTCTGGGCGCTTCTTTTTACTGGAATACCCCGACTGGCCCAACTATGATCGTAGCGGCGATCGTATTATTTGTACTCGCCAGCCTTTGGTCGGTGGTGAATCGAGGTCGATAAGCACGTTCTACCGATGGCTCATCGATGCTCAATGAATGAATTCCCGTCGGGACATCAAGCCATTGATGCCGCTGTAGAAAAGCTCGAGCAAATACTTAAACAGTCTCTTGCGCTGCGTGGCCGGGCATCTTTGGGAGTGTGCGGCGGCAGGACGGCGACCGCCTTGTTTCCGATTCTTTCGCAGTGTCTTTTGGACTGGACCAATGTGCATATCTTTCTTGTGGATGAGCGTTGGGTACCGATAGATGATGACGATAGCAATGAGAAGCTGGTTCGGAGCCTGTTACTACAAGGTCCTGCCGCAGCCGCTCGTTTGTGCGGTCTAAAGACAAAGCACACTACCGCAAAGAATGCCTTGAGTGAGGTTGAACAGCGTTTGGTTGACCTTGGAGTTCCTTTCGATGTGGTGTTTCTTGGGATGGGTGATGATGGCCATATCGCATCATTGTTTCCCGGTGGCCGCGAAAACGAGGAACGCGCACGACTTGTAGCAGCGAGTACAGCCCCGGTTCAACCCGTTGAGCGGATCAGCCTTAGTCCGAGCGCTCTTGCCCAAGCGAGAGTTGTTGTTCTTCCAATAATTGGTGCAGCCAAGCTGGCCGTGCTCAATAAAGCGCTAAACCCTGGTCCGGTTAGCAGGTTTCCGGTGCGTCACGTACTGACAAGTCAATCAACATCTTGTGAGTTATTCCTCGCGGGTTGACGATAGCTATGGACGGCTCAGGGTTGGTTAGAATCCGATTACGCCAAGTCTCTACGTGGTTTGGGACTCAAAACCGGGCATACAAGCAAAGGAACACGCTGTGCCGACATCGTTGGTAGATCCTAAAACAGACAGCTTTGAACAGGCGCGCCGATCTTTTCGCTGGCAGGTGCCTGGGGACTTCAATATGGCTTCGGCGGTCTGCGATAGACACGCGGGAAAATCCAGCGCCACGGCACTTTTATGTGAGACCAGTGCAGGCCAAACGACACGCTACACCTTTAATGATCTTCGTTTACTTTCTAACCGCCTTGCCAATGCGTTTCAGAGCGTTGGAGTCCAGGCAGGAGATCGGGTCGCCATTATTTTGCCCCAACGGGTTGAAACCGGTTTATGTCATCTTGCGGCGTGGAAGATTGGCGCGGTTTCCCTTCCTTTGTCGGTTCTATTTGGAACAGACGCGTTGCAGTATCGATTACAGGACAGTGGCGCCCGAATCGCGATTTGTTCGAAAGAGGGATTTGATCGTGTTCAGTCCTTGCGCGCTGAGTTGCCTGATCTAGATACCGTAATAAATTGTGACGACCCGAAGGCGGGTTTTTGGCCTTTATTAAACCGCGGCACTGACACTTTCGAGACGATCAAAAGCGGTGCTGATGATCCGGCCCTCATCATCTATACCTCCGGGACTACGGGGCCTCCCAAAGGGGCGGTAATCGCCCATCGATGCCTGTTGGGCAACCTGTCAGGTTTTGAGATGTCCCACAATTTTTTCCCACAGGCTGATGATCTGATGTGGACCCCTGCAGACTGGGCCTGGACAGGCGGATTGCTCGACGCACTGATCCCGGCATGGTTTTATGGCAAGCCCGTACTGGGCTATGACGGCGGCCGGTTTGATGCCGAAAAAGCCTATGATCTGATGGATCGCTACCGTGTGCGCAACGCGTTTATTCCACCCACCGCTTTGAAAATGCTTCGGCAGGTAGGTGATCTCAAAGCACGAGGCGTGCATTTGCGCAGCGTTATGTCGGCCGGGGAATCACTCGGGGCGCAACTCTACGAATGGACTGCAGAAGCGCTGGGTGTGCAGGTTAACGAAATGTGGGGTCAGACCGAGTTTAACTATATTGTCGGTAACTGCTCGGCGATTATGCCGGTAAAACCCGGATCCATGGGCAAGGCTTATCCTGGGCACCGGGTAGAACCGGTTGATGAAGGTGGCAATGTACTCGGCGATGGGGAAATCGGAGAGCTTTGTGCACACCGTGATGACCCGGTGATGTTCTTGGGATACTGGCAGCGTGAGCAGGCGACTCAGGATAAGTATCTCGGCCCGTGGTGGTCGACAGGCGACCTCGGTTATCGTGACGCTGATGGCTACCTATGGTTTGTTGGGCGCAAGGATGATGTCATTTCAAGCGCAGGCCACCGTATTGGTCCCGGTGAGATCGAAGACTGCATGCTGAAGCATCCGGCTGTTGCGCAGGCCGCGGCAGTGGGTAGCCCGGATGAACTGCGTGGTGAAATTGTCAAGGCGTTCATCGTGCTGGCACAGGATCACGCCCCGTCGGACACTCTGCGACAGGATATACAGGATGCGGTTCGACGCGATCTCGCCGCCTACGAGTATCCACGCGAGATCGAGTTTGTCAGTGAATTACCGATGACCACCACCGGAAAAGTACGTCGGATCGAGTTACGGCAACTTGAACGCGATAAAAAGGGACGTTCCTGATAGTTTCAGCTTAGTTGTCGCTGGACAGCATCCGGCCAAGTGGTCGTCCGCCTAGCAGGTGCATGTGCAGGTGTAAGACCTCCTGATTAGCGTGCCGGCCGCAGTTCACCAGCAGTCGGTAGCCATCGCTGTCAATCTCTTCGGTCTGGGCAAGGCCTTTGGCAACAATAAACATGTGGCCCAGCGTTGCTTCATCTTCGGCGGACACATCGTTGACGGTGGGGATTACGTGGTTGGGCACGATCAGAATGTGGGTTGGGGCCTGGGGGTGAATATCACGAAAGGCCGTGACCCGGTCGTCCTGGAATACGATATCGGCCTTTAGTTCTCCTTTGATGATCTTACTGAACAGGGTTTCTTCTTCCATCTGGTTTTATGCTCCTTAGGTGGGGTGAAAGCGCAATCAGCTCAATGCGCCAGGGTGAAATCACAGTAGGGGGCAGCCTGACTGTGCTTAGCTGCCGCGACGGCGTTAAAATTAGCCCTTTGTTATTGCCGAACCCGATACTGGTCTGTTCGGCAGGAAATCAAAGGAGAATTACGAAAGATGTCTTTCAGGGCTTTCAGGATACACCAACAGGAAAAAGCCGTCAGTGCAGGCTTTGAGCAGATGCAGGTCGATGATCTGACCGCGGGCGATGTCGTCGTCCGCGTCGCTTTCTCGGGAATCAATTTCAAGGATGCGCTGGCCGCGACCGGAACGGCAAAGATTCTAAGAGCGCCGTCGCTCAATGGCGGCATTGATTTTTCCGGCATCGTTGAGAGCTCGCAAAACTCATCCTTTAACGAGGGCGACTCAGTACTGGTCTGCGGCAGTAGCCTTTCTGAGACCCGCGATGGAGGTTATGCCGAGATGGCGCGGGTACCAGCCGATTGCGTGGTCCCGTTGCCGGATGGCCTTGAGTTACGTGATGCAATGGCTATTGGCACGGCGGGGTTTACGGCGGCGTTGGCAATGATCCGTCTGGAACACAATGGCCAAAGTCCCGAGCAGGGACCTATGATCGTCACTGGAGCTACCGGCGGTGTCGGCAGTATCGTGATCGATATGCTCGCCGCCAAAGGCTTCGAAGTGGTGGCTTTGACCGGGAAGTCTGATCAGCATGAGTACCTGAGGCAACTAGGGGCATCGGATTTTATCGATCGACACAGTTTCGAGATGGGTGGCCGACCGCTGGAAAAAGGTCTATGGGGTGGAGCGGTCGATAACGTCGGCGGCGATACCTTGGGTTGGCTGACTCGTACTGTTAAGCCTTGGGGTAATATTGCATCTATTGGTAACGCCAGTGGCATAAAGTTGGAGACGACTGTCTTGCCGTTTATCCTACGCGGCGTCTCACTGCTGGGCATCAATTCGATCGAAATGCCGACATCTCTTCGTAATCTGGCTTGGCAGCGGTTGGGGAGTGACCTGAAGCCCGCACATTTGAATTTGATCGCGCCAAGAACTATCTCATTCGATGAACTGCCTGAGGCTTTCGATGACTACATCGCAAGTGCGGTGACAGGGCGCACCGTGGTTAGGATTGGACGTTGACGGCAGCCCAAGACGAGAAACCAGAGGAGGCCTCGCGTCAGGATTACCTCTACTGGCAGCGGGTCACGACCCGTTGGGCAGATAATGATGTTTATGGGCACGTAAATAACGCGGTCTATTTCAACTATATAGACAGCGTAGTGAACCAGTTTCTCATTGAAAACAGTTTGCTGGATATCAAAGATAGTCCGACGATCGGTCTGGTGGTGCAATCGCAATGTCGGTTTTTCCACCCACTGGCGTACCCGGGGCAGGTGGACTGTGGCTTGCGGGTCAGGCATTTGGGCACCACCAGCGTAGGCTACGAGGTGGGGATGTTCGCCGAAGATATTGAGGCCGCCGCCGCCATTGGCGGCTTCACGCATGTGTTTGTCGATCGGCAGCAGCGACGCCCATGTCCGGTTCCGGATCGGGTCCGCAAGGCGCTGCAGGCACTTATTTGACCTATGGAGTAAGAAGAACTGATGCATCGAAAAAAAATGAGTGGCTCGGCCTTTCGCAAAGCGCCCCATAAAGCGGTAACCCTGCTTGGCATGTCTGGGTCTGGCAAGACCATGTTGGCATCCAAACTACCGCGGCACAACTGGTTCCATTATTCCGGTGATTACCGTATCGGCACTCGCTACATGGGTGAGCCAATCCTCGATAACGTCAAACGCGAAGCCATGAAGGTACCGTTTCTGGCAGACCTGCTACGCTCGGATTCGATTTACATGTGTCACAACATCACGATCAATAATCTGGCTCCAATCGCAACATTTCTGGGAATGATTGGAAACCCGTCGCTGGGAGGCCTTTCGGTCGCTGAATTTAAGCGCCGGCAGAGCCTGCATCGTGGTGCAGAGATCGCGGCGATGATGGATGTACGCGAGTTTATTGGCAAGGCGCAGGAGACTTACGGCTACCCTAATTTCATCAATGACGCCGGCGGCAGCCTCTGTGAGCTCGGCGAACCCTCGGTGCTTCGACAATTAGCCGAAGATACCCTGATCCTTTATCTCAAGCCGCCAGAGGCGATGCTCGCCAAGATTATTGAACGCTCGTTGCTTGATCCCAAGCCTATGTACTATCAGAGCAGTTTTCTCGACCAAGTGTTGCCGGAGTATCTTGCGGAAAAAGATCTTAACTCGGCGGATGAGATTGTACCCAACGACTTTTTTTGTTGGATATTTCCTCGACTGGTCGAGCATCGCCTGCCGCGGTACCAGATGATTGCTGATGAGTACGGCGTCGTTCTGGAGGCCGACCGGATTGATGGCATTCGTGGCGAGGCCGATTTTATAGAGCTGATCTGCGAGGCCCTGGGTTAACGGTGCCGATTGTCGCTAATTCGGATTTGCCCAGCTTCGAGCGCTTTCGGCGCGAGGGCGGTGAAGTGCTTGGCGCAGGCCGGGCTGGGTCACAGGACATCCGGGAACTGCATATTGGGTTGATGAATAACATGCCCGACGCAGCACTTGAATCAACAGAGCGACAGTTCTTGCGCCTGATCGGTGGTTGTAACCGCATTGCTCAGTTTTATGTTTATCCGTTCTCCCCGCCACAGGTCCCACGAGGAGATCAGGCTCAGGTACATATTGAAAAGTACTACCATGATTTCGACCAACTAAAAGAGGAAGGGCTTGATGCCTTGATTGTCACTGGCGCCAATCCGGTTTGCACACACCTGTCGGACGAGAGCTTCTGGGAGCCGATGTGCGAAACCCTGGATTGGGCTGTGCAGAACGTGACCTCTACCTTGTGCGCCTGTCTTGCAACGCACGCGGCATTTCTGCATTTTCATAATATCGAACGCCAGCCGTTGGCGGCCAAGCGCTGGGGTGTATTCAGTCACCAGGTTGTGCTGGAACATCCGTTGGTGCGTAACGTCAACACGCGATTTAATGTGCCCCACTCGCGCTGGAATGAGATTACCGCAGAGCAAATCACGCAAGCATCACAACTGGTGTTGGTAGAGAGCGAAGAGGCTGGGATACACCTGGCAACCAGTGCTGATGGACTACGCCTGGTTTTTTTTCAGGGACACCCTGAATACGATGACTTCAGCCTGCTTAAGGAGTACAAGCGAGAGGTTAACCGCTTTCTGGCCGGTGAGATTGATGATTATCCCCATTACCCCGATCATTATTTCAGCAAGAAGGCTCTTTCTTTGCTGGAGGCTTATCGTGAGTCGGCGGTTCGATCGCGCCAACAGGGCGCCTCTTTAGATGATTTCCCGGAACAGCAAATCCCGGTGGAAAATACCTGGGGCGATACGGGCAAGATGATTTTTAACAACTGGCTTGGCACCGTATACCAGTTAACAGGCCAAGATCGACGTCAACCCTTCATGCCGGGCGTAGACCCTGACGAGCCCCTCGCCCAACTGTTCTAGGGCTTTTCCAATCCTTTCTGGCGTGGGCATGATCCCACTCGGCACTCATTTTCTGCTAAAATTTCCCAAGCGCCGATTTGATGATCAGCTTGCAGGCGCTTAATAAGTTTGCTAAAGCGTGCGCCTGTTGACCCGCCCGCTCTAGCAATAGCCAGCGCGGGTTTTTTGTTATCTACAGAAAATCGCCACTTTCCGGGTTGCTCACCCCGGAGGAACGAGGGGAGACAACGGTCATGTCAGGTACTTTGGAAAATTTGCTGTTAGAGCGGGATTGGCTGTTAGCCGATGGTGCGACCGGTACCAATTACTTTGCCATGGGGCTGCAATCCGGAGATGCCCCCGAATTGTGGAATATTACCCACCCCGACAAGGTTGTGCATCTGCATCGCGAATTTATTGAGGCGGGCGCCGACATCATTCTAACCAACAGTTTCGGCGGCTCGTCTTATCGACTGAAACTGCACCAGGCCCAGGATCGGGTCGCAGAACTCAATACCGCTGCAGCCCAGCTGGCGCGCCAAGCAGCTGATAATGCCTCTCGGACGGTGTTGGTCGCTGGCTCCATCGGCCCCACTGGCGAGATCTTCCAGCCGGTAGGAGAACTGGACCCTCAGGATGCGCAGGCTGCTTTTACTGAACAGGCTTGTGCCCTTGCTGACGGTGGTGCGGATGTTATCTGGTTGGAAACGATGTCCTCAAAGGAAGAACTACAGGCAGCGGGAGCGGGCGCTGCTGAGTCAGGATTGCCGGTGGTGGCAACTATGACTTTTGATACCAATGGCAGCACTATGATGGGGGTCGGGCCTTCAGAACTGGTTGAACTTTATCGTGAGAACGTCCCGCGCCTGGCAGCCTTTGGTGCCAACTGCGGTGTAGGTGCGCCGGATCTGGTCGGCACCATTCTCGCGATGAGCCAGCACCTGGCAAAAGATGATGTGTTGGTGGCTAAAGCCAATTGTGGAATCCCACAGTTTGTAGAGGGTGAGATCCGCTATAGCGGGACACAGGAATTGATGGCCGAGTACGCCCGGCTGGCTCGCGATACCGGGGCAAGAATTATCGGTGGATGTTGTGGTACGACGCCGCAACACCTGGCGGCGATGCGCCAGGCACTGGAGAATCATCAGCCTCGTTCGGCGCCTGATATTGACAGGGTTGCAGAACTGCTGGGACCGGTCACAGCGGGAGCCCGAGCCGCCTGCTGCCCAGATCTCCCAAGCGCTGACGCAACTCCACGTCGTGTCAGAGGAAATCGCCGGCGCCGTGGCACCAGTTAAGACCTTGACGAAAGTGCTATGCTGACGGGGTGAGACATGCGTTTATCATGGATCCCCTTGAGCGGGTTAAGCCCCATAAGGACACTACTTATTTCCTGATGCTGGCTGCGCAGCAGCGGGGTCATGAGGTTTTTTATGTTGATCCCAAGACTTTGGCTCTGGATCACGATCAGGTGGTGGCCAAAGGATGCTCGGTAACGGTATCGGACCGGCACGACAAACCTTTTAGTTCTGGCGGTGAAACTGCGCTGACCCTTCACGGCATGGATGTAGTCTGGATCCGACCGGACCCGCCTTTTGATCGAGGCTATCTCTACGTTACGCTGATATTGGATCACCTGCCCAGTGATGTGCAGGTGATTAATCGCCCTGCCACCATTCGGGACTGGAATGAAAAACTAGCGGCGCTTCGCTACCCGACGCTGACTCCACGCACTCTGGTATCACGTGACCCTGTCCAGATCAGTGAATTTGCGAAACACCTGGGACGAATCACGGTAAAGCCAGTTGATGGTCACGGCGGAAAGGGTATTGTGTTTCTGGATAGAGATTCAACCGATCTTGAAACACAGTTGCACCTGGCAACCCATGAGGGTCGTCACTGGGTCGTAGCGCAGGAGTATCTGCCGGCCGCTCACGATGGTGATAAACGTATCCTGTTGTTGGATGGTGAGCCGTTGGGTGCCATCCTTCGGGTTCATGCCGAGGGTGTCGAACTCAATAATCTGGATCAAGGTGGTACAGCTCAGTCATGTGCGCTGGATGCGCGTGATTGCGAGATCTGCGATGCCCTGCGCGAAGATCTTATCGGGCATGGGGTACGTTTTGCGGGTATTGATGTTATTGGCGGCCTGCTCATTGAGGTCAATATTACGAGCCCGACCGGGCTGCAGGAAATGAGCCGTTTTGACGGCGAGGCATATCACCACCAGGTGATCGAGCGCCTTGAGTAGCACTTCCTGCCTAATCGCCTGCTGCCAGACCCTCCCGACGCGGATCTACGCCGCTTAGCAACTGCCCACCGGGTAAGATTTGAATAAGATGCAGGCCGCTATTTAGATCACGAACCCGGGTCTGGTGGCCTATCGCCTGTAGTGCAAGGTCGAGAGGAGTAGTGGTCTCAGCAGGTTCAAGGTCGGTTTTGCCGTTGCGGTTGCAAAAATGCGGCATCGAGACGGCCTGTTGCGGGCTCATCCCCCAGTCAAGAACGCCGACCAGGGACTGGGCTACGTAACAGATAATGCGGCTGCCACCTGGTGAGCCGGTAACAAGAACCGGCTCACCGTGAGAATCAAAAACAATCGTCGGGGCCATTGAACTACGAGGCCGTTTACCGCCTTCGACCCGGTTGGCGACTGATAAGCCGTCGCGCTCTTTGATAAATGAAAAATCGGTGAGCTCATTATTCAACAGGAAACCGTCGGTCATCAGCCGGCTGCCAAACCCGGACTCGATCGTCGTGGTCATCGATACAATATTACCCAGAGCGTCAATAATACTGAGGTGACTGGTTCCGGCTGGCTCGCTCTGATAGACCGTTGCATTCGCGCTCAGCACCCCGGGTGGTATTCCGGCAGCCGCTTTGCCGATCGAGGAGTCGGTATGGATCATCCGACTGCGCTCGCTAAGATAGCCTGAATCAAGCAGTCCAGCAACCGGCACCGGCACGAAATCGATGTCGGCCATATAGCGGGCCCGGTCAGCGAAGGCGAGACGTGAGGCTTCTAATATCAAGTGAATGCTTTGTGGGCTGGGTCCTAATCGCGGCAAGTCAAAGCGCTCAACCAGAGCCAGGATCTGACTAACGGTCAGCGCGCCAGAGCTGGGCGGACCCATGCCACAGACGGAGTAGTTGCGATAGGGCGCGCAAACCGGGGGCCGCAAAATGGTACGGTACCGCGCAAGATCCTCGGTCGTCATCAGCGCGGGCAGTGTTGAGGTATTTTCGAGGGCATTTAATAGTCGTTGGGCGTTCCGGCCCTGATAAAACGGGGTAATACCTTCTTGCGATATCTGTCGCAAGGTGTTGGCAAACAGTTGGTTTTTCAAGGTGAAGCCAACGGGTAGGGGCTCGCCGCTTGAAGTAAAGAAGTACTCGCGAGCTAGAGCAAACTTGAGCAACCCTCGGTCGGCTGCATTGGCAATGGACTGTGCAAGTCGTGGCGATACGCTAAAGCCCTCACTGGCTAGCGTGATGCCTGGCTTAAAGAGTTCAGCCCATGGCTTCCCCCCAAAAAGATTGTGCGCTGTATGCAGTAGGTGCAGTGTTCCTGGAACACCAACGGCACGGCCGCCCACCATAGCCTCGCGCCACTTAAGACGAGCGCCATTGGCATCGACAAAGTAGTTGGCATCTGCTGCACCCGGGGCGGTTTCACGACCGTCGAGTGTGTGCAGTTGGCGGGCGACTGCATCCCAGTACAGCATGAATGCGCCACCCCCAATTCCTGAGGACTGGGGCTCTACCAGGTTAAGTACCATTTGTGCAGCGACGGCAGCATCGACCGCGGTGCCACCCTTGGACAGAATATCGACTGCTGCCTGGGTGGCCAGCGGATGGGCGGTTACCGCCATGAAGCGTTGGGTCTGGACTGTGGGTTTTGCCTGCCAGCCGCTCGCTGGTTCAGGCGCTGCAATTGACGTCGCGTGCACGGGTACGACTACACCCAAAGCACTCCAGCAGATCGCGAGAAGTGAATTCCTCATCTAGTTATCACTAACAAAATAAACAAGCCTGCTGACACCAGAATCATCATCCAATGGCGTTTAGTCTGTGCTTTATAGATCTCAACCTGGCGTTTCAGTTCTGCATTTTCCTCTTGCAGCTTATTTATCACGCCTGTTGCTTCGGTTTCGCTCATATCTTCAGTCCTAGTCATTATTGCTCAGTGAATGCTGTGCCCCGACAGGTTTCCCATATTCGACAAAACCTTAAGCATTAAGCCGATTCAACTTTGACAATATGCGTGCGAGACAGGTGGTCGTGCCAGGTACGCCGCTGAGAATCGACGAACATCCAGAAAAAACCCAGCCCGAGTGCCGCCAACGACAGACAAGATACTGTAAAGCGCCAAAAGGCATCTTTCCAGCGCAGTGGATGGCCATCATCTCGCAATAAGCGCAGTCGCCAGGCTTTCATGCCAACCGTTTGGCCGCCGTGGACCCAAAAGCCCCCCAGATAGGCAAAACAAGCGCCAAGCAGATACACCCGTTTGATGGTTAGCGCCCAAGTCTCGCCCGATGCAAGCTGATCCAGTACTGGCAGGGGTAGGGCAGCGATAAAGAGAATGGCGGCGACTACGAAGCTATCGTAGATCATAGCCCCAAAACGACGCAGGATCCCCGCAGGCCTTGATGATAGCGTGTCACTAACTGTCATAGGTGCACCAGAGGCTCATGGAGCTAAGCTCGGAACCCGCTGGAAGAAAAAGCCACAGCTTGCACCCAGTTAATCCCTCACTTACTCACACTTTATCCACAGTTGGTTTAATAGCGACCTGCTGCGAAAATTGGCGTCCCCGGCAAGATTCGAACTTGCGACCTATCGCTTCATACCCCTACAGTTTTCACTGCCGGATTCTAAAACCCGTTTGGAGTCTGGACTTTATCTTCGCCAGTAGGCCGTCCGGCCCTTAGGCGCTGCCCGTCAAGTCTCTACACCTTCCCGCCACAGGCGGGCTTGGCTCGGTATTGCCACCACCTATTGTGCTGAGGTTTCACCGAGTTTGAGCAGATTCACACAGATTGTTTCCAAAGCCTGGTGCCCAGAATAACCCAGGAGGCGATTGCTCTATCCAGCTGAGCTACGGGGACTCACTGGCGGCAGTATACCAAGCAGGGACCGATAACGATTACAAAAAAATCCCGGATCACCGGTTGGGGGGTTGGATGCGCAATGGGGAGTAACCGGTGACCCAGGATTTGTTCTAAAAAAGAGGTATGATCGTTTTGAATATACGCGGCATGGCTCGCAGCCTGGTAACGATACGCAAATTGGACTGCGCCTGAAAACGATCCTGTTTTCGTAAATTAATCTCCTACTTCATGTGCGTAGACCTTAGGTAATCTGATGGTTGAAGGCGTTGACCTAGATCAAGATTTTTCCCGTAGTGCCACCCTGGTCGGATTCACAGCGATCCTGATGTGGTCGCTGCTGGCGGCACTGACCGTGGCGACCGGCGCCATTCCGCCTTTTCAGCTTGCGGCCGTTTGTTTTGCAATCGGCGGCGGTCTTGGCCTTATCTGGACGGGTATCCGGGGAGAACTTCGGCTGCTAACCGACCAGCCGCTTTCGGTTTGGCTGCATGGCGTAGGGGGTATTTTTGGTTATCATTTTTTTTATTTTACCGCGCTACGTCACGGCTCACCCGCGGAAGTCAGCCTTATCGCCTATCTTTGGCCGTTACTGATCGTATTATTCTCTGCGGTGTTGCCGGGCCACCGGCTAAAAGTACACCACGTTGTGGGCGCAGTGTTGGGGCTCGTTGGTGTGACTGTCATTGTGCTTGGCCGGGGTAGGGGGCTAATCATTACCGAGCCAGTAGGCTATCTGGCTGCTGGAACTTGCGCGCTCATCTGGTCTGCCTACTCGGTCAGCAATCGAATTTTTTCAAAAGTGCCTACCAGTCTTGTCACCGGGTTCTGTTTGGTCAGCAGTCTTCTGGCCGGCATCTGTCACTTGCTGTTTGAGCAGACCTTGTGGCCGCAGACGGCACTCGGTTGGTGGGCCGTGCTGGGGTTGGGGGTGGGGCCAGTCGGCCTGGCATTTTTTGTCTGGGATTTTGGCTGCAAGCGGGGCGATCTTCGGGTTCTTGGCGCTGGCGCCTATCTGGCGCCGCTTTTATCGACTGGAGCCTTACTGGCTCTGGGGCTGGAGTCACCCCGGCTATCGATTATCCTTGCTGCCTTTTTGGTCACAGCCGGCGCGATGGTTGCCGCGCGTGATCTCATACGACGGCGTTCACCGGCTTCGGGATAATCGGCTTGCACACTAATCAGGAACTTTGGTCAGATCTGATGATCTTTGGTGTTCGATACAGCGTAAGTGGTTATCGTTAGTGCGCGGGTAGGTAAGTGTCAGACCAGCGCAGCACCACATTAAAGGATACCGAGATACGATGATCCTGCGAAAGGTTTGGATGGACCAGATGATGGACAAAGGCAGGCCACAGGAGAATGTCGCCTGAGCGCGGTTGGACTCGGTGCTCCGGATCAACCTGGCCATCGGCTTTAATAGCCGTCATATTCGCCTGGGGCCGTGGGTCAAAAAAGGAAATTGCACCCGGGGTGCGATCGGAGCGTCCAGGCAGATCAATCGGCGTATCAGGTACGGACACGTAGTACGTACCTGACAGCCAGGCGTGCGGATGGTTATGCAGGTTGTGGTAGTCGCCAAAGCGGTTGACGTTGGCCCAGCCCTGCAGATGCCAGTCAACAGCGTAATCGATAGCGCTGTGATCGATATAGCGAATGACAGCATGATTGATACAGTCTCGCA
>CBFIBN010000011.1:0-22561 GCA_965660775.1 Arenicellales bacterium | reverse complement strand
TACCGGCCCGTCGCTACAACATCCCGCAACTGCGAACGCCATCGCGATCCGGTGATCGCCTCGACTATCAATCGTGCCAGACTGAAATCGCCCTCCGATGATGTCCATCCCATCTTCGTACTCAATGGCGTTGACCCCAAGATCTCCCAAACCCTGGACCACGGCGTTGATCCGGTCAGACTCCTTGAAACGCAATTCAGTAGCCCCCCGAATTCGGGTGAGACCAACAGCACCAGCCGCGGCTATTGCAAGCACCGGAAACTCATCGATAGCGTTGGCCACCAAGCTCCGAGGCACGTCGATGCCTTTGAGGTGCTGAGATCGAACCCGGAGGTCGCACACCGGCTCGCCTGACTCCTGACGTCGCTCACAAATTTCAATGTTCGCCCCCATTAAATTCAAGATTTCCAACACTGCCGCGCGAGTCGGGTTGATGCCAATTCCGCAAAGGGTGATGTCACTACCCGGGCACAGAGCGGCAGCCACGAGAAAGAATGCAGCCGAAGAAATATCGCCTGGCACGGTAATATTCTGTCCGCGTAAGATGAGATCGCCCTCAACTTGAATGAGATTGCCTTGCTCCCACCTTCGCCCGGTAAACCCGGCGATCATTCGTTCGGTGTGATCCCGTGTTGGCGTCGATTCGTGAACTTGAGTGCTCCCCTTAGCGCACAGGCCGGCTAGCAAAATACTCGACTTCACTTGAGCGCTTGCCACCGGAAGTTGATAACTGATCCCCCTTAGGCGGCAAACCGGGTTGATCGTTAACGGTGGCTTCCCATCGTCTGCGGCTAAATCGGCGCCCATCCGGCTAAGGGGGGTAATAATTCGCTCCATGGGTCTTTGACGTAAAGAAACATCTCCAGTGAGGGTCGCCGGAAAGGTCTGGCCGGCAAGTAACCCTGCAAGTAGTCGCAGAGCTGTGCCTGAGTTACCCATATCAAGCGGGTTGGCGGGCTCAGTTAAACCCTTAAGTCCTACCCCTTTAATCTGTAGAGATCCATCGCATGGGCCGGAAATCTCCACCCCCATTGCCCGAAACGCAGCAACCGTAGCGAGCACATCTTCCCCTTCAAGTAGGCGTTGTATTTTGGACTCGCCAATAGCAATAGCCCCTAATATCACCGCCCGATGGCTGATGGACTTGTCGCCCGGAACCCGGATCGAACCTTCGAGTTGGCTACTTCCGCTCGCGATTATCGAACTCATTCGGAGCTCGGTTTTGCGGCCGGTCGCAACTCCTTTATCGCGCTTCTAAGTTCTCGAGCGCTTGCAAACCAGGACTCCAGCCGAGGGCCATCAGCCGACTCGATCAGACGGTCTAGCTCCCCAAGCGTATCGCGGTACTTGGCAATTAACTCGCGCACGACCGGACCATTGTGCAACAGAATATCGCGCCACATCACAGGATCACTAGAGGCAATCCGACTGATATCATAAAACCCGCCGGCGGCTAGCGTCATACAGTCATCGCGGGCTGCCTGCGTCTCCAACAGCGGCATCAGGGCATAGGCAACCACATGGGGCAAATGGCTAATCATGCCCAGGACCTGATCATGCAAAGACTCCCCCATGAGCCGAGTTCGCGCTCCGGCGGCAGCCCACATGGCGGTCACTAAATCAACTGCATCTTCATCAGTCTCAGCCAAGGGAGACAGAATAACCCAATGATTGTGGAACAGGTTCGCTTTAGCAGCGCTGGCACCGCTTTTTTCACTTCCGGCTACCGGATGGCCTGGCACAAAGCGTGAAAACTTGTTCTCCAAGGAGGATCTAGCCGCCTGGGTGACACTCCTTTTGACACTACTAGCATCGGTCAGTACAGCCGATGGCCGCAACGCCCGCTCCATAAGAGGCATCAAGCTAATCACAGCGTTGATTGGTGTAGCCAGCACAACGATATCACCCGCGGAGGCGGCTTCCTCGGGATCGTGGGTCCAATGATCCAGCAAGCCAAGATCCAAAGCCTGATCCAGATTTGCTGCGCTTCGGCCACAACCGATTATGGTATCAACCCTACCGGAGTTTTTGAGCGCACGGCCCAGCGAGCCTCCGATCAGGCCTACGCCGATAATTGAAACTGTGCCCAACGACCGGCAAGCCTTTTTCATTCCTTCACACCTTACCTACCTGGCGCAATGCGATCGCAAGTGCCTCTAGCAAGCGCTGGTTTTCTTGTGGTAGACCAATGGTAACCCGCAGATGCCCAGGTAATCCGTAGTTAGCGACAGGCCGCACGATCACTCCCTGACTCAACATCGACATATAAATCTGGTTGGCCTTTGATCCAACCTTGACACAAGCAAAGTTTCCACTGGAAGGGATCCAACTTAGTCCCAGCGCCTCAAAACCGCGGCAAAGTTGACCCATGCCTTTGATGTTCTCCTCGCGACTCACTCGAACAAACTGCTCGTCCGCCAGCGCGGCCTCAGCCGCCGCTAGCGCAAGCGAGTTAACATTAAATGGCTGGCGGATTCGGTTCAGAGTTTCAGTAATGGCTTCCGAGGCGACCGCGTAGCCAACCCGGAGGCCGGCTAATCCATAAATCTTGGAAAACGTGCGAGTAACAACAAGGCCCGGGAAACGCTCCATTAGCTCAACGCCATTAGGGTAATCACGGTCGTCAACATACTCGAAATAGGCTTCATCCAGAACCGTGATCCCGTTCTCAGGGAGTCCCTCCAAAAACCCAAGCAGCTCGTCATATCCAACACAAGTGCCAGTCGGGTTGTTGGGATTTGCAATAAAAATGAGTTTAGTGTTCTCATCGACGGCATCCGCCATAGCCTCAAGGTCGTGGCCATAGTTGCACGCAGGCACGGTAGAAATAGCCGCATTGACACTTTTTGCTGCAAGCGTGTAAACCGCAAAGGCGTGGTCAGAAACAACCACACCTTCCCCTGGCTCAACAAAGCAGCGCACCAAAAGTTCAAGGACGTCGTTAGACCCGTTACCAAGCGTGATCTTCCCGGAGGAAATCCCCAAGTGGTGACTTAGGGCGTTTTTCAGCCGATGCCCGGAGCCATCCGGGTAACGCTCAAGCCCACTCAGAACCCGAGTCACTGCAGCCGTGGCAGCGGCTGACGCACCCCAAGGATTCTCGTTGGACGCCAATTTAATAATCGAACTGAGTCCCAGGTCACGCTCAAGCTCCTCAACCGACTTACCGGGCTGATAAGGCTGCAAATGTCGCACCCCTGCCGCGGTAATCGACTCCACATCCAAGGTTTTCATGTTTACAATCCCCGAGGATAAGACCCAAGGACCTTAAAAAAATTGGACTCCTTCTTAATCGCCTCGACGGCGGCTTCCACCTTCGTATCCTCTATGTGACCCTCAATATCAACAAAGAAAACATATTTCCATAACCCCGCACGCATCGGCCGCGACTCAATTCTGGTCATGCTTATGCCAGCGTCAGCCAGTGGGGCAAGTTGTTGATACAAAGCGCCGGGCCGGTTAGTGTTTGACATGACCAGACTGGTTTTATCTCGCCCACTCCTACCAACCGGTTCGGTAGATAAAACTAGAAAACGGGTCGTATTGCCGGGGTTATCTTCAATATTTCGCTCTTTAATCTCAAGATTGTAAAGTGGCGCGGTTGTCTCCGAGGCGATCGCGTAGGTAGTTTTGTCAGTGCCGGCCGAACGTGCCGCGTCGGCGTTACTCGCTTTGGCGACCAGAGGCACGCCGGGGAAATGGGCCGCTAGCCAATGACGACACTGGGCGAGTGCCTGCTGATGGGCTGCGATCTGGGCAGGGGGGCTTGCATTCGGCTGTGCCAACAAGCAGTGGGCGATCTTAAGCTCTACCTCATTGCTAACCACCAATGGCGTCTCCAGCAATAAATCAAGAGTAGAACTGATACCACCTTCTGTGGAATTTTCCACAGGCACCACGCCGTACAACGCCCTGCCCGCCTCGGTCAGGCGGAACACATCTTCTATGCTTATTGCCTCTACCAGTGAAATCTGGTGACCAAATAGTTTGTAGGCCGCCTGTTCACTGAACGTACCACTAGGCCCAAGGACTGCGATGGTAATCTGGGTTTCGGCGCAACGGGCGAGTGAGATTATTTCTCGAAAAATGAAGCTGGTAGCCTGGGTGGAAAGCGGACCTGGGTTTTCTTGAACCAGCCGATCAATAATCTGGGCCTCACGTTCCGGGCGATAAACTGATTCCGCACGGGTTGCTTTGTCAGTGCCCACTTTTGCCGCAAGACTGACCCGCTCGTTGATCAATCGCAATAGTTCATTATCAATCTGATCGATACGCGCGCGAAGGGTTTCAAGAGTTGACTTGGGAGACATGTTAAAAAGATCTGGCCTGGCGACTGACGTTAATGGATGCCTCGCGTACCTAGCGTGCTTTGAGCCACCTGCGGTTACACTGTCGCCAGGACGAAAATCAGCTAATCCGCATTTACCGACAAGCGGCGAGGCACGGCCCTGAATCCGCGAATAGTATCATGGGTTTTCGCCGGGATTTTCGAAAACCCAGCGTTCTTTTCTCACTCTGCAAGCTGAAAACCTCAGGCCTCGTCCGACCCTAAATCATCACCAGCCTCCTCAACCACCTTACCAAGGCTGGTCAACTGCTCTTCAGTTCCCAACCGCATCAATCTGACCCCCTGCGTGTTTCGCCCGACCACAGTAATCTCCTTTGCCCGGGTTCGAACAAGGCGCCCGCCGCCAGTAATGAGAATAAGGTCATCATCATCCAACACCATCTGGGCTCCAACGACAGGTCCGTTCCGCTCACCCACTTTAATAGCGATAACGCCCTGACCTCCCCGGTTCTTACGCGGGAAGTCCGCTAACTTGGTGCGCTTGCCGTAACCGTTTTCAGTCGCGATCAAGACTTTGGCTTCATCAGTTCCATTATCAATAATCAGCATTGAAATGACGGCCTGGTTGGATTTCAGTTTGATACCCCGTACCCCACGGGCGGTTCGTCCCATAGGCCTGACATGGCTCTCGGGAAACCGAATCACCTTGCCCGCGGAGCTGAAAAGTAAAATGTCGGACTCACCATCCGTCAGCGCTACCTCCACTAACTCATCGTCGTCGGCAAGATTAACTGCGATCAGGCCAGCAGAGCGCGGCCTGGAGAAATTCTTAAGAAGACATTTTTTTGAAATGCCCTGGCGGGTGACCATGAAAACAAATCGCCCTTGGTCGTTATGGTTCAAAGGCAGCACAGCCGTGACACGCTCCCCATCCTGCAAGGGGAGCAGGTTCACTAGCGGCCGCCCGCGGGCCTGACGTCCCGCTTGTGGCAACTGGTAAACCTTTAGCCAATACACTTTGCCGCGATCGGAAAAACACATAACAGTGTCGTGGGTGTTGGCCACGAACATGGTCTTTACAAAATCCTCCTCTTTGGTCCGGGTCGCAACCCGCCCTTTTCCACCGCGCCGCTGCGCCTGATAGTCGGCAACCGGTTGCGATTTAGCATAACCCTCGTGGGACAAAGTAACGACCATGTCTTCTGGGGTGATAAGGTCTTCGTTATTGAGATCTTCGTGCCGCTCAATGATCTCAGTACGACGTGCGTCACCATATCGATCGCGGATGTCGACCAGTTCTCCCCTCACTACCTCCATCAATCGGTCGGGATCTTCCAGAATCTCGAGCAGACTTCGAATTCGTTCGAGAACTTCCGTATATTCGGTGCGAATTTTCTCCTGCTCCAGACCCGTTAAGCGGTGCAGGCGAAGATCGAGAATCGCCTGAGCCTGAACTTCGGATAGCCGATACCCGTCTTCGACCATGCCGTACCCCGATGCGACGTCATCGGGGGCGCTTTCTTCGACGCGGGCGGCGACAAGCATTTCCGAGATAACGCCGGGGTTCCACGATTGAGCCAATAACTGAGATCTGGCATCGCCCGGATTGGCGGCTTTCTTAATTAGCTCTATGACTGGATCAAGGTTTGCCAGTGCAACTGCCAGCCCTTCCAGGAGATGAGCTCGGGCCCTGGCTTTTCTTAGATCAAACAAAGTCCTGCGAGTAACCACTTCGCGCCGGTGAAGAATGAAGTCATCCAGCAACTCTCTCAGGTTAAATAGCCGAGGTTGATTATTTCGCAATGCCACCAGGTTAATGCCAAACACCGTCTGCATTTGGGTGTGCTGATATAGATTATTAAGAACGACTTCGGGGTTTTCCCCCTTTTTCAGTTCGATCACCATACGCATACCAGATTTATCGGACTCGTCTCGTAATCCAGAAATCCCCTCTAAGCGTTTATCGCGAACCAGTTGGGCAATCTTCTCGAGCAGTCTGGCCTTGTTAACTTGATAAGGCAGTTCGACAGCGACGAGCGCCGTCCGATCATTTCGTTCGATGGTCTCAATATCGACCCGGGCTCGAACGTGAATTCGCCCTCGGCCAGTTTCATAGGCTTCGCGAATCCCGCGACTACCGTTAATGATGCCGGAGGTTGGAAAATCCGGCCCCGGCACCAACCGTATTAATTCATCAAAGCTAACCTCAGGGTCATCAATTAGGGCAAGACACGCGCTGATAGTTTCAGACAGGTTATGTGGTGGGATGTTAGTTGCCATACCAACAGCAATTCCAGTCGAGCCGTTAACGAGAAGGTTTGGGAAGCGCGCAGGCAGGACCGCCGGCTGATGTTCGGTTTCATCATAGTTTGGAACAAAATCGACGGTTTCCCGATCAAGATCATCCAGTAACTCGTGAGCAATCCGGGACAGCCGAATTTCGGTGTAACGCATGGCGGCGGGGGAATCGCCGTCCACAGAACCAAAGTTCCCCTGTCCATCGACCAGCGGATAGCGCAGCGAGAAAGACTGGGCTAATCGCACAATCGCATCGTAAACTGCGGTATCACCGTGCGGGTGGTACTTACCGATGACATCTCCGACCACCCTGGCAGACTTCTTATAGGGCTTGTTCCATTCGTTACCTAGCACCGACATCGCATACAGCACTCGGCGATGAACAGGCTTGAGCCCATCGCGTACATCTGGTAACGCACGTCCTACGATCACACTCATTGCGTAGTCCAGATAGGACTGACGCATCTCCTGCTCGAGATTCGCGGGTAGCGTTTCTTTAGCTATTTCTTCCATAAAGCCCTTGTAGCCCGCTATAGGCGGGGCAAAAAAAGAGTTGATTGAGTGGCTCGCTTGGCCGCCGCACGAGAACCAACTTGGCAGCGCGCTCTACCGCGAACGAAGCGCGAATTTTATCATAAAACAACGGTTTCTAACGACCGATTTTGGGTTCCGTCGAACCTCAGCGAAGCCTGGCTCCAATCCAGAAATCGTTTCCCAGATATCTTAAAGTCGACCAAAATCTCCAAGTGCCCGAGTGAGCCAGTCCACCAGATTGCCAATCCACGGCACGACTAATACTAAAGATAGTACGTTCACCGTCAGCACCCATCCGACAGCATTGGAACCTTCACCGAGCTCGGGTGTCGGTAAAACTTGGTCGTCTTCATCGGGCAAGTCAAAATACATTAACTTCACCACGCGAAGGTAATAAAAAGCGCCCACAACGGCCATCACGACGGCGACAATGACGCTCCAAAGAAAACCGTTTTCGAACGCGGCCTGTAACACCAGAAGCTTGGCAAAAAACCCAGCCGTTGGGGGCACCCCAGCGAGAGAGAACATCACGATCAGCATTAAAAAGGCCAGGCCTGGTCGACGGTGATTTAACCCCTTCAGATCATTCAGTGCGTCAGATTCAAATTGGGGTCTGGATAACAGCAGGATGATTCCAAAAGCGCCCAAGGTAATCACGGCGTAAATCACAACATAACTCAGTGATGCCGAATACCCGTGCACCGTGCCGCCCAGGAATCCCAGCAGCAAAAACCCCATATGTGAAATGGTCGAATATCCAAGCATCCGCTTGATACTGGTCTGGGCAATGGCGACGATATTGCCCACTGAGATTGACAACACGGCAGCGATCGCCAACATATCCTGCCAAGCCGTGACCCAATCACCAAGGCCGTAGGCCAACAACCGAAGCATGATTGCAAAAGCGGCTAGTTTTGGAACTGACGACAAAAACAAGGTGGTACTCGTCGCCGAGCCATCGTATACGTCTGGTACCCACATATGGAACGGCACAACTCCTAACTTGAATAAAAGGCCTGCCACAATCAAAACAACAGCAGTCAGCAATGGAAGATTCGTTGGGGCTAAGGCTCCAGATGAGGACGCCAACTCCGCTAGTGAAAGCGACCCCGTCAGCCCGTATAAAAGTGACATCCCGTACAACAAAATGCCCGAGGCCAAAGCGCCGAGAACAAAATATTTCATAGCGGCCTCGGCTGCCCGCACCGAATCTTTTTGCATTCCAATCATCGAATAAAGACAAAGCGCCAGCAACTCCAGCCCGATATAAAGGGTGAGGAGATGATTGGCGCCGATCATAGTCATCATGCCAACTACCGCAAACAGGGCGAGTACCAGATATTCAGCTCGCCACAACCCCCGGGCACGAGCGTATTCTCGTGAGTAAATCAGAATCCCCGCCGCTCCAATTCCGGTGCCCGCCTTGAGCACAGCACCGACCCCATCGCTTATAACCAGATCGTTCAAGGCAGTCATCGAGCCGTTATCTAATCCCATCAACGATGCCAATCCGGCGCCGAGCAAGGCGACCAGAGTCAGCGGGTAGCCCACGCCAGGACGTCGGTCCGCTGGCACGAATAGATCTATCAACAGCACCAGGCACGCCACTACCGACAACAGTATTTCTGGCGCGATGACCCATAGATTAAGGCTGGCGAGCGTCATCAGAGCTTCGACACCGCCGCATGAGTCAGCAGATTATCTACGCTGGCATGCATCACTTCGAGTAACGGCGCCGGCCACAGTCCCAATGCCATCACCCCTATGGCCACCAGGGTGAGTATCAGGATCTCTCGCGAGTCAATATCATTCATGTCCTCGACCGCGCTATTGGTTAGCGGTCCAAAAACCACGCGTTTCACCATCCAAAGCGTGTAAGCAGCCCCAAACACTAAGGTCAGAGCGGCAGCGGCGGCATACCAGCCATTGACCGAAAAGGTGCCAAGAATCACCAAAAACTCACCAACAAATCCTGATGTCCCTGGCAATCCCGCGTTGGACATAGCAAAAAACACCAGGAAAAAGGCGAACACTGGCATTACCTTTGCTACGCCGCCATAAGTGGCGATCTCTCGCGAGTGCAGGCGATCATAAAGTACGCCAACACAAAGGAACAAAGCCCCAGAGATGAAACCGTGTGAAATCATCTGCACCACAGCACCCTCCATTGCCATCGTCTCAAAAACAAAAAAGCCCAGCGTCACAAATCCCATGTGTGAGATCGAAGAATAAGCAATTAATTTTTTCATGTCCCGTTGAACCAGGGCCACCAGAGCAATGTAGACGACGGCAACCAAGGATAGGCCAATCACCAACGGCGCAAACTGGTGCGCCGCATCCGGCGTGATGGGTATGCATAGGCGCAAGAACCCATAAGCCCCCATTTTCAGTGTAATCGCGGCAAGGATCACTGAGCCACCGGTTGGCGCTTCAACATGGGCATCGGGCAGCCAGGTATGAACCGGCACCATGGGAACTTTCACCGCAAATGCGGCAAAAAAAGCAAAAAATATCAGAGCCTGGGCTGTGGCTCCCAAGGGGAGTTTGTGAAACTCAAGAATATCAAAGGACCCTGGGGCAACCATGTACAGATATATCAAGGCGACCAGCATCAACAGCGACCCCAGCAAGGTATAGAGAAAGAACTTGATCGCGGCATACACCCGATTCGGTCCACCCCAGACCCCGATTATGAGAAACATCGGGATCAACATCGCCTCCCAGAACAGGTAGAACAAGACCGCGTCCAGCGCGCAGAACACCCCAATCATCAAGCCTTCCATGATAAGAAAGGCAGCGAAGTACTGTGCAACCCGTCGACTAATTACCCGCCAACTAGAGATGATCACAATGACGGTAAGGAAAGTAGTCAGCAGCACCAGCGGCATAGCAATGCCATCAATCCCTAAAGAGTAGTGGACGTTGAAACGTTCAATCCAGGGTGTTTTTTCAACGAACTGCATGGCAGCAGTCCGCGTATCAAAACGAGTCCAAAGCGGCAGGCTCAAAGCGAAGATCGCGACCGAGAATCCTAATGCCATACGACGGGCCGTGGCCGCATTGCGATCATTCCCGGTTGCAAGTACAAAAATCCCCGCTAAAACAGGGAACCAGATAAGAAGCGAAAGAAGGTGTTGGTCGAACCAGTTCAAGAATTCAGTTTCCTACCGAAAGAGAAACCATGAGATAAATAAAACCAGACCGATGATCATGGCAAAAGCATAGTGGTACACCAGGCCGCTTTGAATCTGACGGAACCAGGTTGCAAGCTGACCCACCATCGACGCGGTACCGTTCACCAGGACACCATCGATCAAACGCCGATCACCCCACTCCCAAAAAGCGCGCCCCACCGCGACACTTCCGTCAGTAAAGATCCACTGATACAGTGAGTCAAATCCGTACTTGCGATCCAGAATCCAGTAGAGGGTCTTAAACCGTTTGGCGACCTGCCCGGGCCACAGTGGCCGCGCGATATAAAATACCCAAGCCCCCCCGATTCCCACCAAGGAAAGCCAAAACGGCAACGCGAATGGTGCATGAGCTAACATGGCAAAAGCGCCCGTCGGCATGTCGCCTTGCTCGTGGCCTGCAAAGGCAACTGCTGCGCCAAAAAGCTCGCCAGTGAGCGCGGGCGCCACCAGGGCTCCACCGGCGATGACCGATGGTATCGCTAACAACACCAAAGGCAGTGTCACAACCCAAGGCGGTTCATGCAGATGCGATTTGACTTCTTGATCCATCCGCGACTTGCCGTGAAACGTCAAGAAAACCAGTCTGAAAGAATAAAATGCCGTAATGATTACGCCCAAAAGCACCGCGAGGTAGGCGAAGCCAGCGCCCGGGATCGAGGCGCGATGTACCGCCTCGATGATCGCGTCCTTTGAGAAGAAGCCAGAAAACGGGGGTACCCCGGCCAACGCAAGACTTCCGACCATGCAGGTCAGATAGGTGATTGGCAGAGTTTTACGCAATCCGCCCATTTTGCGCATATCCTGCTCATGATGCATGGCGATAATCACTGAGCCCGCTGCAAGGAAAAGCAAAGCCTTGAAGAACGCGTGCGTTGCCAGATGGAAGATGGCTACTGAGTATGCGGATGCCCCTAAGGCTACGGTCATATAACCCAACTGGGAAAGCGTGGAGTACGCCACAACCCGCTTGATGTCATTTTGAACCAATGCGACCAACGCCATCAGCAACGCTGTCAGCGCGCCAATCACCAGAACGACCGACAAAGCCGTAACAGAGAGCTCAAAAAGTGGTGACATCCGCGCGACCAGAAAAATACCTGCGGTAACCATGGTCGCGGCATGAATCAGAGCCGAGATCGGAGTAGGCCCTTCCATTGAGTCCGGCAACCAGACATGAAGTGGGACCTGAGCCGATTTACCCATCGCCCCAACAAACAATAAAAGGCAGATCAAGGTCAGCCAGTGCCATTCATATCCAAGAGGACCCATAATCACTTCATTGATCTTTCCCGGTGCTGCCGAGAAGACGGTTGCGTAGTCCAGGCTGCCAAACAGTGCGAGTACCGCGCCGATCCCCAGAACAAGCCCAAAATCTCCGACCCTATTGACCAGAAATGCTTTTAGATTCGCTCGGACAGCGGACTCTCTTTCATACCAAAACCCAATTAGCAGATAAGAAACAAGGCCCACCCCTTCCCAACCGAAAAACAGCTGCAGGAAATTGTTGGACATCACCAGGATGAGCATGGCGAATGTAAACAGGGCTATATAACTGAAAAATCGGGTATATCCTGGATCATCGACCATGTAGCCGATGGTATAGATATGAACCATAAGCGACACAAATGTCACTACAACCATCATCACTACCGACAGTTGATCCAACAAAAATCCAATCTCAAAACGGATCGAGCCGCTGGTCGCCCAGGTATAGATAGTGCCGTTATAAATGTTTCCTGAAAAAACATCGATCGCTACCACGAGTGACAACATAAACGACAAACCGACCCCTGTTATCGCGACGCGGTGGGCGGCAAATCGACCGATCTTGGCGCCGAAGAACCCTGCAATCAGGGCTGCAAACAGGCACGAAAGTGGAATAGCGAGATACAAGAGTTCTTTTGTCATGGCGGAAGATCAGCCTTGTAGGCTATCCAGATCCTGAACGTTGATCGAGCGTCGCGTGCGAAAAAGCACGATCAAGATTGCCAGCCCAACCGCTGCCTCTGCGGCGGCAACAGTCAAAATGAAAAAAACAAACACCTGCCCCGACAGGTCTCCCAGATAGTGCGAAAAAGCGACAAAATTCATATTGGCTGCCAGCAACAGAAGTTCAATCGCCATCAAAATGATGACCAGATTCTTACGATTAATAAAAATTCCGACTACGCTGATTGCGAACAATAATGCTCCAACCACTAAATAATGGGAAAGCGGAATCATGGCTTGTTTTGTGGACTGGTTGGCATTCGAACGACACGAAGGCGGTCTTCCTTACGAACCCGGACCTGTTCTTTGGGAGATTGGTTACGAGTCTGGGGGCGACGACGCAGGGTGAGGGAAATGGCAGCGATGATCGCGACCAGAAGAATTAATGCGGCTAACTCGAACGCAAAAACATAATCGGTGTAGATGACTTCTCCCAGCGCCCGGGTGTTACTGTAGTCAGCTGCATGCCCGGTCGGCCGTGGCGCTTGTTGCAAGCCGAATTCACCGGAAAGCATCACCAACGTTAACTCCCCGGCCATGACCACCGCAACGATGAGTCCCAAAGGCAGGTACCGGGCAAAACCCTCCCGCATTTGAGTAATATTGACATCAAGCATCATGATCACGAAGAGGAAGAGCACCATGACAGCTCCGACATAAACCAACACCAGAGTAATCGCCAAAAACTCCGCTTCAAGGGTTAACCACAAGCACGCAGCACTGAAGAATGCCAAAACCAAAAAAAGCGCAGCGCGCACTGGATTTCGCACCGTAATGACCATAAGGCTGGCGCCGACCAGTACCGTGGCAAAGACGTAAAAAATGAGTTGCAGGAAAGTCACAGTTTTAGCGGTACCCAGCGTCCGCTTCGCGCGCCCGTGCGATCGCACCCTCATGGGTGTCACCTATGCGCAACAGATCTAACTTATTGATAGTGCCAGATGCGCCAGTCTCGAAGTGATATTCGTGTAGGTCGGTAAGTACAATCGAATCAACCGGGCATGCTTCTTCACAATACCCGCAGTAAATGCATTTGAATAAGTCGATATCGTATCGGGTAGTCCGGCGAGTCTCGTCATCTCGCTCTTCCGACTCAATAGTGATCGCAAGCGCCGGACACACAGCCTCGCAAAGCTTGCAGGCGATACAGCGTTCTTCACCGTTAGGGTAACGGCGTAGCGCATGCAAGCCACGAAACCGGGGAGATTTAGGAGTCTTTTCGTCCGGGTACTGGATCGTAAATTTCTTGCGAAAGAAATAACCGCCAGTTACCCCTAAGCCTTTGACAAGCTCGAGCAGAAACCAGGTATTAAAAATACGTTTAAACATAGGTGAGTGTCAGCCGAACCAGTCGCCAAACGGGGTGAAGAATTTTGCAACTCCAATTACGGTGATCCAGACCAGCGTGACGGGAATGAAGACTTTCCAGCCCAATCGCATGATCTGGTCATAACGGTAACGAGGAAACGTAGCCCGAAACCAAAGAAACAAAAAAGCGACCACCGCCAACTTGCCAAAAAACCAGAACAGTCCCGGAATCCAGACGAATGGCGGGATTTGTCCTGGCGGGTGCCAGCCGCCCAGGAACATGAGTACGGTCAACGCCGAAATGAGAAGCATATTGGCGTACTCGGCCAGAAAAAAGACGGCGAAGCCCATTCCGGAGTATTCGACGTGAAAACCCGCAACGATCTCTGATTCTCCCTCCGCGACGTCAAATGGCGAACGATTGGTTTCCGCGACCCCACTGATGAGGTAGACCAGGAAAAGCGGAAACAAAGGAATAAAGAACCACTGATGCATCCCACCCGATTGCGCGAGTACGATCTCCCTGAGATTAAGGCTTCCGGCTGCCATCAACACACCCACCAAGGCGAAACCCATGGCGATTTCGTAAGCCACGATTTGCGCGGCGGAGCGCATAGCCCCAAGAAACGCGTACTTTGAATTGGACGCCCACCCGGCCACTACCACGCCATAGACGCCCATGGAGGTTAACGCCAGTACGTACAACAGACTGGCGTTGATGTCGGCGAGGACCAAGGTATCGGTAAAAGGGACGACTGCCCAGGCACCCAGGGCGGGAGCAAGGGCTAATATCGGGGCAATAATAAAAAGATAACGATCCGCATTAGTCGGTACGATCATCTCCTTGAACATCAGTTTGACGGCATCTGCTATCGGCTGAAGTAGCCCACGTGGGCCCACCCGGTTGGGCCCGATGCGTACATGCATATAACCAATGACCTTACGCTCAGCCAACGTGTAATAAGCGACCGCGACCATCAAAGGGCCAATGATGGCCACTATCTTTACGCCAAGTTGCACGATAAGCGGCAGTTCCATCCAGAACGCAAGGAGCCAGGTCATGGCGTTTAGCCTATAGCCTCAACGGATAATCGCTCGGATACAGTAAGGTCCGATGCCTCGGGGTGTGCCCCAGCCAGATAGATCGAGCCTGGCGGGATACCGGTATCCGACAATACGCCGATACTTACGGAATCGAGCTCATTGAAAACCCGGGCTTTGCCGCCATCGCTCAACCCACGGGACACCATTTCCTGGGGATGCAGGCGACAATAACTGGCGCGCCAACCATCCTGGGTACGCCCTAATGGCGCCGCACGGCGAACAACCGGGTCGCCACGATAGATGGGGACATCCCCTACCCGGAACAGACTTCCAGCCACGACGCTCGCGCGCCAAGCGTTTGGACTGCTCCAGGCTTGGGGCATGGTCCGGGCGCAGACCTGAGTGGGGTCTGGGATCTCCATTGATACGTCAGATATATCGACGTAGTCAAAACCGTCCAAATCGAGAAAATTTCCAAGTACCCGTAAAATCTTCCATCCCGGCCGTGAATTTCCCTGTGATTTGATTGCTGCTTCGGAGAACTGCATCTTCCCATTGCAATTCAAAAAGGTGCCGGAAGATTCAGTATAAGGAGCAATGGGTAACGCGATTCGGGCTTGATCTGGTACACCCGAACGGAACGCGTTGAAAGAGATGACGCTTCGCGCCCGTGCAAGGAGTTTATTGAGACTTGTGGGGTCCGCGTGATCCAGGGTCGGCTCCAAACCAAAAAGTACCACCGTGTCCAGATCAAGCTCGGTCATTGACTGAGCATTAGCCCCCTCCCCGGCGACCTTTACACCTCCGGGCAAACGGTGCGGTACTGCGCCCGACCACCATGCAGCCGCACTATTGTTTGGGTGAATCCAGCCTACCTGAGAGCCGGTAATTTCGGCCAGCACACTAGCTGCGGCACGCAATCCAGCAGCCTCTGGATGGTTTACAGCGCTTTGTCCGAGGATAATCAAACCACTGCCCTTTGCACCGTCCAGGATCTGGGCAAGGGATAAAAAACGATCTGAGCCGCCATTGGTGTCGGCTCGTGATCGCAGATTTGCCGGCAACGCGTCCGCGCCGCCTTCGAGGGCTAAAACCAAAGCACATAAAGCGCCGAGCAAGTCTGGCGGGCTCACTAATTTTTGTGCCGCGACCGGGAAATTAGGATTGCCCGAAAAACATCCCAGCACGCCAACCTGGCCGCCTGCCAAGGCCATCCGACGCACTCTTAAACTCGCCAGGGGCAATTCTTTGCGTAGGTCACACCCTATCAGCAGTACCCCGCCGATCTGATCAAACTCTGACAGCGGTGTCTCAATACCAGGGTAATCTGGCATGGAGACATCGTCCGAGAAGTCTTTTTGAAATAGCCGGTGATCAATATGGCAGGAGCCCAGGCCGCGGATAAGCTTTTGTAGCAGAAAAAACTCTTCGGCGCTGCTCATCGGGTGAATCAGCGCTCCGACACCCAGGCCGGGCGCGGTTTCAGTCTCTTTTAGAATCCCAACCGTTTCTTTAAGCGCCTGCTCCCAGGAAACCTCTTTCATACCCTCACTGGTTCGAACCAAAGGTTGGGTGAATCGATCGTCACAATCGGCCCCAGCATAGGCAAATCGATCGCGGTCGGACAACCAGCACTCATTGACGGACTCGTTAGTGCGAGGCACTACCCGTTTCACGTTACCTTGCGCCGTCTGTATCGTCAGATTTGATCCGAGACAATCATGCGGGCTTACCGCGTTGTGGCTAAGAAGTTCCCACGGCCGCGCCGTGAAGCGGTATGGTTTTGAAGTCAGGGCCCCTACGGGGCACAGGTCAATCATATTTCCGGACACCTCGCTATCAACGGTGTCATCTAGGTAGGTTGTTATAGCCATGCTCTCACCGCGGCCAGTAGCGCCCAACTCCATATTGCCCGCTACCTCTTGGCCAAACCGAACACAGCGAGTGCAATGGATGCAACGAGTCATCGAAGTAGCAATCAGTGGGCCCAGATCGAGCGCTGGCATGGCCCGCTTATTTTCAAGATAACGGGAATTATCCTGGCCGTATCCCATCGCCTGGTCCTGCAGTGGACATTCGCCCCCCTGATCGCAAACCGGGCAATCCAGTGGGTGATTGATCAACAGAAATTCCATAGTGCCCTGCTGTGCCTGGGTTGCTACCGCAGAACGAGTCTTAACCACCATACCTTCGGCAACCGGGGTCGCGCAGGCCGGCAATGGCTTGGGCGCTTTTTCGACCTCCACCAGACACATGCGGCAGTTGGCCGCGATAGATAATTTCTCGTGATAACAAAATCGTGGAATGTAAATTCCAACGGCATCGGCCGCCTGAATGACCATAGCGCCAGGCTGGGCTTGAACTTCACGCCCATCGATACTCAGATTGATCATTACAGTTGCATCCATCATGCCGCCGCCTGCGATGGAATCATTGCCTCGAACTCGTGTCGGAAATGTTTTAGAAAACTTTGAACCGGCCAGGCGGCTGCATCACCCAACGCGCATATGGTGCGCCCCTCGATTCGATCCGCTACCGATTTCAGACGGTCCAGATCTCCTGGGGTCCCGCCGCCAGAGCGGATTCGCCTCAGCATTCGATATAACCAACCGGTGCCTTCGCGACAGGGTGTGCACTGGCCGCACGATTCAACAAAATAAAAATAAGAGATACGCTCCAGTACTTGCACCATGCAGGTTGAGTCGTCCATTACGATCACTGAGCCCGCCCCGAGTGCGGATCCAGCCTTCGCCAGACCGTCGTAATCCATGGTGCAGGCCATGATCTGCTCGGCTGGGAGCACCGGGACCGACGACCCGCCTGGGATGACTGCTTTCAGTCTTCGTCCGTCCAGAACTCCCCCGGCCAGATCAAGCAATTCGGCAAACGGTATCCCCATGGGCACCTCATAGTTGCCGGGTCGATTGACGTGTCCTGAAACCGAAAAGATCTTACTGCCACCGCTGTTTTCAACACCCAAGTCAGAGAACCACTGCGCGCCATTTCGTAGAATTGGCGGGATTGACGCCAAGGTCTCGGTATTATTGATCGTTGTCGGGCGGCCAAAAGCTCCAACTTGAGCCGGGAACGGGGGTTTGAAACGGGGCAACCCCTTTTTCCCTTCCAGAGATTCAAGCAAAGCCGTCTCTTCACCGCAGATATAAGCACCGGCGCCGCGCTGGCTATACAGTTGAAAATCAACTCCAGAACCCCGGACGTTAACGCCGAGTAGGCCCGCGCCACGGGCTTCGGCCAGTGCCGCCTCGAAACGAGCCCAGGGCTCATAATATTCGCCCCGGATATAGTTATATCCGACCGTCGCCCCTATCGCATAACCCGCGATGGCCATACCCTCGACTAATTGATGGGGGTTGAGCCGCAAAATATCTCGATCCTTGAATGTCCCCGGTTCGCTTTCATCAGAGTTACAGACTATGTATTTCTGACCCTGGGCATCACGCGGCATAAAACTGAGCTTGAGGCCTGTTGGAAATCCAGCGCCGCCGCGCCCACGCAAACCCGACGCCTTGATCACTTCTATCAGATCCCCCGGTGGCGTGTGGCCATCCAATACGCTCTCCCACGCCTGGTAACCGCCCCGCTCCCGATAGGACGCAAGGCTCCACGGCTCCTGGGCTTCCAATGGCGGAAGGCAGACAAACACCTGACTGGAACGGCTCATTGGTACGACTCCAGGATGCTGTCCAACTTTTCTAACTGGAGATCTTCGTGATAATCATCGTCTATTATCATCATCGGCGCGCCTCCGCATGCCCCCAGGCATTCCGCCTCAAGCAGGGTAAAACGTCCATCGGAACTGGTTTCACCAAAATCAATCGCCAGATCTTCACGCAGGCGATTCGCGATGCCGGTGGAGCCACGCAACAGGCAAGAAACATTAGTACAAACCCGAATGGGATGTCGGCCAACAGGCGAGGTATAAAACATATCGTAAAAGGTTGCGACCTCAAATACCTCTATGGGCTCAAGGTCCAATAGTCTGGCAAGCGCTGCCACAATATCTTTACTGATCCAGCCGTGTTCAGCTTGCGCGTAGCGTAAAGCGGACTTCACCGCCGCCTTTCGAACCGGGTATTTATCCGCCTCAGAATCTATCTTCAGGATTACCGAATCGGATAACCGGAACTCGCTGTCTTTGCTCAACGATCTATCTCTCCAAAAACAATATCCTGTGTGCCGATGATCGCGACTACATCGGCCAGCATGTGGCCACGCGCCATCTCGTCAAGCGACGCCAAGTGAGGAAATCCTGGGGCCCGAATTTTCAAACGGTAAGGCTTATTAGCACCATCGGAAACAATATAGATACCGAATTCGCCTTTAGGGGCCTCTACCGCCTGATACACCTGTCCAGGAGGCGTACTGTAGCCTTCGGTGAACAATTTAAAGTGATGAATCAGGGATTCCATGTCCTGTTTCATCTCGGTTCGCTGAGGTGGTGCCAACTTATGATCTGCGATCATCACCGGGCCCGGGTTGTTTTTTAGCCAGTCTACGCACTGGCTGATCACCTGATTGGATTGACGCATCTCCTCGACACGCACCAGGTACCGGTCATAACAATCTCCGGTGCTGCCAAGGGGTATATCAAACTGCAGCTGCGAATAAACCTCATAAGGTTGTTTGCGTCGAAGATCCCACTCAACGCCGGATCCGCGCAGCATCGGACCAGTAAACCCCAACTGCAATGCCCGTTCGGGGGTAACCACTCCTATATCAACCGTACGTTGCTTCCAAATTCGGTTATCAGTCAATAATGTTTCGTATTCGTCGACGCACTTGGGGAAGCGCTCGACAAAAGATTCAATAAAATCCAGTACCGAACCTTCTCTGTTAATGTTCTTCTGTCGGGTTTCTTTCTCGCTGTGCACCGAAGATGCAGAGTGTTTCGGCATCTCATCAGGCAGATCACGATAGACTCCGCCGGGCCGGAAATAGGCAGCGTGCAGCCGAGCGCCGGAAGTGGCTTCGTAGACGTCGCACAGGTCCTCGCGTTCGCGGAACGCATAAAGGAATACTGCCATCGCTCCGATATCCAGCCCGTGCGCTGCAATCCATAGCAGGTGGTTGCGGATCCGGGTAATCTCCGCAAACATGACCCGGATGTATTGAGCCCGCAGGGGGGGTGTAACGCCCAGCAGTTTCTCAATAGCCAGCACGTAAGCGTGTTCATTACACATCATGGATACATAGTCCAGTCGATCCATGTATCCGATACTGTGGTTGTAGGGCTTGCTCTCCGCGAGTTTCTCGGTAGCACGATGCAGTAGACCTATATGGGTATCGATTCGTTCTACAACCTCCCCATCCATTTCCATGACCAAACGCAGAACACCATGCGCAGCCGGGTGTTGCGGGCCGAAGTTCATGGTGTAATTACGAATCTCAGTCAAGAGTCATGCTCCTGCCGATTGATCCGCGGCACCGTAACCCGGGGCTCGATCGATACCGGCTCGTAAACCACTCGGCCTTTTTTTTCATCGAAACGCATCTCAACGTGTCCACTCAATGGGAAATCTTTACGGAAGGGGTGGCCGATAAACCCATAATCAGTCAGTAGGCGACGCAGATC
Source organism: Arenicellales bacterium (assembly GCA_965660775.1). GTDB lineage: Bacteria > Pseudomonadota > Gammaproteobacteria > Arenicellales > UBA868 > UBA868. The sequence goes on along the minus strand of CBFIBN010000011.1, from coordinate 2,313 downwards.
CGGGTGCCCGTCGAACAAAATCCCGAAAAGGTCAAAGGCTTCCCTTTCGTACCAGTTCGCACAGGCAAAGATATCAACTGCGCTGGGCACAACCGGGTGAACTTCGGCGAGGTACACGATCACACGGATTCGATCGTTCCGGCTGACCGATAAAAGGTGGTAGATCACAGCGAAACGTTCGGGGTGCTCAGTCAGGCCAGTTGGATAATCGCTGAAATCAACCCCGCACAGATCAATCAACTGCTCGAATCGAGCCTGCGGGTCATCGCGAAGTGTTTCAAGCAATGAAATAAGCTGCCCGGCTTGCACGATAAGTGTGTTCTCGCCGTACGCCGTTCGCATTGAAGCCCCAAAAGCCTGGGCAAGCTGTTCCACCCCCGATGCTGGAGCACTTTCTTCCATTATTTGTCGATCGTTTCAGCGTGCGATTGTATCGTCACGCTTGATCTTCTTTTGTAGCTGGATGATGCCGTAGATCAAAGCCTCGGGGGTCGGCGGGCATCCGGGCACATAAATATCAACCGGCACAATGCGGTCACAACCCCGAACGACGGAGTAGGAGTAATGATAGTACCCGCCACCATTCGCACATGAGCCCATTGAAATTACCCACCGAGGCTCAGGCATTTGGTCGTAGACCCGTCTTAGCGCAGGGGCCATCTTGTTCGTCAGCGTACCGGCAACAATCATTACGTCTGACTGACGGGGACTGGGGCGGAAAATGACCCCAAAGCGATCCAGATCATAACGTGAGGCGCCAGCATGCATCATCTCTACGGCACAACAGGCAAGCCCGAAAGTCATCGGCCACATGGAGCCCGTTCGCGCCCAGTTAATGAGATCATCCAGGCGGGCCGTCGCCCAACCCTGTGACATGACTCCTTCAAGCGGCATAAGATCTTACTCCCATTCCAGCGCCCCTTTCATCCATTCGTAAACAAAACCCACAACTAGAATCAGTAGGAACACCATCATTGCCATAAAACCAAAAACACCGATTTCATCCAGCACAATCGCCCAAGGAAACAGGAAGGCAATCTCGAGGTCAAAGATAATAAATAGGATGGCGACAAGGTAATAGCGAACATCAAACTTCATCCGCGTATCTTCGAAAGCCTCAAAGCCGCATTCGTACGACGACAGTTTATCTGGGTAGGGGTTGCGAGGGCTAAGCACGCTCCCGGCCGCGAGCGCAACAGCGCCGATGCCGATTGCCGTTAGCAGGAACAGTAGGACAGGCAGGTAATTTGCAAGCATCCGACCGTTACAAGATAGCGGAAAGACCGTCGGGGAAGAAAGCGAGGATTTTAGTCTGCCGGTGGTTAAGCGTCAACAAAAAGGGGCGCAGAATAAGGCTTTGATCAGCCCTCAAGTTATCCAATACATGACTGCCTCTACCCTTGTTGGGTGTGAAATCAACTTGCGCCCGAGTAAACTTAGATCGAATGCCAGCCAGGGATCGGTGCCGAGAATCCGCAGTTGAATTTGGTCATTTTCGGTGGTGATCTGAAGATCGTTGGATTCACACTCACTTAGCGAAAAAGCCTGCAGCAGATCAATCTTGCTTTCTATGCCTTCGGTGCAGATGGTGAGCACCTCGAGCACAAGCTGGTTAGGCAAAAACTGTGGTGAATGATTTGAGGGGTCAAAACGCAGGCGCCCAATCTGATCACCTTTGTGACCAAGTGCAAGCTTGACTCGTTGGCGGCCCTCGAGTCGGCAAGATTTCGATTTGCTACGCTCCTCCGAAAACTGTTGTTCCACGTCAGCCCAGTAAATTGCGACATGGGTGAGATCGATTGAAGCAGATTCCGCCCCAATATATGGAGAACACGCCTCTTCGCTACCGCCACTCGACAACTGATCATTATCCTTAACCACCTCCATGACTTGCTTGAGCAGTCCAGCGGGGTTGTCTAAATCCTTTAATGCCGGAAAAAAGCTGAGATCGCCTCCACCATACGCGAGGAACCGCTCAAGTGCATCTTCAAGCCAGCTTGTGCAATCGAACTGTCGGGTGAGACTCAAATCATCAGGCCATGGAAAACACTCCGAAAGTAACTGCCCATCATGATCAACCAGCAATGATCCGGCGCCATGTGTTAATCCCTGGTCTCTCACCTGCCGATAATGGGCCCCGATGAGTTGTATTAAGCCTTCTTCGTCCGGTGTTGCGGCGGCATAACGCAACCAGAATCGAAGTAATGGCTCTCCCGAAGGAAGGCTACGCAAAGATTCCTGGCGGCTTTGACCCGCAAATGCGCGTGGCGTTTGCTCGGCAACCTCAAGGCACAACCCTTGAGGTTGCCCCAC
>CBFIBN010000010.1:0-23603 GCA_965660775.1 Arenicellales bacterium | reverse complement strand
TCACGGTCGCCCCATGCAGTGGCGCGGGATATCTGTAACGAGATCAGAGAACGTTGGCAACGCTGAACGTAGATCTCGGTAGTCGCAGTTATCCGATCATCGTTGGTGCCGACCTGCTCGGCGATCGCGCGCTGCTAGCACCCTATCTTGCAGGTGATGAGGTCGTCGTTGTCAGCAATGACCGGGTGGCACCTCTTTATCTTGATCGGGTAACAGCCTCTCTACAAGGTAGGCGCCTGAGTTGCCAGATATTGCCAGATGGTGAGCAGCACAAGACTGTAGACACCCTGCAGCTGGTGTTCGACACCTTGCTGGATAATCACTGTAGCCGAGACACAACGCTGATCGCCCTGGGGGGTGGAGTGATCGGCGATCTGGCGGGTTTTGCCGCGGCGTGTTACCAGCGTGGCATCGCGTTTATTCAGTTGCCGACCACATTGTTGGCCCAGGTTGATTCGGCAGTCGGCGGCAAGACGGCTGTTAATCATCCGCAGGGCAAGAACATGATTGGCGCCTTCCATCAGCCGGTGTGCGTCGTTTCAGATACCCGAACTCTGGCTACACTCGAACCACGCCAGTTATCCGCGGGCCTCGCCGAGGTTATCAAGTGTGGGCTGATTTGTGACGAGCCCTTTTTCTCCTGGTTGGAGGACAATATCGAAAAAGTGCTGGCCTATGATCAGGAAGTACTCGAATACGTCATCATCGAGTCGTGTCGTCACAAGGCTCAGATGGTCGCCCGCGACGAGAAGGAAATTGGCGAGCGAGCGTTGTTGAATCTAGGGCACACCTTTGGTCATGCGATTGAGACTGCAACCGGGTACGGTAACTGGTTGCATGGCGAGGCAGTTTCGGCGGGGATGGTCATGGCCGCCAATATGTCCCAGAAGATGGGATGGTTGGATAAGGCGCAATGCGATCGTATTCGCGAGTTGTTGACGAGAGCCCGACTACCTATTGATCCACCCGCTGCAATGCGCCCAGCTGATTACCTGCGACACATGAAAGTCGATAAAAAGGTCAGTGGTGGCCGGGTGCGTTTGATATTGTTAGAAGCCATAGGTCGGGCACGACTGGTATCTGACTACCCTGACTCGCTATTGCACGACGTGTTGAGCGGATTCCCCGGTTAACTAAAGTCTTCCTCTACCCGCAGGGTTATCCACTCCTCCTTTTTTTCGACAAAAATATAGTTCTGAGGTAATCGCTCAGACCCACAAAGTGTTTGCTTTTGCTTTCAAGCAAGGCTGATTGCACCAATGAGGGGCAAAACTGAGTGGATACCAGCCAAATCTGTCCTGACCATAAAGCCAAACGGTTTGAACCTGTTTTTAGCTGTCGCTATACTTGTTCGGCCGTTACGCTGGTATTGGCTGAACAAGACGGCATTCGCTTCCTGTACAGTTGTTGGTCGATTGACCCTCCTAGAGAACCATGCGTGTCACTGCCGGGATAACGCGCGAGACGGGTTCGTGCACCCTGGGAAATCTGCGGCCTATTGATAGGAGGGTAAATCATTGATGAGCAAACGACCAACCCGCCCCCAAGGGCTCTATGACCCGGCTTTTGAGCATGATAGTTGTGGTGTGGGTTTCGTTGCGCATATCGGCGGCACCGCCAGTCGCAGCATTGTTGAAGATGCTTATGTGATGCTGAAAAGCATGGAACATCGGGCAGGTATTGGCGCCCAACCCAACAGTGGCGATGGCGCAGGAATACTGACCGCCATACCTCACGACTTCCTTGTCAGAGTTGTTCGTGATGAGTTGAAACTTACCTTGCCCGCCTCGGGGCGTTTTGGAACCGGATTGGTGTTCCTTCCCCGGAACACTGATGAGCGAAATCACTGTAAGCGCGTCGTCGAGACATTGATCGAAGCTCACGGCCAGAAATTGCTGGGCTGGCGGATAGTGCCGGTCGCATCGGAAAATGCCGATCTGGGCGATGCCGCGCGATTATCCGAGCCACACATGGAGCAGCTGCTGGTGGCGGCATCAGATGGTCTGAATCGAGATGCCTTCGAGCGTAAGCTGTACCTGATACGAAAACAGGCCAGCCATCGACTGCGGACCGCAGAGAATCTAGCGCAGGGAAAAATGTTCTACGTTTGCTCGCTCTCGACCCGAGTCATGATTTACAAGGGCATGCTCCGCACTTTGCAATTAATGGATTATTTCCCGGATCTGCAAGAGGCAGACTACGTTAGTCATTTGGCCATGGTGCATGCCCGATTCTCCACAAATACATTTCCAAGCTGGGATCGGGCACACCCCATGCGATTGATGGCGCACAACGGAGAGATTAATACCTTCCGGGGCAACCGGAACTGGATGCGGGCGCGTGAAGGCGTGATGCATAGTGATTTGTTTGGTGACGATCTTGCGTCGATCTTCCCGGTGATTGAGCCCGATTGTTCAGACACCAGTGGGTTTGACAACGCGCTGGAATTCTTGTTGGTGACGGGCCGAACGTTGCAGGAGTCCATCATGATGATGGTGCCTGAAGCGTGGCAGAAGCATGAATCGATGGATGCGGCTAAACGTGCCTTTTACGAATATCACTCGACGTTGATGGAGCCCTGGGACGGACCATCGTCGGTTACTTTTACTGACGGACGCTATATCGGTGCAGTACTCGACCGTAATGGTCTGCGGCCAAGCCGGTACTATGTCACTACGGATGACCGTGTGGTGATGGCGAGTGAGGTAGGCGTTTTAGCACTCGAGCCTGACAAGATACGTGAGAAGGGGCGGCTTCAGCCCGGGCGAATGTTTCTTGTAGATTTTGAAAAAGGAGAGCTTGTTCCTGATCTTGAACTCAAGGCCGAATTCGCTGCACGGCAACCCTATGCCCGGTGGTTGCAAGAACAGCGTATCGATCTTTGCGAACTCCCTGCCGCGAGTGGGGTTGCCGGGCTGGATAGCGCCTCACTGATATCTCGCCTGCGCGCTTTTGGCTACACGCTGGAAAGCATGCATTTCATGTTGATTCCACTGATCCATGAGCAACGGGACCCAATAGGCTCTATGGGTAATGATTCAGCTCTGGCATGCCTCTCCGATCAGCCGCGACTGATTTACGATTACTTCAAACAACTGTTTGCACAGGTAACTAATCCGGCGATCGATTCCATTCGTGAAGACGTCATTATGTCTTTGGAATGCTATATCGGGCCTGAACAAAACTTGCTGAGTCCAGTCGCAAAAAGCTGCCATCGATTGCGGGTGGCTCATCCGATACTCACCCATGACGAACTGGCTGCCATTGCCCAGCTGGATTATCGCGGTTGGCGCAGTCAGGTTATCGACATCACTTTTGATCGGTCATTGGGAGCGGCCGGGCTGTTATCGAAATTAGGTCGGATTTGTGAGCAGGCAGAGTCGGCAGTTGATGCAGGCGTCAACGTGCTGGTGTTGTCGGATCGCGCCCTCAACGCGGATCGCCCGGCAGTGAGTATGCTGCTGGCGGCAGGAGCCGTGCATCAGCATTTGGTGCGTACAGCCAAGCGTACCCGCGTCGGCCTGGTGGTTGAAACCGGGGAGGCCAGCGAGATACACCATCATTGTCTGCTGATCGGCTATGGCGTTGACGCGATTAACCCCTATCTTGCACTGGAGGCATTATGGCAGGCGCGACGCGACGGTAAACTGGATGCCAAGGTTTTGCCTGACGATGCCACAGTCCTTGGCGCCTATCGCAAAGGTGTCGCCAAAGGTATTCTCAAGGTGATGGGAAAAATGGGGATCTCAACTCTGCAGTCCTATAAAGGCGCGCAGATATTCGAGGCCGTCGGTGTGCAAAGCGAAGTCATCGACTTGTGCTTCACTGATACCGCAAGCCGTCTGCAAGGTGTGGGTTTTGATGTGCTGGCGCAGGAGATCCTGCGACGTCACGAGTTGGGATTTCCACGGGCTACCTCGGGCAATGTGACGAGCTTGCCCAACCCCGGCGAATATCACTGGCGCGCCGGCGGCCGTAAACATGCTTGGGAGCCCCAGGCCATAGCCAGTTTGCAGCGGGCCGCTGGGGAAAACAGTGAATCGGCCTATCGGGATTTTGCCGCCACGATTAACGCTGAAGCCACTGGCCGCTGCACATTGCGCGGACTGATGTCTTTGCGGGCCGGTGTAGCCGGCGCGCCTGTGGCGTTGTCCGAGGTTGAACCTGCAGCCCACATTGTGCGGCGTTTTTGTACTGGCGCCATGAGTTTTGGATCCATCTCTCCCGAGGCTCATGAAACGCTTGCGATTGCCATGAATCGCCTGGGCGGTAAGAGTAATACAGGGGAGGGTGGTGAGGATCCTCAGCGGTTCCAGCCACTGGCCAACGGCGATCTCAAGCGCTCGGCGATCAAGCAGGTGGCTTCGGGTCGTTTTGGGGTTACCGCCTGGTATCTTTCCAATGCAGATGAAATCCAGATCAAGATTTCCCAGGGTGCCAAGCCCGGTGAAGGCGGTGAATTGCCGGGTAATAAGGTTGATGACAACATCGCCCGGATCCGCTATTCCACACCAGGGGTTGGCCTGATCAGCCCGCCACCGCACCATGACATCTATTCCATCGAGGATCTTGCCCAGCTGATCTATGATCTGAAAAATACCAATCCGGATGCGCGGGTCAGCGTCAAACTGGTCTCAGAAGTTGGCGTAGGCACTATCGCCGCAGGGGTTGCTAAAGCGCATGCCGACCACATCCTGATCTCTGGTGACAGCGGTGGAACCGGTGCGTCGCCATTGACCAGCATCAAGCATGCCGGGTTGCCCTGGGAACTGGGCATCGCCGAGACACACCAGACACTGGTGATGAACGATTTGCGTAGCCGAGTTGTCTTGCAGACCGATGGCGGGATCAAAACAGGTCGGGATGTGGTGATTGGGGCGCTGTTGGGCGCTGAGGAAATCGGTTTTTCAACCGCCCCATTAATCGCGCTTGGGTGCATCATGATGCGTAAGTGCCACCTAAATACCTGTCCCGTGGGAATTGCAACCCAGGACCCGGTCTTGCGTGAAAAGTTCCATGGAAGGCCAGAAAACGTAGTGAATTATCTATTTCTGGTGGCCGAAGAGGCGCGGGGGATCATGGCCCGGTTGGGTTTTAGAACATTCAACGAAATGATCGGTCGTGCCGATGTGCTTGAGCTCGATTCGACTGTCTCGCATTGGAAAGCCAGCGGCATTGATCTCGCGCCGCTGCTGGCGCCGGCACAAAAGCCTCGTGAGGACACCGGTGTTTACTGCCAAACTCCCCAGAATCACGGGCTCGACAGAGCCTTGGACACCACCCACCTCATCAGCCTCAGCAAGGCGGCATTGGAGAAGGGTGAACGTGTGGAATTCGAGTTACCCATCAACAATACCCATCGCACGGTAGGCACTTTACTGAGTCACGAGATCGTCAAACGCTGGGGTGAGTTTGGCCTGCCAGATGACACCGTTCATGTCCGCTTTGATGGGTCGGCCGGACAGAGTTTTGGCGCTTGGTTGGCCCGCGGTGTGACCCTGGAGTTGGTTGGCGACGCCAATGATTATGTAGGCAAGGGACTTTCGGGCGGGCGTATCGTGGTCTATCCACCGCCTCAAAGTAGTTTTGTGCCAGAGCACAATATTCTGGTTGGCAATGTAGTGCTCTACGGTGCAACCGGTGGACGTGCGTTTTTTCGTGGCGCGGCGGCCGAACGTTTCGCAATTCGCAATAGCGGGGCGTGGGCCGTGGTCGAGGGCGTGGGAGACCACGGTTGCGAATACATGACAGGTGGACGAGTGGTGATTCTCGGTCCGACGGGTCGTAACTTTGCGGCCGGAATGTCCGGGGGTATCGCCTATGTTCTGGCACCGGATCGCGAGGTGTTTGCTATGAACTGTAATCAGGACATGGTAGATCTCGAGCCCCTGGAGGATACGGACGATGTGTCCGAGCTCCAGCAATTGTTGCGCGAGCATCACCAACTGACGGGTTCAACCGTAGCCGCCGACCTGATGGCCAACTGGGAGTTGGCTTTGGCCACCTTTGTGAAAGTCATGCCCCGCGACTACAAGCGGGTGTTGTCTCAGCGTGCAGCACAGGGCGAAAAGGCCGAGCGGACTGACCCTTTGGGGAGTGTTGTGAATCAGGCTTCGGCCTGATCGGGCAAGCTTGAATGGGTATCAGTCGTGGGTAAGGTAACCGGGTTTAAGGAATACCCACGCGTTAGCGTAGCCTACCGCGAAGCGCGTGAACGCATGGGTGATTTCGATGAGATTTTCTCTCAGGCGCCGCCATCCCATCTGCAGACCCAAGGCGCCCGCTGCATGGATTGTGGGGTGCCCTTTTGTCAGTCGGCCGATGGATGTCCGGTAGATAACCTGATCCCCGAATGGAACGACCTGGTTTACCACGGCGAGTGGCGGGCCGCGTTGGATCGACTGCATGCCACCAACAACTTCCCGGAATTTACGGGCCGTGTTTGCCCCGCTCCTTGTGAAGGTGCCTGTGTCCTGGGCATCACTGAGCCGGCAGTCACCATAAAGAATATTGAACAGGCGATTGTCGATCGCGGGTTTGCCGAAGGCTGGATCAGCTCAGCAGAGCCGACAGTGCGTAGTGGTTACCATGTGGCTATCGTCGGTTCAGGGCCAGCGGGCCTGGCTGCAGCGGATGAACTGAATCAGGCGGGACACCAGGTAACGGTTTATGAGCGTGCTGACCGGATTGGCGGCTTGCTGATGTATGGTATCCCGAACATGAAATTGGACAAGGATGTGGTGCAGCGGCGGGTAGATCTGCTGCGGCGCTCGGGTGTGAACTTTATTACCGGCACCAGTGTGGGTAAGAGTGTTGCTTTACCGGGTAGCCATGGGTGCGGACTCAAGGCCGAGCACAGCAAGAAGCCATGCCATTTGCCAGCTCGGGAACTGCTGGAACACTATGATGCCGTGGTTCTCGCGGTCGGAGCGACAGTACCACGCGATCTTCCCATTCCCGGTCGAGAATATCAGGGCATCCATTTTGCTATGGACTACCTGACCCACAGTACCCAGGCATTCTTGGATCACACTGATACCGCCATTTCTGCACAGGGCCGCCAGGTTGTGGTCATTGGCGGAGGGGATACCGGCGCCGACTGTATCGGTACCGCCCTGCGACAGGGATGTGAAAGCATCGTAAACTTCGAGTTACTTGCTCAGCCGCCCGCTGAGCGGGCTGAGGATAACCCCTGGCCGCAGTGGCCGCTTATCCTGCGCAGCGACTATGCTCATACTGAAGCTCAACATCGATTTGGCGACGACCCGCGAGCCTACAACCTGTTGTCCAAGGAGTTTATCTGTGACGATCATGGATATGTGTCCGGGATCCGCACCGTCACGGTTGATTGGGATAAGCCCTCGGACCATGCACCGTTCAGCGAGGTGGTCGGTTCTGAGCGTACCTGGCCTTGTGATCTGGTTTTTCTGTCAATGGGTTTTACTGGGCCTGAGGTTACGCTTGCCGAAGAGTTTGGTCTTGAGCGTGATGCTAGATCAAATTTACTTGCGTTGCCTCCGGGCTACCAGTGCCAAGAGTCAAGTGTTTTCGCAGCCGGGGATTGTCGCCGCGGCCAATCGCTGGTGGTCTGGGCAATTCAGGAGGGTCGTGAGGTTGCCAGGTCGGTCGGCGTTTATCTCGCGGGTTTACCTAAACCTAAAGCGGCAGCCTGAGCCGGTACGGATATGAGCCGCGCTAACATTGCTGCTGCCAAGCGGCTGATTATCGCGCTGGATGTTCCAACCGGCGCTCAAGCCCGGGATTTGGTCGAGGACCTTGGTGATACGGTCAGTTTTTACAAAGTAGGGCTGGAGTTATTCACCGGCGAGGATGGTTTTACCATGGTGGACTGGTTGACCAGACGGGGTAAGCAGGTTTTTGTTGATCTTAAGTTTTTTGATGTGCCGGCGACGGTTGCCCGTGCTGTGAGCCAGTTGCGTGGCCGGCAGGTGAGCTTTGCGACCGTGCATGGGAACGATGCCATGATGCGTGCAGCGGCCGAGGCCGCAGGCGAGGTCGGGATTCTCGCCGTAACTGTATTGACGAGCCTGGATGCGGTCGATATGCGGGACCTGGGTTTTGATTGCGATATCCCGGCTCTAGTGCGCTCCCGGGCACAGCGAGCGGTGGCGCTAGGCTGCGCAGGTGTTGTCGCGTCTGGCCAGGAGGCGGCGATGCTGCGCAAGACATTGGGAGACGATGGTTTGATTGTGACGCCGGGTATTCGCCCTGTACGTCAGGATGATGACCAGAAGCGTACCGTCACACCGACACAGGCACTACGCGATGGAGCGGATTATCTGGTCGTCGGCCGGCCTGTGCGCGATGCAGACAACCCTCGAGAGGCGGCCAGAAATATTCAGGATGAGATTGCGAGTGCACTGGGGCACTCTGTCGCTTGATGAAAGCACTGAAGAATGATCGGCTGATACGTGCGTTACGTCGGCAAAGCGTGGACTACACGCCCGTATGGATTATGCGCCAGGCCGGACGATACCTGCCTGAGTACCGGGCGACCCGTCAGCGGGCTGGGGATTTTCTGACACTGTGTCAGACGCCGGAGTTGGCCTGTGAGGTCACGTTGCAACCACTGGCCCGTTTTGATCTGGATGCAGCCATTCTTTTTTCAGATATCCTGACCATACCGGATGCCATGGGTTTGGGTCTGAGCGTGCATGAGGGCGAAGGCCCGCGTTTTGCCCGCCCGATACGGACAGCCGCTGATGTCGCAGCCCTGGGCGTGCCGGATCCCGAAGATGATCTGAGCTATGTGATAGAGGCTGTGCGATTGATTCGACACGAATTGGCGGGCCGGGTGCCGCTGATCGGCTTTTCAGGCAGCCCCTGGACCTTGGCCACTTATATGGTAGAGGGCCAGAGCAGTCGAGATTTTGCCCGCATAAAGCAGATGGTTTATGACGCCCCAGCCACAGCGCACCAGCTTTTGAAGGTGCTGAGCGATTCGGTCTCGATTTATCTGACGGCTCAGGCCCACGCCGGCGCCCAGGTGTTGATGATCTTTGATACCTGGGGCGGGGTGTTGGCCCACGCGGACTATCGGCATTTTTCCCTTGAGCCCATGGAGCAGATTATTGGGCACCTGCGCGCTGATCCGATTGCGTCGGATTTACCGATTATTGTGTTTACCAAAGGGGGAGGTCAGTGGTTGGCGCGAATGGCGGCAAGCGGTTGTGATGCACTGGGCTGCGATTGGACGAGTTCTTTGCGTCAAGCTCGGCACCAGGTACAGGACCAGGTCGCCCTGCAAGGCAATCTGGATCCAGCCATTCTTTACGCGTCACCGGATAGGATTCGTACAGCGGTGGCTGACGTGCTGGAAGATTTTGGCCCCGGCCCCGGTCACGTATTCAACCTTGGTCATGGTGTGACCCCGGGGGTGGATCCGGATCAGGTCAAGGTGCTGGTGGACGCTGTACATGAGCTCAGCCGAACTGTAACTTAGTCTCGATTCTCCGCATTTTGCGCGTCAATCAGGTACTGGCACAGTGTAATTCAGTGCGAGCCGTCCGCCATCGGCATAGATGCACTGTCCGGTGATATAGGAGGAATCGTCGCTTGCCAGAAAAAGGGCAACCCGGGCGATTTCGTCGACATTGCCGCAACGGCCCATTGGCGTGCGCGACAGGATCGCGCGGCGTTTTGCATCATCAGTCATCACTTGCTCCAGCATTTCGGTCAGGATGCTGCCGGGGCCAATGGCGTTTACCCGCACGCCCTTGTCCGCGAGCGCCACAGCCATCACACGGGTCAACTGGTCGAGACCACCCTTGGAGACGTTATAAGGGAGAATATTGGGAATAGTCATAACCCCGTTTACCGAAGACATGTTAATGATGCTGCCGCTACCCGCCACGACCATGTGGCGACCGACTGCCTGGCTCACCAGGAAGGCACCCTTGAGATTGACCGAGAGCACGGCGTCAAAATCTTCTTGACTGATTTCCAGCACATCGCCCGACCGCAGAATCCCGGCATTATTAACACAGATGTCAATCTGTCCGGCATCGGCGATGATGTCTGCGATGGTTGCGTCTACGGCGGTCTTGTCGGATATGTCACAGCAGAAAAAACTCGCCCCGGCTACGCTGGTTATGGCGTTACTACCAACCTGCTCGTTGATATCGAGCGCCATGACTCGCGCACCCTCAGCGGCAAAACATTGGGCCACACCCAGGCCGATGCCCTGGGCTGCACCCGTCACAACGGCTACCTTATTCTTAAGTCTCATCGTCGTCTCCATCAAATTTCTCAAACTTCAGGCGATTGTATCGCGACTCAAAGAACCGCTTGTGGAGATGGCGCAGCAGATCACCTAGACTTGGTGCAATGTTAATCCCTGGCCAGCATCCCATCCAAATTCGACAAGCTACGGCTGGTGACTTGCCGCTGGTACGTGCGTTGTTTCGGGAATACGAGGCATCGATTGATGCACCGTACTGTTTTCAGTCTTTTGAGGCCGAACTGGCCGATTTGCCCGGATACTACGCTTCGCCAGGGGACTGCCTGCTGATTGCGTGCTCAGGTGAAGCCGCAGCAGGATGTGTCGCACTCCGTCGTCTTAACGATAAATCAGGTGAAGTGAAAAGGTTTTTTGTCCGCGAGCATTATCAGGGCGCGGGCCTCGGTGCTGAGTTGATGGCTCGACTCATCGCGAATGCACAAAATACCGGCTTTGAATCTTTGGTTCTGGAAACCCTGCCCACCATGCGGTCCGCAAACAGACTATATAAACGACTTGGTTTTGTTCGTAGGTCAGCCTATCATCGCAATCCAGCATCTGGTATCACCCATTTGTCGTTGAGCCTAAAGAGAGAACCCTTTGAGTGATTAATGAGTGATTCAGGTATGTTGATCTCCCTGACCTTCATCGCAGCAGCTAAAACAGGCAATTTATGAAACTTGGTGATCTTGCACTAAAGATCGGCGGCAAATGCCACGGAAATACCGATCTTGAGGTTAAAACCCTGGGCACGATCCAGGATGCAGGGCCAAATGAAATCACATTCTTGGTGTCATCTGCGTTACGCGATGATCTTGCCCGTTGTCGTGCGGGGGCAGTGATTTTGCTTGAAGAGGATCTGGATGCCTGGAGTGGGCCTGCGATTGTCTGCGACAACCCACACTTAGGTTACGCCCGGGCAGCTCGGGCGCTCGACAATACGCCGACACCGACGGCAGGGATTCACCCCAGTGCCGTTGTGGCTGCTAGTGCCCAGGTTGCAGACGATGCCTCGGTTGGTCCGAACTGCGTTGTCGAAGCCGGGGTAAAGATCGGTGAGTTGGTCGTGCTGGGCCCTGGCTGCGTGATCGGCGAGGGGGCTTGCATTGGTGATGGTACCTGGCTGTTTGCCAATGTGACTGTCAGTCGGGAGGTGTCTATTGGCAAACGTTGTTTTATAAAAAGCGGCGCGGTGCTTGGCAGTGATGGTTTTGGCAACACTAACGAAGAGGGTCACTGGGTTCGAATCCCTCAACTGGGCAGCCTGACGATAGGCGATGACGTGCAAGTGGGTGCGGCGACCACGATAGACCGAGGGGCAATCGGCGACACCGTGATCAGCAAGGGTGTGGTCATCGACAACCTGGTGCAGATCGGCCACAACGTCCAGATTGGGGAAGACAGCGCTGTTGTCTCGTGTGTCGGTATTGCTGGTAGCGTGGTGATTGGCAAGCGTTGTATCTTGGCTGGCGCTGTGGGGGTGGCTGATCATGTGAGTATCTGTGACGATGTCCACTTGACCGGTATGGCCATGGTCACCGGCTCTATCGACAAGCCCGGAATGTATTCCTCTGGTACTGGGCTCTTGCCCACGGCTGAGTGGCGCAAAGCGGCGGTGCGTTTTCGCCAACTGGATGACCTTGCCAAACGAGTGAAGGCTCTGGAAAAGAAATAGCTCGGTTAATTATTGAATCTAAGGCAACTAGACCCGATTTTTCAGGATTCTCACTAATGCCGAACTTGTGGTGCCCGTTTTTGCTTTACTCGACTTTGACACTTGTACACCTGGGCTGTAATAAAATGGTGCTGACATGATACTGCGACCGGAATCTAGCCGAACGGGAGGCGTCAGAGTAATTCCGACGGTAATGGCCGGCGCCGATGACTCCGTCATGCGTCGGATGGTACGCTCTATTTTGTAACGGAACAGTTTCACTGCACCCGTCAATTCTGAGGGTTAGTGATGAATATAGGTTGACTTAATGTCCTTTTTCTCGGATGTCCCCCCCGCGCTCTGGGTAGCTGCCTTCCTTGCCCTGTATATGGCATGGGCTATCGGCGCCAACGATGTTGCCAACGCGATGGGTACCAGTGTCGGCTCAGGGGCACTCACAGTTTGGGGTGCGATCCTGGTTGCTGGCGTTTTTGAATTTTGCGGCGCATTTTTTGCCGGTGGACATGTGACTGATACCGTGCGCAAAGGGATGCTTGACCTTAGCATGATAAGTCGGGATCAGCTTATCTATGGGATGTTGGCATCTCTAGCATCGGCGGGTACTTTGTTGATCGGCGCCACCCGGTTTGGCTTACCTGTGTCAACTACGCACTCGATCGTTGGTGCCATTGTTGGGTTTGGTACGGTGGCTATTGGGTTTGATGCCGTGAACTGGGGCAAGATCATGCAGATCGTATTGTCCTGGCTGACCTCGCCACTGTTGGCTGGTGTCGTTGCGTTTTTTATTTTCCAGATCACCCGATCCAAGGTTCTTGATACCAAAGATCCGGTTGCGCAGATTCGAAAGCTCGGCCCGTTATTTTTCTTTTTCGTGTTTTTTATTATTGGCCTCGTGACCCTTTTCAAGGGCCTCAAACCTTTGAAGTTAGATCTCAATCTCACCCAGGCATTGATCGGTTCGATAGGTTTGGGAGTCGTAGGGGCTGGACTGGGTGTATTTTTTATCCGCAGGGTGCATCTGGGGCCGGTAGATAAAAAACATCGATTTAGCCAAGTCGAGCGTATTTTTGTAATTCTTCAGATTCTGACAGCCTGTGCCATTGCTTTCGCCCATGGCTCCAATGATGTCGCCAACTCAATAGGACCGCTGGCGGCCGTGGCGCATGCGGTGCGGGGCATGGATCTTGCGAGCAAAGCGCCCGTTGAACCTTGGATGCTCGCGATTGGTGGCATCGGAATAGTGGTTGGATTAGGTACATGGGGTTACCGGGTGATGGAGACCGTGGGCAAGCGGATTACCGAACTGACACCGAGTCGTGGTTTTGCCGCCCAACTGTCGGCAGCAACGACTATTGTGTTGGCCTCGAGAATGGGTATTCCGATATCCACAACACATACCCTGGTTGGCGCTGTACTGGGTGTGGGCCTTGCGCGTGGAATCGGTGCGTTGGATTTGCGCGTAGTCGGAAAAATCATTGCATCATGGGTAGCCACTCTGCCGATTTCCGCAGGGCTATCGGTATTCTTTTATTATTTTTTCAGAGGTTTGTTAATTCCTTAGGAGATATTCATGGCCTGGATAGATCAACTGGTGGGGCGCTCGCCGATTGCGCCAATGCAAAAACATATGCAGGTTGCCGTCCTCTGCGCCCGTGAGGTGGTTCCCTTACTCGAGGCAATGGCCGTAGGGGATAATGACTCGATTCGAGATTGCCGTGCAACGATAGATCGACTGGAACACGAGGCGGATCAGATCAAGCATGAGATTCGATCCCACACCCCCAGGCGATTCATGATGGCTCTGGATCGGCGCACAATACTAGAGATTCTCGATTACCAGGATTCCATCGCAGATGTTGCCCAGGATATTGCCGAACTGGCGGATCAGCGTAGCATGCATCTGCCCGATGCACTGAAAGAGCCAGTATTGTCACTGGCCGAGCGGGTGGTAGCAGCCTGTGAGCAGGGCCAGCGTATCATTGATGAATTGGACGAGCTCGTGGAGACAGGTTTTGGTGATGCGGAGGTTGCACGCGTCGACGAGATGATCTCTGAATTGGGTCGTCTCGAAACCGAAACGGATGCGCTATTGGATAAAGCCGCGCGTAAGCTGTTTTCAATAGAGGAAGAACTTGGCGTTGCCACATTCTTTTGGCATCAGGTCATTCGTCAGATCGCCACTCTTGCAGACCTTTCCGAGCGAGTGGGCAATCGACTTCGCCTGTTAATGGCCAACTGACGGGTTTAGCCCTCATTCGAGTCTGCACTCGATAAATTAGAGCGCAGCAGCCAACCGATCACTACAGTTGCGATCACCGCACCGGCCAACTGGGCCGCAATAAAGGCTGGCATGTTCGCTGGCAAGATTCCACTGAAAGTGTCGGTCAAGCTTCTGGCGATGGTCACTGCCGGGTTGGCAAAGGAAGTGGAGGCGGTAAACCAGTAGGCGGCTATGATAAACAGCGCAACGGCGCTCGGCACAGCGTCAGGTCGCCAGCGCCGAGTCGCCAGGATTGTGGCGACCAGTCCGAAAGTAGCAACACTTTCTGAAAACCACTGCGCTGGGCCATGCCGCAGCTGTGTGGAAAACTGGATCAGGGTCTCTTCAAACATGGCATGCGCAGTCAATGTGCCTGTGATCCCTCCAACGATCTGGACCGCGACATAGGCTAGGGCAACCAGACGGGTGACCTCACGCCGCAGAACAAACGCCAGGGTTACGGCTGGATTGAAATGGGCGCCGGAAATCGGCCCTAGCATAGTAATCAGAACAAATAGGATTGCCCCGGTGGGTATGGTATTGCCCAGCAGCGCGATCGCCGCATTGCCTCCCGCGAGGCGCTCTGCCATGATTCCTGAGCCCACTACTGTCGCTAACAGTAACGCGGTGCCCAGAAACTCCGCAGTCAGTTTACGTGGCAAAGAGAATCGTTCCATCAGTGGTTTAACCCGTCCGGGCTGCGTTGCCCCTCTCGCTCAACTGAACGCTTAGCGCAAGATGGCCGAGAGACACTCGCATCAGGCTGACGCAAGTTCTGGGTTGGCCTATACCGTCCCGATTCACTACTGCCTCGACCAGGCAGCCTGCAAACTGAAGTCCTGGCTGACAACGCCAGCGGGTCGTCATAAAGTTTTCTCATGCTCTGCCAGTTACTTTTGCTAGTTTATTGCTGGGGTAAAGTTTTAAGAGTTGTAGCGGTTAGCGGTGCACACAGCCCTGGTTGCCCACCGCAGCAGTCCTGTGCCCGATAGTCGAACTGAGCCTGGATTCCCTTGGGGTCGATGGAATAGATAATTGATCGACCTCCCCGGGTCGAGGTCAGTAGGCTCGCTCGGGTGAGTACGGCCAGGTGCGCCGATAACGTGTTGTGGGAAGTATGGAGTCATTTGGTAATCTTCCCAGCGGCCAATCCACCGCGGTCTTACTCTATCAGAAGACGGAATATCTGCAGGCGACCGTCCTCGGCGAGAGCTGAGAACTGAGAGCCGACTGACTGTGGTGGATATGCCTATGTGCCGATTATTATCAAAATAAATCTCATCAGCAAGGTATGAAAAGATCAGGATCGATCGCGAAATCAAAAGCAGTACTATGGCGCGCCCTGGGGTGACAGGGGGTATTTGTCGGTTAGATACGCTCACCTGTGAGAAGCATCAGTCTGTGACAGCGGTTTGCCCATAAGGGGTAGGCGATCGCTTTGCTTCACTCAACTTGATCGCTGGTACAGTCCATCAAGCGTAGGTGACTCCAGAGCTTCGATTTCACCGCAATCTTGCAGATAGAGTATCGCAGCGAATATTGATCGGCTGGCAGCGCCGTGCAGACGGACATCAAGCTTCGGGTAAAGTTGCTCGACCATATCGGTAATTTTCCAGGGACCAGTCTTGAGCAACTGAATGATATCTTGCATTCTCTGAAGGCGGTGTGCAATCAACGCTTGAACGTAATCGTGCGGGGAATCCAGCGGTGGTCCGTGGGTGGGCCAATAACGTGATTCGGTTCGTTTGCAAAGCAGGGCCAGACTGGCCAGGTAGTCGGCCATGTTGCCGTCCGGAGGGATAACCACACTGGTGGACCATGCCATAACGTGATCCCCGCTGAATAGCGAATCCTGCCCAGGAACAGAAAAACACATATGGTTGCTGGTATGGCCCGGGGTATGAATACACTCTATCTCACAGTCGCCCACGGTCAGACATTCCCCATGCTTTAAAGCGTTATCAGGCGTAAACAAGGTATCGACCCCTTCTTCGATAGCGCTGTCATCAGGCTCTATGCCACCAGCGTGCGGGCCAAAGGCGTAGGTAGGCGCATCGCAGGCGGTTTGTAGCAATCTGGCTCCCGGGGAGTGATCCCGGTGGCAATGTGTCACCAGGATATGACTGATGGTCTCCGAAGAGAGACTGCTGACAAGGGCGTCGATATGATCTGGATCGTCTGGACCTGGATCAATAACCGCCACTTCGCCTTGGCCGACGATATAGGTTCCGGTGCCGTGATAGGTGAATGGCCCTGCATTTCTCGCAGTTAGTCTGCGAATGCCGGGTGCAACCGTCTCAATCTCACCATAGCGAAACTGGTGATCTTGGATAAAAGGAATCTCTGGCACGACTGAGTGTTTAGCAGACATGAGCCCACGTTATAGCCGTTGAGTCAAAAGCTTCCAGCGGCCTGAATCGGGTCTTGTAGGTCATTTTCTTGCAGTCGGGGATCCAATAGCCCAGGTACAGCCAGTTGTATTTGACCGAGCGGGTCAATTCAATCTGACGCAGTATCGCCAAGGTCCCTGGGCTGCGCTGAGCCTGGGTGGGATCAAAGAAGGTATAGACCGCCGAGAGGCCGTCTGCAACATGATCCAGCACAGAAACTGCCAGTAGATGGCGGCCAATACGTAGTTCGACCATGAAAGTTTCGACCTGTGAGCGGGCCAGAAACTGCTGATATTTCTCTGGATCAGGGTCGTCCATGCTGTCGCCATGATGTCTTTGGGACTGGTAGGCCCGGTACAGGGCAAAGTGCTCTTCACGGAAGCCCAGCGCACACAGTTCCATCGTGACGTCACTGTTACGTGTCTGGATACGGCGGAAAGATCTGCCGGGAACAAAATTATTGACTTGAATGCGTACCGATTGGCACTGGCGACAGGTTGGGCAATGCGGACGATAATACACGGCGCCGTTACGTCGGAAGCCATTGCGTATCAGTTTGTCGTACATCGCCGGTGTTACCTTGAACTGGGGATCGATCAGCAGGTTTGCCGCAGTTTCACCCTGCAGATAAGGGCATGTGTGTGGCGTGGATTGATACAGATCTGGTACTGATTGTTGGCGGGTCATGCCAGTTGCCCCCCCTGTTTTTCTAACTGCCAAGCCTCAGCACTTATATGGGCATTTACGGCTTGAGATAATTTTTGGGTGAACCGTTGCCGGGGCAGACTCTCGGCACCGAGTGATTCGAGATGGGGTGATGCCACCTGACAGTCGATAAAGTGGTAGCCCCGCGTTGCAAGTAGCGATGCCAAGCCAATCAGAGCTGCCTTGGATGCGTCAGTGGTTTGACTGAACATGCTCTCGCCAAAAAAGGCCTTGCCGATGGCTATCCCGTAGAGGCCGCCGACGAGTTTAGAGTCTTGCCATGTCTCGATGCTGTGCGCGTATCCCATCTGGTGAAGTGTGGTATAGGCCTGCTCCATGTCGGGTGTAATCCAGGTGCCCGATTGTCCGTTGCGGGGCTGAGTGCACTGCCGAATGACGCCAGCAAAATAGCGATCAGCCGTAATGACGAAGCCTCGTTGGCGAAGGCTCCTGCGCAGACTGCGAGAGATCCGGACTTGCTGTGGGTACAGGATGGCTCTCGGATTCGGTGACCACCACAGTATCGGTTGTCCGGCGCTGTACCAGGGAAAGATTCCCTGCCGGTAGGCGCTCAATATTCGTTCAGGATCAAGATCGCCACCGATGGCAAGCAAACCCTCGGCGGAGGCGGTCTCCAGTGCAGGGAAGGAGTATTTTTCGGGGGGGTGGGCCATTGTGCGAGTCATTCTAGCACTCACAAATTCAGGGATTGTGCTTGCGAAATGGTGTATGGGCGTGAAGGACACGGGTATATTCTGCGAGTTGCGAACTTTCCTCAGTTGTATATCTCCCGATCGCATCATGAAATCCCTGATGGGATAGCCAGTGTGCTGACAGAGTGATTTCAGGCGTGAGTCCTCGACTCAGTTTGTGCTCACCCTGGGCGCCGGCTTCAAACCGGGTGAGACCATGTTTAATGCAGTACTCGATCGGGGCGTAATAACAGGCCTCAAAATGCAGATCTGGCACCTGTTCGAGCGCCCCCCAATAGCGACCAAACAGGGAAGTTTTGCCGCGGATGAAGAGCGCACAAGCAATGTCTCGCCCGTGGCGTGTTGCCTGCAGTAGCTGTACTGAGTCGGGAAGCTCCCGCGTGAGCTGCGCGAAAAATTCGCGGCTGAGGTAGGCGTACGATCCATGCTCAGCGATGGTGTTGGTGTAGCAGGCCATCAGGAAGTCAAGGTGGCTGGAATTCAACTGGTTACCTTGCAGCCAGTGCAAAGTGATCTCCTGCTCATGAACACGGCGCCGTTCGCGTAGGATATTTTTTCGTTTTTTTGAAGACAACTTTTGTAAAAAGTCATCAAAATCCAGATAGTTATCGTTGCGCCAGTGAAACTGGTGACTCTCGCGACGAACGAAGCCGTTGGCCGTGAGTGGCAAGAGATCCGAATTGGTGCAAAAAAGGCAATGCACAGACGATGCCCCCAGTCGCGTGGCGATCTGCGGTAGTGCCCCGGCAATTATGCTGCGGACCGATGCGCTTTCAAATTCTGGATGGTGCAACAGCCGATTGCCGCTCACCGGTGTGAACGGTACGGCCACAAGTAACTTCGGATAATACTTAAGACCCGCGCGCTGGTAAGCATTGGCCCAGGCCCAGTCAAAGATAAACTCGCCGTAAGAGTGATGCTTAAGATAACAGGGCGCACCGCCGGCTAAGGCTTCACCGATGTGTACCGTAATGTGGCACGGTGTCCATCCAGTGGCTGTGGTACAACTGCCGCTACGCTCGAGCGCCTCAAGGAATTCGTGACGCAGGCCGGGAGCATCCTCCGGAACCAGAGCGTTCCACTGGGAGCGCGGGATGTGATCCATGGCTGCGTGTGTTGTGATACGGGCCTCAAGCCCCTTATCATTAGCCCCAGCCTCCTTTTTGGCATCTGACTTAACTGGTTTCTTAATATCACCCAATGAAGCATCTCCCCGTCGCGATTGCACAATTGAATTTTACCGTTGGTGATGTAGACCGCAATGTAGATAAGATGCTCGCGGCCTGCAATAAGGCACGCACTGAGCTTGGTTGCAAAGTGGTGGTATTTCCAGAACTCGCGGTGACGGGCTACCCGCCTGAGGATTTGTTGTTTCGTTCGGATTTTCTGGATAGAGCCGACCGTGGGTTGGCCCGGCTACTGGTCGAAGCCGGCGATATCTGTGTTGTCGTAGGGCACCCGTTTCGCGAGGATGGAAAACTCTATAACGCGGCGTCAGTGGTTGAGTCGGGGCAGGTGCGTGCTCGGTATTTCAAGCAAAAACTGCCCAACTACGGAGTCTTCGATGAAAAGCGCTATTTTTCTCCTGGTAGTGACACATTGGTGATTGATATTGATGGGTTCGCTATTGGGCTAACCGTTTGCGAGGATGTCTGGCATCAACGACCAGTCGCGGACTGTGTGGCAGCCGGGGCCGAAGTGATATTTAATCTCAACGCCTCACCCTTCGATGTACATAAGGCCCGCGAACGTGAAGAACAGGTTGTTGTTGGGCGATCACGCGAGGCCGCGGTACCGATCATTTATGTCAACCTGGTTGGTGGGCAAGACGAACTGGTATTCGACGGCGGCTCTTTTGCTTGTGATGCGACTGGCCAGGTTGTCCACCGCAGTGCTTTTTTTTCCGAGGACTTAGCGCGTATTGATATCCATCAAGGTGACCTGGGCAGTAACCGTGAACTGGCACCGTTACCGGGGCATGAGGAAAGTGTCTACGAAGCTTTGCGGATTGGGCTGTGTGACTATGTAGCCAAAAACGGGTTTGATGGCGTGGTACTGGGGCTGTCAGGCGGGATCGATTCTGCCCTGACACTTGCCGTGGCTGCAGACGCGTTGGGCTCGGACAAGGTGCAAGCCGTACTGATGCCCTCGCGTTACACCCGGGACATGAGTCTTGCCGATGCCAAGGCGCAGGCGCAGGCACTAGGTGTTACAACCCAGGTGATACCTATTGAGTCGTTGGTAGAAGCGTATCGCACACAACTCGAACCGTTGTTTAAGGGGTTGCCTGCCGATACCACCGAGGAGAATTTGCAGGCCAGAATTCGCGGTAACCTGCTGATGGCAATTTCCAACAAAACCGGTTGCCTGGTATTGACCACCGGCAATAAGAGTGAAATGGCCGTTGGTTATGCCACCCTGTATGGCGATATGGCGGGCGGCTTTGCCGTCATCAAGGATGTTCCGAAAACCTTGGTCTATCAGCTTGCCCGCTACCGTAATCGCAGCAGTATGGTGATTCCCGAGCGTGTCATCACTCGGCCACCGTCAGCAGAATTGGCTGAAGACCAGGCTGATACCGACAATCTGCCGCCCTACGAAGTCCTTGACCCCATACTTGAGGAATTCATCGAACATGATTGCTCAATCGAGGAAATTGCAGCCAAGGGTTTTGACCTGCAAACCGTGTCTCGGGTTTCGCAAATGGTGCTGCGCAACGAGTACAAGCGGCGCCAGGCACCACCCGGCGTACGTATCACCCGGCGCGCTTTTGGTCGGGATCGACGTTATCCGATTACTTCTCGGTTTAGTTGAGGTACTTGCTTTTGGGGTAGTTGAGTTGTAAAACCCGGGTGGCATCGTCGTGTAGTTCAGTCAGACCCATGCGTTTGTAAGCTTTGACCATCACCCCTAATGCATGCTCGACTGCAGTGGAATTCTGATAGGTTTCCAGCACTGACCGGGCCCTGTTTACTGCAGCCACGTCTGCACCTAGCGAATAGTAATAACGGGCAATATCGACGTCGTGCATTGCTAGTACATTGATGATATACACCAGGCGTTTTCGCGCGTCTGAGGCATACCGGCTGTCGGGGAAGCGACTCACGAGTTCGCGGTAGGCCACGAATGCTTCGCGCACTGGCCTGATATCGTGGTTGGCAGGGCTTTTTCCGGTGATATCATCAAGTAGGCTGTCCGGCGGTTCGAACAATGCAAGGCCTTTAAGGTAGTACGCGTAATCCACATTAGGATGTGTTGGGTGCATCTGTATAAAGCGGTTTGCGGCGACGACTGCCAGGGCAGATTCGTCGTTCTTGAAATGGGCATAAGCGATGTCCAATTGGGCTTGCTCGGCATTACGGCCGTAAGGAAAGCGACCCTGCATTTTCTGGTAAGTCGCGATCGCAGCTGGCCAGTCGCCGGCGGCCAACTCTGTTTGCGCCACCGCGACAAACTGCTCCGCGGTCCAGTTGGCGGTTTCATCTTTTTCTTCCAGGATCGTGCAGCCACCGGTGAGCAGTGGAGCGATTAGCAAGCAAAGTAGGAGGCGGATAGACTGGTACATGGTTGTAGAGACTGGTGGATACGCCTCTATTATACTTTCGAGAGCCAACAGCGAAGGCGATAGTTATGGCAGGCGCAAGCAAAAGTGGCGAAGCAGTGACTGGGGTGGTGCCTGACGCGGCGGCCGGCGAGCGTCTCGATAAGGTATTGGCAAAGGTTTTCCCGCCTCACTCTCGGTCACAGTTACAGGCCTGGCTCAAGGAGGGGCGGATCACACTGGCAAATGAGACCCCGTCAGGGCGGCTCAGCGTAGCTGGAGGGGAGATCCTGTGTCTTCAAAAGCCACCGCTGACCCAGATCGAATGGGTGGCCGAACCCTTGGCGCTTTCAGTAGTCCATCAAGATGAACATATTGTGGTTATCGATAAGCCTTGTGGACTGGTTGTCCATCCCGGGGCGGGCAACCCAGCCGGTACGTTGGCGAACGCCATTTTGCACCAATATCCGGCTACCGGGGCTCTGCCGCGGGCTGGTATTGTCCATCGCCTGGACAAAGACACCAGCGGGCTGCTGGTCGTGGCGCTTACTGAGCTTGCCCGTAGTGAATTGATCCGGGGACTCGAGGCCCGCGTCATCAGTCGGGAGTACCTCGCAGTGGTGAATGGTCGCCCGATCTCTGGCGGTACCGTGGACGCATCGATCGGCCGACATCCACGCAACCGGTTGAAGATGGCGGTTACCAGCAAAGGCCGTCCCGCAGTGACCCATTATCGACTGGGCCAGCGTTTTCGATCGCACACTCTATTAAAGTTACAGTTGCAAACAGGCCGGACGCACCAGATCCGTGTGCATATGGCCCATCTTGGATTTCCGCTGGTAGGTGACCCGGTCTACGGCGGCCGTTTCCAGCTGCCGCCCAGATCGAGTCCGCAGCTGATCGCTGTCCTGCAGGGTTTTCAGCGTCAGGCATTGCATGCGTCGGTTCTCGCGCTGGCGCATCCTGTGACCGGCGAATCTCTTCGTTGGGAAAGTGCAATCCCATCTGATTTCGCCGCGTTGACCGATGCGTTGAGCATCGACGCCGCCATCGAGACATGAACGCTGCCACAGCCGTCTCGATAGTTCCAGACTGGCCGGCACCCAGTCATGTCCGGGCGCTGATAACCGAGCGCAGTGCAAGTCAGCCGGGGGACTCCTATAACGGGTTCAATCTGGGTAATCATGTTGGAGATAATCCGGGTCGGGTTGTGGCCCACCGATTATCCCTGGTGCAACAATTGAGGCTTGTAGGAGAGCCGCGATGGATGACTCAGGTTCATGGCGCGAGAGTATGTGAATTGGATGGATCAGAGGAGGGGCCTGTGGCAGATGGCAGCTTTACTACTCGGCCTGGGGATGAGGTAGTTTGCGCGGTGCTAAGCGCCGACTGTGCACCAGTATTTCTCAGTGATCGAATAGGTAGTTTCGTTGGCCTCTTACATGCCGGATGGCGAGGTGTTGTTGCCGGTGTGATTGAGCAGGGGGTTGCTCAGGTACCGGCCGAACCGCAGGACATCATCGCCTGGGTGGGGCCCAGTATCAGCCAGCGCGCCTTTGAGGTGGGTAACGAAGTCCGAGAACAGTTTCTGGCAGCGGATCCGGCGGATCAGAAATATTTTGCCCGCAAGGGCGATCGGTACATGGCCGATCTGCCGGGCTTAGTGCTAGCCCGGCTCAGGCGCTGTGAGATTGCGTTTTCCGCAGCCAGTGATTGCTGCACCTATTCTGACCCTGGACGATGGTTTTCACATCGGCGTCAGGGCCGTTGCGGGCGCATGGCGTCTTTAATCTGGCTGTCCGGAGTGCCCTGAAGCGGCGCCAGTTTGGCGCGCGGCTGAGTGATTTAAGCGAAAAAAAAGCGGGGCAATGCCCCGCTTTTTATGGGATGACAGAAAATTACGGCTTGGCTGTGCTCAGGCCGAGGATCTCCCAATCCTGCATGCCGCCACGGTACCACTTGATTTTGTGGGCCGGGTAGCCAAATTTCAGCAGGTTCTTGATATTGTTGGGCGATTGGCCACACCACATGCCGTTGCAGAACATGACGGCTGTCTTCGCATCAGAGAAGTTAAACAGG